>NZ_QQTY01000005.1:0-300000 GCF_003670115.1 Natronorubrum halophilum
GACCGGAGCGCTGCAGGCGCTCCGGTAGACCTGAAAAGGCCGATCGGTGCGAGGTCGCGAAGCGACCTCGAAGCGAAGCGGCGAAGCCGCGGAGCGAGGCCTGCCAGGGCTCACCGAGGGCTTTCTTTAGAGGAACCGGAACGTCTCGAGGTTCTTCGGCGCGAAGGTCCGCATGTCGAAGTCGTGGTACAGCGCGCTCGAGAGATCCTGCGTGGAGCGTTCGTCGCCGTGAACGCAGAGCACTTTCTCGGGGCGCGGGTTCATCGTTTTGACGAAGTTCTCGAGGCCGGCGCGGTCGGCGTGGCCGGAGAAACCGTCGACGGTTTCGACGTTCATGTTCAGCGAGAGGGTGCCGCGACCGTTGCTGTTAGAGCCCATCGCACCGACCTCGCTGGTCGGGATTTCGTCCCAGCCGTTCTGGATGCGTCGACCGAGGGTTCCCTGGGCCTGGTAGCCGACGAAGACGAGCGTCGAGTCCGGGTCGGGGCCGATGTGGCCGAGCCAGGACATGATCGGCCCGCCGGTGACCATCCCGGACGTCGAGAGGATGATACAGGGGTCGCCGTCGGCGACCTCCTGTCGCTCTTCCTCGCCGGCGTCGATGTGGTTGAACTCCTCGGCGAGGAACGGGTTCTCGTCCTCGTGGAAGATCCGGTCCCGGAGGTTGTCGCGGAGGTACTCTGGGTAGGTCGTGTGGATCGCAGTCGCCTCCCAGATCATGCCGTCGAGGTGGACCGGCATCTCGGGAATTTTACCGTTGCGCATCGCCTCCTCGAGGACGAGCATGATCTCCTGTGACCGACCGACGGCGAAGGCGGGAATAACGACCTTGCCGCCCCGATCGTAGGTCTCCTGAATGACCTTCGTCAAGTTCTTCTCGGAGTCTTTCTGGTCGGTCTGGTAATCGTTGCGACCGCCGTAGGTCGACTCGAGGACGAGGGTCTCGACGCGCGGGAAGTCGTTGACGGCACCGTTGAACAGGCGGGTATCGTCGTAGTGAATGTCGCCGGAGAACGCGACGTTGTAGAGGCCGTCCCCGATGTGGAAGTGCGAGACGGCCGAGCCGAGGATGTGGCCCGCGTTGTGGAAGGTGAGCTTGACGTCCGGCGCGATGTCCGTCACGTCGCCGTACTCGAGCGGGATGCAGTGTTTGATCGCCTCGCGAACCTGTTCTGACTCGTACGGTGGCGCGCGCCCTTCCTTGGCGGCGACGTCGAGGTAGTCGAGCGTGAGCAGGCCCATCAGGTCACGCGTCGGCTCGGTGCAGTATATGGGGCCGTCGTAGCCGTACTTGAACAGGAGCGGGATGAGCGCGGAGTGGTCCAGGTGGGCGTGGGTGAGCACGACCGCGTCGATCGTCTGGGGACCGGCACCGAGCGCTTCCGGTGCGTGGAGGTAGGGTACCTCGCCCTCTGCACCGGGCTTGTCACCGCAGTCGACGAGGATCCGCGTTTCCGGCGTCGAGAGGATAAACGAGGCGCGGCCGACCTCTCGGCAACAGCCCAGCGTGGTGATCCGGACGTACTCGTCGTCGGACATCTCCTCGCGGTGGATCTGCCGGCCGACCTTCTCCAAGATATCTCGCCGTTCGTCGCGTTCTTGCTTCAGGAAGCTCCGGACGTTCGAGACCGTCGAGGACTCGATCGGGGGCGTGCGGACGACTTCGGGCGTCCAGCCAACGTTTTTGGTAATATCACGGAGGGTCGAGCCGTGGCGGCCGATAACCATGCCGGGCTTTTCGGCCTCGATGACGACCTCGCCGGTGTCGGCGTGGAAGTCGAGGTCGGTCACCCCCGCTTCTTCGGGGATGACGCCCATAATCTCTTCGCGGGCCTCTTCGGGCCGCGAGAGGACGCTCGGGTCCGGTCGGACGGTGATCCGCTTGCGAAGTTTACTCGCGAGTTTCCGAATGAGATCGCCCTTCTGGGCGAACTTCTTCGGATCGCGCGTGTAGACCACCAGTTCGGGGCCTTCGTATTTCACCGAGGAGACCGAGATATCGCTCGGTAGCTCGCTCGTGATCTCTGCTTTCAAGTCGTCGAGTTGCTGCTCTACAGTACTCATAATCGCCAATTGTGGCTTGCGTGAACTCGCCGCCGAGGGGCGAAGACGTCCAGCCGACAGTCTGCGGTCGGATACCGAGTTCGAGATCCAAACGGCAGCGGTCGAATCTCGGTGGTAAAGGGCGATGTCTTCGTGAGACAACGCCAGTCAGATGTTGTCCAGTATCCCAGACCATTGCATCGTGCCGTATTGTGACGAACACGCCCCCAGGTCGGTTATCCTGGTTCGTGCGGGAAGATTCCAGGGAGAACCCGCTTATTCGACGCTATTCTTTGCGTCGTATATAAGCCTTCGCAAAAAGCAGGACCGTGGAGCACGAAGTGGGGGGTATGCAGCTAACACCAAACCGCGTCGTCACGGAGCGAAACTGGGTCGCAGAGCGATCTGAGACCGTCGTCCCGATAATCAACGGTGTTCGCGACGATCTCGGCGACATTTTCGACACCGACGTCGATCACGTTACCGAATCGCAGTATCTCGAGGAAGTCGATGCCGTCTTCGCCGACGGCGATGTGGCCGTCAACGTCGCCGCGATGGTCGCGATCCTCCGGACGCTCGACGTCGAGGGCGACTATCCGGGCTTCGTCGTCGACGAACTCCTCGGTCGAGAACTGGCCGCGACGATCGCCGGCACCCAGCCCCTGCGGACGCTCGGCGAGGCGACCTTCCACTACGCGGATCTGCAGGTACACGGGAGCGAAGACGAGAACGCGGGCGTCGACGACTGCGAGGCGGCGCTCGCGGCCGGTTTTCAGGAACGGCTCCCCGGATGGAACTGGACCGAGCGCGAGAGTCCGTTCAGCGTCGAGTGAGCGGCGGAGCCCGATCAGGCGCTCGAGTCGGTGTCGTTCGCAGACTCGGAATCGGTATCGTTCGCGGACGCGGAATCGCCGTCGTCGGATTCGGTGTCGTTTCCTTCCTCCGGCGGTTCGTCGTCCGGTTCGGGTTCAGCCTCGGGGGCAGGCTGCTCCTGTGCCTGAAGCGCCGCCGCGTACTCTTCGCCGGGAAGAAGCCCGTCTGCGTCGCCGTCTCGAAGCGTGTCGAGTAGTCTCCCGTCGTCTCCCTCGAGCAGGAATGCGCCCCGTTCGCCGATTCCGGCTTCGATCGAGATGTCGTCCTCGTCCGCTATTTTCGATTCGAACTCCACCGAATACGACATGAACAGGTCCCCCTGTCGCTCTCGCAACTCCGCCTGGGCTTCCTGCCGATCGAGCTCCTCGTTCTCGACTTCGGTCATGATTTCCTGCTCGATAGCGTCGAGCTCTTCCCGAGACGGCTGGACGAACGCCGTGATCCCGGCTTCGGGGTCGATGTCCGGCTCGGAACCCACGTCGAGTTCGTCGCTCGAGTCGCTGTTTGAGTTGCCGTCCGAAACGTCGAATTGGCCACAGCCGGCGAGCGACGCCGTGGCGCCGACACCGGTAAGCGTGAGAACGCGACGACGAGTTGGATCGGGGGTCATCGTACCCGTGATTCACGGACGGGCGCGAATAAATCCTCGTGATACACGCTCGGTTCTCGCAACGTACGATCGGTCGCAACCGATCGCAGGTCGCCGCGAACCTCGGTCCGGACCGCTTTTATTCGCCCGATGGCTATCTCGTCGCAGTGACGTCCGGCACACCATCCACGAACTCCTCGCAGGCCATTACCCTCGAGCAGCCATCCCTCGAGGACGCCCGCGAGGCCATCGCCGACGGAATCGAGCGCGAGGCGCTCGTCACGATTTTCGGCCGCTGTGCGGTCGACTACGAGGGGCGCGCCTCGAGCACCCTCGAGGCCGGCGACCGCCACGTCATGCTCAAACCCGACGGTGCGACGCTGGTCCACACCGACGAGGGCCAGCAGCCGGTCAACTGGCAGCCGCCGGGCTGTGAACACGACGTCTTCTGCGACGCGGCGGACGACGACGGCGAGCGCGCGCTGGTACTCGAGAGCGTTCGGTCGACGCCGGACGAGCGACTCCGCGTCCGTTTTCAGCGGATTCTGCAAGTCTCTACGTTCTCCGGCTCCGACGAGAACGACCTCGCGCTCTCGGGATCCGAGGAGGACCTTCGCCGACGGATCCTCGAGGACCCCGACCTGCTCGAGGCGGGGTTTACCCCGCTCGCGACGGAACGCGACACGGCCGCGGGTGCCATCGACATCTACGGCGAGGACGCGGCGGGGCGGACGGTCGTCGTCGAACTCAAGCGTCGCCGCGTCGGCCCCGACGCGGTAAGCCAGCTACGGCGGTACGTCGACGCCCTGGGGCGCGACCTCCACGCCGACGCGTCGGTGCGCGGGATTCTGGTCGCCCCCTCGGTGACCGACCGCGCCGACCGGCTGCTCGTCGACCACGGCTTAGAGTTCGTCCCGCTCGAGCCGATCGGTGAGTGACCGAGTCGGCCACTGGAACTTCGCTCACTGCCGGAACACCGACGACCCGAAGCGAACCAACAGCAACAGATCCACGTCCTGAAGAACGCCGCGCTGTTCGGTTCCGTCCTCGCGTTCCCGAAGATTGGCCGGCGCGAGGAACGAGCTGCCGTATCGGGTGCGGTTCTCTCGAGAAGTTCGCTGAGGGCGCGTGTCTCAGTGGTGCAATTCGTCGGTCCTCTTGGCGTTCACTCCTCGAGCAGCCGTTTCAGCCGATCCAGCTCCGTCAGGGCCTCGACGGGCGTGAGGTGTGCGAGGTCGAGCGCGCGAAGTTCGGCGGCGACGTCGGTCGGGGTATCCCCGCCGTCAGCGGTCGCTGGACCGGTGACCGCCGAATCGTCGGTTACGTTCGCGTCTCGCTCGCCGGCGGTATCGCCCCGAGACGGATCGTCCCCGGCGGCTCCGTCGACTAGTTCCCTCGAGCGTTCGACGACCGGTTCGGGAACCCCCGCGGCGGTCGCGACTTCGACGCCGTACGATCCCGTCGCCGCGCCGGGGACGATCTCGTGGTGGAAGACGACCTCCTCGTCCTCCTGTCCGACCTCGAAGTGGAGCGTGAACGCCGTCTCGAGGTCGTCCGCGAGTTCGGTCAGGGGGTGGTGGTGGGTCGCAAAGAGCGTCGTCGCGCCGACCCGATCGTGGATGTGTTCGATGATCGCTCGCGCGATCGCGAGGCCGTCGGCCGTCGAGGTTCCGCGGCCGACCTCGTCCAGCAGGACCAGCGAGCGTCCGTCGGCTTCCCGAAGGATGGTCGCGAGTTCGTCCATCTCGACCATGAACGTCGATCGCCCGCCCGCGATGTCGTCGCTCGCGCCGACACGGGTGAAGATCCGATCGACGGGCGTCAGCCTGGCCGAGCGAGCGGGGACAAAACTGCCGACCTGCGCGAGCAGGACGATCTGGGCCACCTGCCGCATGTACGTCGACTTCCCGGACATGTTCGGCCCCGTGATGACCGCCAGTCGTCGGTCGTCCGTCAACCGGGCGTCGTTGGGGACGAACGACTCCTGCGTTCGCTCGACGACGGGGTGGCGACCGCCCTTGATGTCGATCTCGAGGGAAGCGTCGCCGTCGGGACCGGCACCGCCGTTACGCCCATCGCGTTCGAGCATCTCGGGCCGACAGTAATCGTACTGCGCGGCGACGGTCGCGAGCGAGACGAGGGCGTCGAGCGTCGCGAGCGCCTCGGCGAGTCCCTGCACCCGCTCGACCTCCTCGGCGATGTCTCGTCGGACGTCACAGAAGAGTTCGTACTCGCGCTCGTCGGCCCGTTCCTCTGCACCGACGATCTCGTCCTCGCGCTCTTTGAGCTCCGGCGTGACGAACCGTTCGGAGTTTTTGAGGGTCTGTCGGCGCTCGTAGTCGTCCGGCACCGCCTCGAGGTTCGGGTTCGTCACCTCGATGTAGTAGCCGTGGACCGAGTTGTAGCCGACTTTTAGCGAGCCGACGCCGGTGCGCTCGCGCTCGCGATCCTCGAGATCGTCGATCCACCGTTTGCCGTCGCGGGCGGTCGTCCGGAGGGTGTCCAGATCGTCGTCGTAGCCTTCGGCGATGATCCCGCCCTCGGTGATCTCGATCGGCGGATCGGTCACGATCGCGTCCTCGATCAGTTCCCGGACGTCGACGAGCGGATCGAGGGCGGCGTGCAGTTCCCGAAGCCGCTCGCACTCGGCCCCGGAGAGTTGATCGCGAACGTCCGGAACGACGGCCAACGTTTCGCGAAGCGAGCGCAGGTCTCGCGCGTTCGCCCGCTCGCGAGAGATGCGACCGATCAGCCGCTCTAAGTCGTACACGTCTCGCAACAGATCGTGGAGTTCCTCCCGACGCTGCACGCCAGCCGTCAGTTCCTCGACGGCGTCGAGCCGGGACTCGATTCTGACCGGCTCGAGCAGCGGCCGCCGGATCCAGTCGCGGAGTTTCCGACTGCCCAGTGCACAGGCCGTCTCGTCGAGCACGCCGACGAGCGTCGCGTCTTCGCTCCCGGTGACGGCCCGCGGTTCGAACAACTCGAGGCTCCGCAGGGCGACGGCGTCGAGCAGGAGGTACTCGCGGGGATCGTAGCGGGTGAGGTGCGTGATGTACTCGAGGCGGGCACCGTCGCTGTCGGCTCCGGCTTCGTCGCGGTCGCCGCCCGTATCGATTTCGTCGCGGTCGCCGTCGAGCGTCGCGTCGCGCTCGCCTTCGTGCTCGCCGCCCCGGACGTACTCGGCGTAGGAGAGCAGCGCGCCACAGGCCCGAATCTCGGCGTCGCTGGCGAGCAGCGCGTCGGGATTGCGGAAGTATCGCGAGACCGTTTCGCCGGCGTGATCGCGATCGAACGCCGCCGCCTCGAACGGCGTCACCATACAGCGCTCGGGAAAGAGCGCTGCGGACGCGTTCGGGCCGACGACCGCCTCCGCGGGGTCGAACCGGCTCACCTCGTCGGCGATAGCCTCGCTCGAGGTCGAACTCGTCGCGAGGAAGTCGCCGGTCGAGACGTCGAGCAGGGCGAGCGCGAGTCCCGAGTCGTCGTCGGGTCCCGTCGTGGAGCCGTTCCCGCGGGCCACCGCGGCGACGAAGTTGTTGTCGTCGCTCGCCAGCAACTCGTCCTCGGTGAGCGTCCCGGGCGTGATCACGCGCGTGACCGCGCGCTCGACGACGCCGGACGACTCGCCGGGTTCTTCGACCTGATCCGCGACGGCGACTCGGTAGCCCGACTCGAGCAACGTCTGGATGTACGACTCGGCGTTGTCGATCGGAATCCCGGCCATCGGGTACTCGCCGGTGCTGTCCTCGCGACTGGTCAGCGCGATCTCGAGCAGCCGCGCGGTGCGTTCGGCGGCCCCGCAGAAGGTTTCGTAGAAGTCGCCCACCTGAAAGAGGACGATCGCGTCGTCGTAGCGGGCACAGAGGTCGTGGTACTGACGCATCATCGGCGTCAGCTCGTCGTGTCTCTCGGCCATCTTTTCGGGAGGGCCAAGCGCCGGATCCATATGCAGAACCCGCCGTCGAATGCGGAAATAGCTTGCTGGATCGACCGCGCCGAACCGCTCGAGCCGTCGGCATCAGCGCCGGCGGACGACTGAGGACGGTACGTTTTCGGCGTCGAATCGAAACGGATCCGGGAACGGTCTCCGTTTCCGTCGAAGCACGTACGGACGTTACTGCAGCGATTCGTCGGTTTCGTAGTACCGTTCGGCGTGCGCACGACAGCCGGGATTAAACGCAGCGTCACATGAGGGGCAGCGATACTCGGCCTCGAGGTATTCTGGGACGGTGAGTTCGGTTTCACAGGCGCCACACAGGACCGACGGCTCGTCGAAGCGGTCTCGAGGCCACGGACTCGCGTCGTGGTCCGTCACCGCCTCGTGACACCGATAACAGGGATAGTACTGCTCGCAGCAGGCGAATTTGAAGGCGACGACGTCGAGGTCGGTGTGGTAGTGAGCGCACCGAGTATCTGAACCGACGTCGACGCCGCGAACGGGCGTTTCGGACACGGTGAGTGGGTGAATCGACGGTCGGACGCCCCTTCGAGGTTGTGGTTCGGGACGGGAGCCGATCGTCGACAGAAGCGTCAGCGGGGCCAGCGGACGTGAGTGGCCTAATCCCGGCGGCCCCGTGAGTGAGACGGCCGCTCGCGTCGCGACTCGAGCGGCCGCGATCGGGCCGGTCGCGACACGGGTGCGTTCGCTACTCGAACGCCGCCGTGTCGCCGCGGCGGTAGCGGTCGAGTCGGCGGTAGCCGTGGACGGTCGCGCCGTCGTCCAGTTCGATCTCGTAGCGGCCGATGATGTCCTGGGTGTCGGGAACGGCTCGCCGTTCGACGACTTCGACAACCGCACGCCAGCCGTCCTCAGTCGGAGCGATTTCGCTGACGGCGTCGAACTCCCTGCCGATGAGTTCGCCCGCCGTCGACCGGACCCGTTGTCGAACGGCGAGGACGCCTTCGATCTCGTCGTGATCGGTTTCGACGTCCGCATCGACGTCGTCGGGGTCCGACTTCTCTTCGGCGGTCATGTCGGCCGAGAGGTCTCGGCTCCGGGTTTCGTCGGTCGCCTGTTCGTCTTGTTCTTGTTCGTTTTCGGCTGTTTGACTGTCACTCACGGTTGAATCACTCTCATCGTGTTGGTAGCAAAAGCCGTCGTCTCGGGCTGGCCGTGAACAGCGCTCGCCGTCCTCGGTAAGCGCCTTGCACTGCTCCGCTGATTGCTGTGTATCGGCTTCAGCCATTGGCTTGAATTGGAACCTGTTATCGTTTCGTCGCTGGATTGCTGTGCTGGTATCGCGTGGCTGGACTCTGTCTCGACCGCGTCAGAGCGAGTCGGCGATCTGCGTCCGTAGCTGGGAGACGTCTTCGGGACCTTCGCCGGCGATCTTCGGCGAGAGAACGTCCGTGAAGACGTCTGCCAGCAGTTCGTCGTCGAACTGTCCGCTCTCGTGATCGCCGTTTTGCGTCCCGTCGAAGACGGCGAGCCCCTTTGCGGCCGTGATCGCCGCTCGCGTCCCGACGACCACGTCGAGTTCGTCGCGAAGCGCTCGCGTCGTCTCGACGATCACCTCGATGTCTTCCGCCGACATATCGACGTGGGACCGAACGATCTCGCGTTCGGTCTCGCCGTCGTAGTAGTCGATGTGAACGCCGACGAACCGATCGAGTAGCGCATCCTGTTGTCGGTGGACGCCGGCGTACTCGACGTCGTTCGAGGTCAGTATCGCCCGAAACTCGGGGTGGACGTCGATCGATCGATCCTCGCCGCGCTTGCCCGGTCGCTCGAGGACGCCTTCCTCGAAGACCGAGAGCAAGACGTTGTGGGCGGAGGGATCGCTGCGCGAGAACTCGTTGTAGACGAGCGTCGCGCCCTCTCTGACGGCGACCGAGAGCGGGTTGTCGACCCAGCGCTCGCGGACGATCTCCGTCTGTTTGCTGACGCCGCCGACGAACTGGTCGTTTTCCTTGTATCGCTCCCCGCCGGCGTGGGCACCGACGAGCGCGGCCGTGTCGACGGACTCGTCTCCGTTGAGCCAGACGACCGGACGGCCGCGCTCGGCGGCTGCCGACAGCGCAAGCGCAGTCTTCCCACAGCCCGTCGGGCCGATCAGGTGGACCGGCTGATCCGCTTCGAGCCAGCCGTTGATCCGGTCTCGGAGCGACGCAACGGCATCCGTCTCGACGAACGGCTCCGGAGCGACCGCTTCCGGGGCGGAGAGTGGACTATCGCCGTTCTTCTCGCCCGTTTTCGACGTTTTTCGGGCCAGTTCTTTCTTCGCTCGTCGCCCCTCTTTCTCCGAACGGTCGGTCGTGATCTTTCTTCCTCTGACCTTGCGCTTGCGGGAAGAATCGTCGGCCATGAAGTGTTATTCGGCGGATTGCGGTGACGATTCCGGACGCGGTTCGACCTCGAGCTCTTCGAGTTCTTCGAGGTCGCCCTCGGCCGTCGCTTGCTCAATTTTTGCGATCTCCTCCGCGTAGTGGAGGAAGGTGTCGACCGAGGCGACGACGACGCGGGCCTCGATCGTCAGCAGTTCGATTCCGACGACCGAAACCCGGGCCCAGACGTCGATGACGACGCCTTTGTCGAGGATACGATCCAGTACCTCTGCGAGACTCGAGGAATCGGGTCTTCGTCCTGATGGTGCTGCCATGATACACTGGTGGATTTATTCCCACTTCGTAACACGGCTTGCGCTGCGATTGCAAGCCGCTCCCGTAACCCGGTGGGACGTCGCGGACTGCGCCTGCAAGCATCATCATAACCCGTCGCGCTGTGAAATCTTCAGTGACGAGTTCCTCGAGTATCCGCGGACGGTCCTCCGGGTCGGAAATCGGCTCGGATACCGCCGACGGTAATCGACAGTCAGTTCCAATGATATCCGTTCGATCGATACGTCTCGTGGCCAGTGACGAATCGCGCCCGCGTTCGCGGGCACAAACAGCGCCATCGCCGACTGAAGCCGTCGCCGTACTACGGGAGTCGAACGTCCCGCCGACGCGGGATGCCGGACTCGAGGTGGTCGGACGATGACGAACCGGTACGTCTACGGCGTCATGACCGACGAGCCGATCGAGTTCGAAACCGACGCCGTCGGCGGAGAAACGCAGGTCTACACGATCTCGCACCGTCGTCTCAGCGCCGTCGTCTCTGACATCGATACCACCGATCCCGAGGAAACCGACGAGGACGCTCAGCGCCACGACGACGTCCTTCGGGAGATCATGGACCGCGACGGCGGTCGCACCATCGTGCCGATGCAGTTCGGAATGGCCTTCGAGAGCGATCGAGCCCTGAAGAACGTCCTCCGCGGCGCCAGACCGGCGTTCCGGCGCGCGATAAACGATATCGAGGGCCGGATCGAGCTCGGTCTCAAGGTCGTTCGCGAGGAGGACGCCGACGTCGACGCGGACGCGATCGAAGAGGCCGTCGCGGACACGCTCGAGCCGATCGCCGCCCAGTCGGTGCCCAACGACCTGTTCAGCGATCGACTCGTGCTCAATCGTTCGTACCTCGTCGAACGCGACGAACGCGAGGCGTTCGACGACGCGGTCGCCGAACTCGAGGAAACGCACGACGACCTCATCTTCCGGTACACGGGACCGTTCGCCCCGTACAGCTTCGTCGACGTCAAAATCGGAGCCCAACGCTAACCATGTTCATCCTCGACGACCTCCTGATCCGGCCGTTCGTCGGCATCGTAGACACGCTGCACACGATGGCGATCAGTGAGATGTACGATATCGAGGCGCTCGAGGACGAACTCAAGGAGAACCAGTTGCTGTACGAACTCGGCGAACGCTCCGACGAGGAGTACCGGCGACGCAAGGACGAACTCGAGGCCGAGCTCGAGATCGCCCGCGACGTTCACGAACGACTCGCGAGCGGCCGCGTGGAGGTGAAAAGCTAATGATACCAGACGATTCCGAACCGAACGACCGACGGGACGAACCGGCCGACGAGAACCACTGGCTCTCGAGCCTCTTATCGGCCCTGCAGTGGCTCGAAGACGACTCGGTGTCGGGACGAAAGCGAACCGATCGGACGGTTCTCGATTACGATATCTCGGTTCGAACGGGGGAGTCCCTGGACGACCAGACGCAGTTCGACCGACGGTCGGATACCGGCGACGACCGCGACCGCATCGATCACGATCGCCCCCGAACGCGACGGTACCGGCCCTCGTCGACCGCGCCGTCGGATGATCATCACCTGACGACGCGAGAAGCCGACGACGAGATGCTCGTCACTGCCGACGTCACCGGCACCGATCCGGACGACGTCACCGTCGGGTTCGACGAGACGATGCTCGTCATCGCCGTCTCCGGTCGCGAAATCGATCGAGTCGACGTTCCGTGGCGCGATCGAACGGCCGAAGCGACGATCAAGAACGGGATACTCTCCGTCCGGGTCACTCCGAACGAAGACGACCCTGAAGGTGACGAAGCGGCGAACGCGGACCCCGACGCGGAGGACGACCGATGAGCGACGACAGCGCCGATTCCTTCGAAACGCTGCTCGAGGACGCGACGGAGAGTCTCGATCGACTCGAGGACTCCCTCGGCGGCGTCGAGCAACTCGACGACCTCGACGACAGTATCGTCGAGTCGGTGCTCGGTGACGTCGAGACGCTCGCGAACGTCCTCACGGAGACCGACGAGTTGCTCGAGGAGATCGATTTTAGCGATCTTCCCGACGCCGTCGACGGCGACGAACTCCTCGAGGCGATCGAAACCGGCGAGATTCCGGACGTACTCGCGGACGAAGACGCGGGTGCGACGGATCTCGTCGACTTCACGCAACTCTTTCGGGCGATCGATCTGCTCTCCGCCTGGGACGCGACGGATCTCACCGATCTGTGGCAGGAAACGCGCGAACTCGAGGACGCGGTCGACGACCTCGACGATGGGGAGGACGCGGGGATGGTCGAAGATGCGATCTCGGATGTCGCGGACGACGACGGCGACGGCGACTTGATCGGCGACGACGACGATGACCTGATCGAGATGGATGCGGCCGACGCGAAGGAGGCGCTCGGCGATATCGACGTCGCGGAGGATCCAGAGGCGTATCAGGTTGCCATCCAGCAGCAGGCGATGGAAGGAATCGACGCCTTCCGGGAGGCGCTGCTCGAGACCCACGAGAAGTTCGAACGGCTCTACGAGTTCAACCGCGAGAAGATGCGCCGGCAGGATACCAGCACGAGCTCGCGGAACCCGACCGCGGCGTCGACGATCCAGACCGATCGCCGCGACCTCGGTGGGGGGGGCCGTCACTCAACGGTGCCCCAGGAAGTCAAACTCTCGACGGCGCCCAGCCGAAAGCGCATCTACGGGCGTCGATTCGAGATCGAACGGGAGAAAAAACGGAGGTCCAACAATGAGTGATCCACTACAGCACACGGCCGAGCGACGCCGAGTGAGCCAGACGACCGATTCGATCGCGGAGCCGGGACGGGCCGGCAAGGGAGGTGATCGCCGTGGTCGATGACTTCCAGCCGAGCCGGCAGAAGGCCGACCTCGCGGAGGTCGTCGAGATGCTGCTCGACAAGGGTATCGTCATCAACGCCGACATCGCCGTCTCGATCGGCGACACGCAACTGCTCGGCGTCCAGGTCCGGGCTGCGATCGCCTCCTTCGAAACCGCGGCGAAGTACGGCCTCGAGTTCCCCGAGGGGACCGACATGCGACGCGTCGCCGCGGCGGTCGACGAGCCAGAACTCGCGGAGATAGACCGGCCGAAGCCGCCGATCGATCCGACGCGGGGCGTCAACGTCACGCCCGACGAACGGTACGCGGACGAGACGCGCGAGGAGTTTTCGGACGAGGACGGCGAGAGCGGTGACTCGAGCGAGAACGACGACCAGTCCGAGCGAGGAACCGAACACATCGGCGCACGGCCGAATCCGGATCGACCGACGAGCGGCGGATTCGACCTGCTCAGCGACGAGACGGAGTCCGCGGACGACAGTGCGGACGCGGGCGACGGGACCGACGCCGAGGACGACGAAAACAACGCCGGTGAAACCACGGACGCGGAGGTCGAGGACGAATGAGCCAGATCGACGTCGGCGACGGTGAGGACGCGCGACAGGGGCTGATCACCCTCGTCATCACCGTCGTCGAGATCCTGATCGACGCCCTCGAGCGCGAGGCGGTTCGGCGCATGGAGTCGGGGAACCTGGCCGACGAGGAGATCGAACGGCTCGGCCAGCAACTCGCGACGATCGAGGACGAGATCGAACAGCTCAAAGACGACGAGGGGATCGAGGACGGCGTCGACGACCTTCGCGGCGACCTGGACGGACTGGTCAACGACGCGATCGAACAACTCCACGGCGACCCGAACGTCACCCACGCGCCCGGGTACTCCGTCTTCGGAGGTGACGAGGAATGAGTTCCGATCAACTCGACGATATCGAGGACCTCGACGACATCGAAGACGCCGTCGATCAGGCGGACGTCCCCGAAATCGACGAGGGGCGATACCTCTACTGTATCGTTCGGGCCGACGCCGGCGACACGCTCGAGACGACCGGGGTCGACGGCGAACCCGTCTCGGTCGTCGTCGAGGACGGCATCGGCGCGGTCGTCCACGAATGCGACGGGATCTACGACTCGGCGGATCTCACGGAGATCAGACGCTGGCTCGTCCGCCACCAGGTGGTCGTCGACGAGGCCGGCGAGGCCTTCGGCACGCCGATCCCGTTCCAGTTCGATACGATCCTCCAGAGCGACGACGACGGCGTTCGCGAGTGGCTTCGATCGGAGTCCGGCATGCTCGAGCGAGCGCTATCGGGGCTCGCGGACCACTGGGAGTACCGCGTCGAGGTCGTCGAAACCGACCCGATCAGCGACGACGCGCTGATCGAACGCGACGAGCGACTGAGCGAACTCGACGATCGGATCGGCGACTCCGAGGAGGGGACGGCCTTCCTGCTCGAGAAGAAATTCGAGCAACGGCTCACGGAACTGCGGGCGGCGCGTCGCGAGTCAATCACGGCCGACCTTCAGGACCGTCTCGACGAGCACGCACGGGAGGTTCACTCCCTCGAGCGCTCACCCAGTGCGTCGCTCTCGGACGAGATGGCCAACGAGGCGGACGCGGCGAGCGACGGCGAAACGCTCTCCCGACTCACGCTGCTCGCTCACGAGGACGACGAAGGGGCGATCGGATCCGTGCTCGACGACGTGGCGGCACACGACGGACTGGAGGTCAGATTCACGGGCCCCTGGCCGCCGTACACGTTCGCACCGGAACTGGGCGGTGACGAGGAGTCAGCGGGCGCACAGACACAGTCATGAGACCACAAAAAAACGAAGAGACGTTCGTCGACGTACTCGACGTACTGCTCCGGGATGGGGCGATCTTGCGCGCGGACGTCATCGTCTCGGTCGCGGAGATACCGCTCGTGGGGGTCAAACTCACGGCGGCCATCGCCGGCATGGAGACGATGAACGAGTACGGCCTCTTCGAGGAGTGGGATATCGAACGCCGGCGGACGGCGATCACCCGTCGCCAGCACAACCAACCCGGTCAACGGGAGAAACGTCTCCGTCGGCAGCGAGAACGCGACCGGAATCGCGAGTTCGACGGTCTCGACGAGATCACGGTCGACCCCGATCGGGATCGAGACCAGGGCGACGAGAAGTCGGCGTGAACGGGCGGTTGAGAAACCAGCACACGGAACGAGGCGCTCGAGCGGGCGAATCGGCCTTTTCCTCAACTCTGTCGATACCGGCGTGCTGTCAAGCGAACTTCGGTCGTTCCGTCGTGAGTTCGACGTCGCCGGTGACGGTCTCCTTGTCCCGATCCTCGTCGTAGATGTACTGGCCGTCTCCTCCGCAGAGCGTACACTCGTAGGTCTCGGAGATCTCGTTGATCATCTCTCCATCCTCGAAGTAGACGCGGCTCTGGGTGATCTGCAAGAATTGGGCAGTCTCGCAGTTACAGCAGGTGATCATACTCGACCGGTGGCGACGATCGGTTGTAGTTATCCGGCTTGTAACCGAAAGCGCGAGTAGACTATGGATTTCTTACCGTTCAGCCGGTTCTCCGTGACGAATCGGGTTCTCGCGAGAGCGCGTTGTACCAGGGTACGGCAAAGACGGGCGGAGTAAACGGTACATAACCGCACGATAGCGTTCGAATGTTTCCGAGCCGTCAGTACCGGATTAGCCGCCGAAAAACGGCCGGCGGTTCGTCGGTTCGCCGCGTTATTCGCTCACTTCTCGCGGGGGAATCGCCCCGATTCGTCGTTCAAATCGAGCGCCGTTCGGGGTGGACGATCGATCACGTCTCGCGTCGAAACGTCCGCCTGCCAGCGCGATTGTACAGTCAGCTTTCGGGCGCGACTCGAACCCGGTCCCCGGTTCGAGCGGACTCGTACGCTGCCGCCGTCAGCGCCGTCACCCGGAGGGCGTCTCGAGCGGTCGCCGGCGGTTCGGTCCCCGTTTGAACGCTTTCGAGGAAGGCCTCGGCCCGGGACTGTTCGACGCGAAAGTCGACGTACGGGCTGTACTCGCCGGCGTCGGAATCGATCTCGAAGACCTCCCGCGGTCCCCACTGTGTCCCCTCGAGGTAGACGGCTCCGTCGTCGTCCCAGCAGTGGATGTGTTCGCGGACCGCCGGGGCGTCGCCGTGAAACGAGAACGTCCCGGTCGCCCCGTTCGTAAACCGGACGTCGAGGTGCGCTCGTCGGTCGACCCGCTCCTGGTCGTCGTGAAAGTCCATGCTGGCGGCGACGGACTCCGGCTCGAGCCCGGTCGTCCAGAGCACGCCGTCGAGGACGTGACTCCCGGTATCGAACAGAAATCCGCCCCCGGAGAGGTTGGGATCGAGTCGCCACGTTCCCCTCGAGTCGTCGATCCAATCCTGCGTGATCGACGCGGTCAGCCAGTTCGGCGACCCGTCGGTAAAGCGCTTCCTAGCGGTTCGAAACGCCGTTTGCAGGTGGCGCTGATAGCCAACCATCAGCGTCTGTTGGCTCCGTTCCGCCCGGTCAGTCAGGTCTCGTGCGTGCTCGAGATCGGTCGCGAGCGGCTTATCACAGTAGACGTGACAGTCGTGTTCGAGCGCGTCGACGACCTGCTCGTAGTGAAGCGTGTGGGGCGTTCCGACGAGGACGGCGTCGAGCGGTTCGTCCTCGAGCATCGCCGCGTAGTCGGTGTACTGGCGCTCACGCGTTACGCCGAACTCGGCACCCGCTTCCGCGAGTCGATCCGTCTCGAGATCACATATCGCCCGGACGGTCGCATCCGGATGCCGGTGAAACTGTCCGCCGACGGTCGTCCCGATGTATCCCAGTCCGACGATACCGATCTGTACTGACCGCTCGGAACTATCCTCGTGCATGAACTACTAGAGGAGAGACACGCCCATCACTGTGGGGGTGTCACAGGCAAGGCCTCGACCTGACACTTTCCGTGAACGACGATATCGAGTTCGGGCGGCCGCTGTCGATCGGATACTGTCAGTATCCGTCGTTGTGTGATTCGTCGCGAACGGTCCGACGAAGTACGTCACAGGCTACCACCCGACAGCTAGCGGTTCGAAGGGGGAACCAACCGGTCCTCAGCCACGCCCTGTCGTCGGGTTAGCGGCTGCCTGTCAGCGGTGGGCCGACGCTATCGCCGCCCAAACGGCTGCATAACAATGGGTGGGACGTGCATCGTTGCAGGTGCGGGGATCAAACGCCCCGTCGGGTACACGCTCCAATAGACCACGACGCGCTGATTGCGTGCGTTCGTGCCCGGATCGCTCGCAAGTGGACTCGCCCCCGCTTCGAGTTAGCTCATGTCTCTCACGCCAGGGCGGGCTCCCGCCCCCGCCCAGGTTATCAACCCTGACTCGTCCCCACATCGTGGCTGCAGTCCCTGTCAGGACGGGACGAGTCAGGTATCCTGTCACCGAATCGTCCGTCGCGAGCCCCGAGAGAGGGAAACACGCGTTCTACGGGTCGAATCGATCGAGCGCTGAGAGAGAGTGCCGATCAGAACTCGGTGATGACGGGAATGCCGACCGTCTCGTACTCGTCCATCGATCCCAGCGTCTCCGGCAGTTCGTCGAGCGAGAGCGTCTCGCCGATGATCTTGCCCGGCTCGAGCGTTCCCTGTGCGATCAGGTTGAACAGTTCCTCGTACCGGACGAGCGGCATGCCGAAGGAGCCGTGGAAGTCGATCTCCTGCATCGTCATGATATCGACGGGCAGGTCGACCTGCCCCCGTTCCTCGCCGGTCGTCAGGCCGACCTGAACGTGACTACCCCGTGTTCCGAGACTGTTGACCGAGTTCCGGCAGGTCTCGGCGATACCCAGCGCGTCGATCGAGACGTCAGCGCCGCCGCCGGTGATCGTTTTGACTTCCCGCGGGGCGCTGTCGACGTCGGCTCCGTTGATCGTCTCGACGGCACCGAGTTCCGCCGCTCGCTCGAGTTTGGCGTCGAGGACGTCGATCGCGATCGGGTGTGCGCCGAGCGCCTGCGCGATGTGGATCGCCGAGAGGCCGACGCCGCCACAGCCGTGGACAGCCACCCAGTCGCCGGGTCGGAGGTCGGCCCGGTCGGCCAGCGCGTGGTAGGCGGTCATGAACCGACAGCCGAGACCGGCCATCTCGGAAAAATCGACGTTTTCGGGCAGTTTGACGCAGTTGAAGTCGGCTTCGCGGACCGGGAACGCTTCCGCGAACGCGCCCTGGGAGTACTCCGAGAGGCCGAGCGGAAGAACCGACTCGCAGTTGTTCGCACGCCCCTCGCGACAGTGCGGACAGGTGCCGTCGCCGAGGTGGAACGGAACGGCGACCCGGTCGCCCTCCTCGAGCGTCTCGACGTCGTCACCGACTTCGGAGACGATTCCGGCGGGCTCGTGCCCGAGAATCTGTCCCTCCGGGACGCCCGCTCCGATCCAGCTCCAGTCACCCTGCCAGGCGTGCCAGTCGCTGCGACAGACCCCACACGCTTCGGTCTCCACGACGACCTGATCCGGCCCCGGCTCCGGATACGCCACGTCCTCGATCTCGAGCGGTTCTCCGTGTTCGTCGATGACGGCTGCTCGCATGTACCCGTGATTCCGCTGGCTGCTACAAAAGTTCATGAGATATAAGAGAGCAGGAAACGTGTAAGCGGTTTATTTCGGCTCGAGCGAGCAGGTCTCCGTCTCCGATCACGAGTTGCGTGTCCGTTCTCGAGCCGGGCGACGAGTCGCCGGTAACGCCTCCGCGCCGCCGATATCGACCTCAGCGACTATCGCACCGGGGAACCGTTAAAGGTCGCACACCGCGTACGCGATACCTAATGTCTCGGCAGTACCCGACGCGCGTTCTCCGGGCCGATCTCTCGTCCGGGACCGTCACCAGCGGGCGGGTTCCGGAGGCGTGGCTCGAGCGGTACGTCGGCGGAAAGGGGATCGGAGCCAGATTCCTCTACGAGGAACTCGAGGCCGGGACGGACCCGCTGTCGGCCGAGAACGTCCTGTGTTTCGCGGTCGGCCCGGTGACGGGGTCGATGCCGGGTGAAGCGAAATACGCGGCGATCACGAAGTCGCCGCTGACCGGGACCTTTCTCGACTCCTACAGCGGCGGGTCGTTCCCGAAGCGGCTCGCGGGATCGCTGGGGGATCACCTCGGCATCCTCGTCACGGGACGCGCCGACGAAGCGGTCGTCCTCTCGGTCGCCGACGGAAGTGCGACGATCGAATCCGCGGACGAACTTCGGGGTGCGGACGCCGAGACGACCTGCGAGGCGTTTCCCGACGCCGGGGTCGCCTGTATCGGCCCCGCCGGCGAGCACCAGGTCCAGTACGCGACCATCGCCGCCGACGGCGGGGCCCACCACGCCGGCCGGGGCGGTGCCGGCGCGGTCATGGGCTCGAAACGGCTCAAGGCGGTCGTCGCCCGCGGAGAGGGACCGACGGGACTCGAGGAGATCCGAGAACGCTACGAGCGGCGAGTAGCCGAGAGCGAGACCGGCCGCTGGCACGCCGCAAGCGCGACGGTGGAGACGATCGACTTCGCGGACGAAGTCGGCGTCCTCCCGACGCGGGGCTGGCAGGACGGGCGGTTCGACGGCGCGTCGGAACTCGGGATCGAAGCAGTTCGCGAACGGGCGTCCGAGCGCGAACGGAACGACGACGCCGTCCCCGGCGGCTTCCGCGTCGAGGGCGACGCGGGCGAGAGCGTCCCCCGCGGCGCGACGCCGATCGTGCTCGGGGCGGGGCTGGGGATCGACGATTTCGACGCCGTGGCCGCGCTCGGTGCGACCTGTGACCGACTCGGAATCGACGTGATCACCGCGGGCAACGCGGTGGCCTGGGCGGTCCGGGCGAGCCAGGAGGGGCTGCTCGAGCGAGCGCTCTCCTTCGGCGACGACGAGGCCGCTCGAGAGCTGATTCAGCAGATCGCGACCCGCGAGACGTCGCTCGGCGACGCGCTCGCCGACGGCATCGAGGCGGCGGCCGCCGCGTTCGGCGACGAGGACCTCATCCCGATGGTCAAAGGGATGGACTGCTCGTCGTACGATCCCCGCGGTGCCGAGACGATGGCGCTCGCGTACGCGACCAGCGACCGCGGCGCTTGCCATCGTCGCGCGCGCCCGGTCGAGTCCGAAGCACTCGGACGACCGTGGCCGAGCGACCGCGCCCGCGTCGCCGCCGTCGCGGGCGAGCAGAACCGACGGGCCGTCCTCTGGAGCCTGATCGCCGACGACGTCCTCGAGGACGCCCTCACGGACGATCTCGGTGCCGAGTGGCTCGCCGCGGTCGGCCGCGAGTACGACCGGTCCGAACTGGCGACCGTCGGCGAACGGATCTGGACCCTGGTTCGACTGTTCAACGTGCGCGAGGGGTTCACCCGAGAGGACGATGCGCTCCCCCCGGCGCTGCTCGAGCCACAGGCCGACGCCGACGGCACGGACAACGGACTCGATCCGGAACGCTTCGACGCGCTGCTCGACGCTTACTACCGATATCGGGGCTGGGACGAAGCGGGACGGCCGACTCGGGAGACGATTCGGCGACTCGGACTCGAGTCGGTCGTCGACGAGGAGACGCCGGTTCCCGAGGACGACGGTTCGACGGGCGGGACGCGACCCGGAGCCGCCCGCGGAGGTGACCGACGATGACTGACCGGCTCGATCTGGCCGTCGAGTCGCTCCCGGTGGTGCTCTCCGGATTCTCGTCGGGCACGGGACCAGACTAATCGACTTCTACAACTCCCGGTCGGTCGACGCGCCCTTCGTCGCCTCCCATGGCCTGCTCGAGACCGTCTTCGCGACGCCCTCTCGAGCGCCCGCGAATCACTCTGCATCGACCGGTGCCGGCTGGAGAGCGATCTGACAGGCAGAAAAATAACAAATCCTAGCCAGTGAAATTCTATAGACATAATTTGCCGTGCCGTAATGGATCACGTATCGAGAGATATTGCCGCTCGTTTTCCTATAGGGCGTAATTAGGCCGTTTCTGTGTGACATTGTTGGAGACGAATCAGTCTCCGATCGTCCCGATAGCTTAAAACTGATAACTGCCATTATCGGACTATATAGGGCTAAAGAACCATCTTCTGTATTCGAGATCTCTCGTGAACTGAGGGACGCCGAAAATATACGATTACTGTGTATTCCGGCTATATCAATACTACTTGATAATAGGTGGTCGGTCGATTCGGCCTTCGCTCTCGCCTCGAGTTCGTTCGCCCGGCTTACCGCTCGTGACCCGCCGCATCCCTGCTCTCGACTCGGCATGCGTTCACTCGCCCTCCGTTCTCACGCGCTCGACGATGTCGGAGCGAAACTACTCGGACCGATCCGCCGGATGATGGGTCGAGTGTCGATCGCTACTTCGCGCCCCTCGAGGCGCGAAACGTCGGGTCAATGCCGTCTCGAGAATCGACCGAGACGGTTCGCGAACCCGACGCGAAGCGACCAGATCACTTTCTTCCACAACGTTGTAGTCGACTGCTTTGTTGTACATTTACAATGTTGTATGTGAATGCCTCGATATGGAGTACCACGACTCCGAGAAAGCGAACGAGGTCGCCGGGCGCGTAGAGGATTTCCTGGAGGAAGTCGTCCTTCCCCGCGAACGCGAGGCGCTCGCGACGGGCGAGCGGATCACGATGGACGAGATCGAAGGCTTCTGGGAGGAAGCCAAAGAGCGCGACCTGTTCGCGCCGCAGGTTCCCGAGGAGTACGGCGGCCAGGGCCTCGACTTCAGCGACATGCTGCCGTCGTTCGAGCAGGTCGGCCGGTCGCTCATAGGCGCGCTCGCGATCCGCGCGAACGCCCCGCAGGAGGGGAACATGCACACCTTAGAGATGGTGGGTACCGAAGAGCAGAAAGAGGAGTACTTGCGCCCGCTCGTTCAGGGCGAGATCTCCTCGGCGTTCGCGATGACCGAGCCCAAACAGGGCGGCGGCTCGGATCCGAAGATGCTCCAGAGTACGGCCGTCAAAGACGGCGACGAGTGGGTCATCAACGCCCACAAGTGGTGGACGTCCGACGGCCTCGATGCCGATTTCTATCTGACGATGGTCCGGACCGATCTGGACGCCCACCCCTACTCCGGAACGTCGATCATCCTCGTCCCGGCCGACGCCGACGGCGTCGACGTCGTACGCAACATCCCCCACGTCGGCGGCCACGGCATCACCGAACGCGAGGGCGGTCACGCCGAGGTGAAGTTCGACGACGTCCGCGTCCCCGTCGAGAACACGATCGGCGAGGAAAACGACGGGTTCCAGATCGCACAGATGCGACTCGGCGGCGGCCGACTCACCCACTGCATGCGCTACTCGGGGATGGCCGAGCGGTCGCTCGACGTCGCGAAGGCCTACCTCAGCGAGCGCGAGGCCTTCGGCACGACGCTCGAGGAGAAACAGGCGCTGCGCCACCGGATCGCGGACGCCGAAACGCGCCTGCACGCGGCACGCTGTATGGTCCGTCACGCCGCGCGCGAACTCGACCGTAGCGACGCCCGCATCGAGGTCGCGATGGCCAAGATGTTCACCGCGAACGTCACCCAGGATACCATCGACCTCGCGCTGCAGTGTTGTGGCGGCAACGGCATCGGGAAGGATCTCCCGATCGCACACTTCTACGAGAACGTCCGCGCGTTCCGCATCGTCGACGGGGCCGACGAAGTCCACCGCCGCTCGATCGCCCGCTGGGCCTTCGAGGACGTCGACGAAACGGAGATCGAGAACGCGCTGCAGTTCGACGAGGGCCTGCGCATCGACGCGTTGGACGAGTAGCCTCGAGCCTCGAGCGGCGTTCTCCGGAGGTAACCAGTCCTTTGCATGCCGTGAAATTTTCCGTCCCTATACCTTCAGTATCATCTATGCCTGGATTGATTCAGCGAACGGCACGGGCGATCGATGATATGTGGCAGTCGATCTGGCACGGATCAAGTCGCGCCGAGAAAGTCGTAATCGCCATCGTACTTCTGGTCACCGGATTGGCCATTCCGGTGATCCCGATCGTCTGGATCGCCCGGATTATCGCCAACTAATACACGGCGCAGCGGGGCGAGATACGCGCTCAGCACGACCGGTGAAATCCATCTCCGTGTGAGGGTTTCGCCAAGGTCATCGTGTGTGAACTCGGACAGGTCGGAACGGCAACCCCGTCTCGCCCGACCCTACACTCGTTCGATGATCGTCGCGACGCCCTGCCCGAAGCCGACGCACATCGTCGAGAGCCCCCGGTCCTGCCCGCTCCGCTCGAGTTCGTGAGCCAACTTCGTTAGCAGCGCCGCGCCGGTTGCGCCCAGCGGATGGCCGTGGGCGATCGCGCCGCCGTTGACGTTGACGGCCTCCCAGGAGACGCCGGTCTCCTCGAGCCACGCGCCCACGACCGAGGCGAACGCCTCGTTGACCTCGAACAGATCGATCTCCTCGATATCTATGCCGGCCTTCTCGAGGACCCCCTCGGTCGCCGGAATCGGTCCCGTGAGCATCGTGACGGGGTCGACGCCGACGACTTCCGTTTGAACGATTCGGGCCATGGGCTCCCAGCCGTGTTCCTCGGCGGCCGCCTCGCTCGCGATCAGCAGCGCCGACGAGCCGTCGACGATCCCCGAGGAGTTGCCGGGATGGTGGACGCCCTCGCCTTCCTGGCGGAAGGACAGCGGAAGGTTCGACAGCGTCTCGAGGTCGGTAGCCGGCCGCGGGTGTTCGTCCTGCTCGACGCGCACCCGCTCCCCGTCGAATTCGGTTTCGACGGGAACGATCTGGTCGTCGTACCGATCCTCATCCCAGGCGTCGCCCCATCGGCGCTGGGAGTCGACGGCGAGTTCGTCGAGTTCCTCGCGCGTGAAGTCGTAGTTCTCGGCGATGCGTTCGGCCCCCTCTCCCTGGTGGGTCAACTCGTCGAAGTGCTCGAAGTAGGTGTCCGTAACGGCGCTCTTACCGTCCACGCCGTCGGCCCCGTCGGAGCCCATCGGGACGCGGGTCATGTGTTCGACCCCGCCCGCGATCAGCACGTCGTGTTGACCCGCCATCACGTTCGCCGCCGCGAAGTTGACCGCCTGCTGGCCGGAGCCACACATCCGGTTGAGCTGGACGCCGGGAACGGTATCGCCCCAGCCCGCGATCATCGGTGCGAGTCGGCCGATGTTGAGCCCCTGCTCGTCGATCGGCGTCACGCAGCCGTAGATAACGTCCTCGATCGTCTCGGGCTCGAAATCGGTGCGCGTTCGGAGCGCCTCGAGCGGTTTCGCCGCCAGATCCTGCGGGTGCGTGTCGCGGAACGAGCCGTCCCGCTTGCCGAAGGGCGTCCGGACCGCATCGACGATGACTGCGTTGTTCATGGGCCTCCTAAGACAACGAGCGTGATAGGATTTCTGCTCGAGCGCGCTCGACGGACGTCGCCGATCGAGAGACCGGCGAGGACGACGGTGGTAGGTAACGCGACGGTCAGCGCGCGGATCGGCTCGAGTTCGCGGTCACCGACGGCTCCCGATTCGCCGCCGCCGATCCAGACGTTATTTGGTGATCGATCGTGATCGTCAGCCATGGACGAAGATTTCGACACGGTCATGGTGGAATTCGACGACGAAACCGGCGTGGGAACGGTCACGATGAACCGCCCGGACGCGCTCAACGCGCTCAACGGCCAACTCAGGGACGATATCGTTGCGGGGCTCCGGCGACTCGAGGCCGAAAACGAAGCGGCGGAGGGCGTCGCCTTGCGAGCCGTCGTGCTCGAGGGGGCCGGTGAGAAAGCCTTCTGTGCCGGCGCGGACGTCGGCGGCTTCTCGTCGGATTCGGCCGGGGCGTCCTCCGAGCCGTCCCACTACGAGTTCATCAGGGAGTTTCCGGTGCCCGTGATCGCGAAGATCGACGGCTACTGTCTGGGCGGCGGCCTCGAGACCGCGCTCGCGTGTGACTTCCGGCTGGCGAGCGAGGGCAGCGCCGTCGGCTTTCCGGAAGTCAATCTGGGGATCTTCCCCGGTGCCGGCGGCGTCCAGTACGTCACGAAACTGGCCGGCCCCGCCGTCGCCAAGGAACTGGCGATGACCGGCGACCACATCTCGGCGGAGCGCGCCGCCGACGAGGGGATCATCAACCACGTCTACGCCGATGACGAGTTCGAAGACGCGGTCGACGAGTTCGTCACCGACCTCGCGGGACAGGCACCGCTGGCTATCCAGGCGATCAAACAGTCGGCCGCTATGGCCGTCCAGACGGGGCTGAACGAGGGAGTTGCCTACGACGGACAGCTCTTCGCGGAGCTCCTGCAGACCGACGATCACGCGGAAGGAGCCGCCGCGTTCGGCGAGGATCGAGATCCGGAGTTCCAGGGCAAGTAACCGCTCAGAACGGACGATCCACGGATTGCGTCGGGCCGGCGACTGGCCCGTCCGACCGATACGGGTCCTACTGGTCCACGTGAGGTGGCGCGCGCTGTCGATCGGAACCGAGCGAAAGCGAGGGACGATCGACGACACTGCGCGAGGGATGAGCGAGCGACTGGAAGGAGCGAGTGAATCGGCTGGGGAGGGCGTGGAGATTAATATTGCCGGCGCGAGTGGCGTGTAACAGACAGTTTGTTTATTCGCGCTGGCGGCTATGCATACCGCCTCCTCTCCAACCGATTCACTCGCACGTCATCGAACCGCGGTTCGGCGGTGACGAGCCACGGCACAGCGCGCGCCACCACACGCGGATCGGTCGTTCCACGCTCTGGCTCTCGACCGAGTGGACCGTCTCTCGGCCGGACGAATCAGCCGTCACGAGGCATCCCGAAGAAAGACCGGCGACGCCACGGTAACAACTGCAACGAGTTCCACACCGATCGCACAGCCATCGCGCGATCAAGTGTGCGGTGACTTGCAGCGGCTCCTCCAGTCACCACTCCTCGCCGACTCCGCGCAGCGAGAACGGGCCGACGGGGAGGTTGTACCCTTCCTCGAGCGCCGTATCGACCTGCTCTTCCGTCGCGATGCCTTCGTCGACGATCTGTTGGGCCTCCTCGCGCATCGCCGCGTGACACCGGTTGGCGATAAAGCCGTAGGAGCCCGGATCGTCGTCGATGGTGACGCTCGTCTTCCCGAGTTCGTCGACCAGTTCTTCGGCGCGCTCGACGACCGCCGCGTCGGTCTCGGGCGCTTGCACGATTTCGACCATCGACATGATCGGGACCGGGTTGAAAAAGTGCATCACCGCGACGCGGGAGGGATCCGAGACCGCGTTCGCGATCGAGGTTACCGAAAAACCGCTCGTGTTCGAGTACAGCGGCTGGTCGTCGGTCGCGTCGTCCAAGTCGCGGAACACCTGTCCCTTGATCGCGAGGGTTTCGGTGACCGCCTCGAGGACGAACTCGGTGCCGTCGGTCGCGGCGTCGAGATCCGTCGTGAACGACAGCCGCTCGAGCACCGCGTCTTTCTCCGCTTCGGAGAGGTAACCGCCCTCGACGGCGTCCTCGAGGCCGTAGTTTCCGGAGACGACCCGGTCGCGGGCCTCCGCGGCCAGCTCGTCGTTGAGTTCGCGAACGCGGACGTCGTAGCCGGCTCGCGCGAGGACCTGTGCAATTCCGGCACCCATAACGCCGCCGCCGACGACGGCTGCTGATCGCTGTGCCATGGACTCACAACTCACTCGGGATCCGATAATAGTTTCGATCGGCTCAGTCCGCCTTCGCGGCGGTTGTCGTGACGTCGGGGTTCCGCAACAGGGGAACGGAGACGATCAGCAGGCAGCTACAGACCAGCGCAGCGCAGAGAACGTAGGTCAGTCGGTAGCCGAACCAGATGTCGACGGCGGGAATCGCGATCAGCGGACCGAGGCTCAGTCCGATATCGCCCAGCACGTTGTAGACGCCGCCCATTCGCCCGAGTTCGTCCCCCGGCGTGAGATCACCCAGGATTGCGAGCATCGCGGGCGCAGCGGCACCCATCCCCACGCCGATCAACACGAGCGCGGCGAACAGTGCTTCGATCGTCGGAACGTACGCGATGAGCAAGAACCCCGCTGTCATCGACAGAAACGCGGGGACCGTCAGCAGGGTCCGGTCGCTGATCATATCCGAAACTCGCCCGGTGAGAACCGTCGTTCCGCCCATCGTGAGGACACCGACCCCCATCACGAGACCGCTGATACCGGCGGCCTCGAGGACGGAGAGTTCGAGCCCGTGGAAACTCGCGTAGCGTGCGAGCGTCGCCAGGATGATGCCGCCCCACAGAAATCGGACGGTGAAGTTCCCGAAGCCGATCAGGAGGACGGTCGGACGGCCGCGAAGCAGCATCGGGAGTTCTCGTAACTTCGCCGACTCAGTGTCGGCACCGCCGTGAACGTCCGGCAGGACGATGGTGGCGACGGTACCGGCGATCAGGGCGAGTATCCCGGCGGCGAAAAAGGCCGCCTGCATGCTCGCAATATCGGTCAACACGCCCCCGACGACGAGCCCCGTGGGAAAGCCAAGCGACTGACCCCCGCGCATGTAGCCGACCCAGCGGCCCCGATTGTTCGACGTCGTTACGTACGTGATCGTCGCGAACGCGCCGATAAACACGAACGCGCTCCCGATCCCCCAGAACAGCCGCGACAACACGAACACGAGACCCGGAAGCGATACCTCACCGAATCCGGGGATCGTTCCGAGGATGTGCGGCGGCGTGTGTAATCCGACGATGTACCCGAACGGTGCGAACGCCTGCGTGTAGAGTCCGACGATCATCGGCTTTCGCGCGCCGACGCGATCGATGATCGTCCCGGCCGGCGTGTTCATGAACAGCCGCGCGATACGGTTGGCCGAAAGGATCACGCTGAGCGTGATCGCACTGATCACCAGGGTCTCATCGAGAAGCGGCAGCGTTGGGAACGCGACGCCGGTCGCCACGCCGCCGAAGAAGATTCCGGCGATGACCGCGAGAGCGATGGTCCTAATTTCGCCGGGCGAATACGTGTCGTCGGTCATCGAAGGTGCCTATCCGTTTCGCTCGCTGCGTGTTCAACGTTCTGTTCGCCGTCCACAGTGCGTCTCGAGTTCGATCGAGTGGCTGCGGTATTTCCGCGAGCGAGATCAATACCAGCACTCGAGGTGAGACGGTGGTCTCCCGGACCACGACGACCTCCCCGTCGTCGGTTCGTCATTCAGACACGTACGCCTCCCGGAACTCGGCTTGTAACACCGTCTTCCGAACCTTCCCGCTCCCGGTTTTCGGGAGCTCCTCGCGAACCTCGACGTACCGCGGATGCTTGTACGGTGCGAGTTCGCCGAGGACGTACTCCTCGACGTCGCCCTCGCTGAGCGTCACCCCCGCTCTGGGAACGACGGCAGCGGCCACGGTTTCGCCGCGTCGTTCGTCAGGCACGCCGAAGACCGCCGCCTCGAGCACTGCCGAGTGGTCGTAAAGCGTATCCTCGATTTCGCGGGGATAGACGTTATACCCCGCCGTGAGGATCATTTCCTTCGACCGGCCCTTGATGTAGTGGTAGTTGTCCGCGTCGCGGGAGGCGATGTCTCCGGTCCGGAAGAACCTCCCGGAAGACGAGTCCTCCGTCCCCCCGCTCGCACTGCTCGCGGGGGCGTCCTCGGTGAACGCCGCCTCGTTCGCTTCGGGATTCTTGTAGTACCCTTTCATCACCTGCGGGCCGGCGACGAGGAGTTCACCTTCCTCACCGATATCGACTACCTCGCCCCGGTCGTCGACGATTTTCGATCGCGTATGGCCGATCGGCTGACCGATACTGCCGGGTCGATTGCCGAGCGTCGACCAGCGGACGGTGTGCGTCGCCGCCGTCGTCTCGGTGAGTCCGTACCCCTCCGAGAGCGACGCGTCGAACGTTTCCTCGAACTCCCGTTGAACCGGTCTCGGCAGTTTGTCACCGCCTTGGCCGGCACGGATCAACGTCTCGAGGTCGTACGCGTCGGCGTCGTAGGCCTCGAGCAAGTCACTGAACATGGTCGCAACGCCCACGAACGCGGGAATCTCGTGTTCGTCGAGCAGTTCGAGGACGCGCCCTGGGTCCCACTGGTCGGGCCGCAGCAGGTGCAGCGTTCGGCCAGCACACAGCGAGGACAGCATCTGAAGCAACCCGGTGATGTGGTACATTGGAAGGATGATGAGCGAATCGCCCCTCACGGGGCTCGCACTGTAACTCGAGACGCTGTTTGCGATCTGGACCCGGAAGTTGCGGTGGGTGAGAAGCACGCCCTTTGGGTCGCCGGTCGTTCCCGACGTGTACGGCTGGAGTAGGATGTCGTCGTCCGTCCGCTCAGCGAGTCCCCCGTCGCCATCGCTGGCGAGTGTGGGAAGCGACTCGTGGCTACTCTCGGCGGCGGTGGTGACGACCTCGGCCTCGAGGTCGGTGATCGCGCTCGTGACGTGTTCGTCGGCGTCGCCGGCGACGACGACGGCCTTCGAATCGGCGTGATCGACCTGGTACTCGATTTCGCGTCGTCGATAGGCCGGATTCAGCGGACTCGCGACGATGCCGCTTCGACAGCACGCCCAGATGACCGCACAGAAGTCGATGCTGTTCGGAATGTAGACGCAGACGCGGTCGCCGGCCTCGAGACCGTACCCGCGAAACCCGCGCACGTACTGGTCGACGAGGTCGTCGAACTCCCGGTACGTGACCGTCTCACCGGCGTGTTCGATCGCAACCTGCTCCGGCTGTTCGGCTATCGATCTGTCCAGCAACCGAGCGACGTTTCCGTCGTACGGCGGCTCGAAAAGCGTCTCCGCCGGGACGAGTTCGAGGTTCATACGGTCGATAATTTGTTGATAACCCTGAAAAGCGTATGGTTGCTGGTAACAACGCGCAATAGAGACGGGGCATCCGTGATGGAATTACTCCGGCCGTGGCGTTCCCGTGATCGTCATCGTCTCTCTGACAAAGTATTCGCTGATATCGCCGACTTCGACGAGTTCTACGGATCGAGGCCGTCGTTTCGCTGCCACCGTGGTTCTGATACCCGTTCTACGGGACACGAGAGCAACCGTGAGGAATACGCTTATGAAACTCGTCACGAAACCCTACCGGAAATGGATCGAAACCGGCCCGAAGGGAAACCCCGCGTGGGGACGGCGGATCGTCAGAACGGCTCATCGCGACGCTCGCTCGCCCGAGGTGAATCCCGTGCCGAATAAGCCGCTGGCCGAACTCGAGGGGATGATCGGCGACTCGCGGGTCACCGTCGAGGGATTTCGGATCGAGGCGGGCAAGGTCGAGGAGTTCGCCCGAGCGATCACCGATCCGAACCCGGTGTTCCGGGACGAAACCGTCGCTCGAGAACGCGGGTTCAATGACATCCCCGCGCCGCCGACGTATCCGCGCGTCAGTCGGTTCCCGCGGTATCGGCCCGACGACCTCGAGGGGTACGGCTTCGACCTCGGGTTTCAGCCCGAGTACGTCCTCCACGGCGAGCAGGCCTACGAGTACGAGCGTCCGCTGCAGGTCGGCGACGTCCTCACGGGCACGACCACGCTGGTCGAGGTCTTCCAGCGCGACGGCGGCCGCGGCGGGACGATGACCTTCGCCGTCTACGAGACGGCATACCGGGACGAGAGCGGTGACCTCGTGCTCACCGACCGTGCGACCGCCATCGAAACGTCCGGTGCCGTCCAGGACGACGAGGACGACAGCAGCGACTCGAGCGCCGACGCCGAGGAGGCAGATACCGCAGCCAACGGGGGGACGGTACCCATCGCCGAGGACGTCTCCACGGTCCGCTCCATCGACGAGGTCGAGGTCGGCGATACCGGACCAACGGTCGTCGTCAAGGACCTCGAGCGAAAGCACTTCGTCAAGTACGCCGGCGCAAGCGGGGACTTCAATCCGATCCACTACGACGAGCCCTACGCCCGCGCCACGGGCAATGAGAGCGTCTTCGGGCAGGGAATGTTCACGGCCGGCGTCGCGTCCCGGGTCGTCACCGACTGGTTCGAACTCGAGTCGATCGAGTCGTTCGGCGTCCGCTTCCGGTCGCAGGTCTTCCCCGGCGATTCGATCGTCGGAACGGGTGAGATCGTCGACGACGAGTCCGACGACGGACGCGTCGAAGTTGACCTCGAGGCGACGAACCAGCGCGGCGAGACGCTGCTCACCGGGTCGGCGACGGCGTCGCTGACCGACGACTGAGCGGGGGCTCGATCCCCTCGGTACGGGCGGTACTCCGTCCCAGGATGGGGGACCTCGAGCGATCGGTCTCGGCCGGGGCCGATACTGCGCGTCGAACCGTCGGCGATGCGATGGCGCGTGGACGAGCGGACGTCGTCGTCATCGCCGACACGTCCATAGAAGTCCTCGAACGGGGAACCGTCGATTTCGGCCTCCTCGAGCAGCGACGGCTCCTCGAGATCCGGATGCTCCGAGCGTCTGTTCGATGAGCGACCGGTTACGTCCGTGTGACGTATGCACAGGATATGTGAACGCTATCCGCGACGTCGTCCACGCGAGCGTCGATCTCGCTCCCGGCACCCATAGCTATTTACGCTGGGCGGTAACAACCGTTACATATGAGGGGAGAGACGACGAGGCAGGCCTCGGAGGATGCCAGTCTGAAAGATATCCGTACGGCGTCGGACGCGGTGGAGAAGCCCCCGATGTCGGTGGCCCTCGAGAAAATTCAAGAACGGTGGCAAACCGCCGGTTCCATCGTCGTGCTGGCAGTCACCAGCGTTCTGCTGTACCGCGTCGACGGCTACCTCTCGATCGACGCGCAAGTGTTCGGCGGGATCACCATCCTCCTGCTAATCTACTTCCTCGTGACGCTCCGATCGGACGTCCGCATGGAGTGAGCGCGGTCGAGGCCGACCCTCGGCGTCGGTGGAGGGCAGGTATTTTGTGCAGCCGTGTGAATGATTCCGCCATGAACGGCGGGGCGGTGACACCGTGATCGACTGGAAACTGGACGGGTTCCTGCCGACCCGAAGGCAACCGGCGCCGGAACTGGAGACCGCGAGCGACCGCGACGTGGTGCTCGCCCGCGGCGCTGCGGCGGCGATCGATCTGTTCATCTGTTACGTCCTGATCGAGTTTCCGGTGATCTACGCGTTGAGCACGGTGTTCAGCGAACCCTACGAGGCGCTCGGGGGGTACGTCGTCGCCCTGTCGCTGCTCGTGCTCCTGCCGATCTACGCCACCTACTCGTTCGTCCTCGAGTGGCGGTACGGCCGGACGCCGGGAAAGGTCAACCGCGGCCTGCTGGTCGTCATGGCGGACGGGCGTCCGTGCACCTACCGCGCCAGCGCCGTGCGAAACCTCTTTCTGTACGTCGATCTGCTCGGCGTCCCGCCGCTCGTGATCGGGTTCGCGGCGGCGCTGGCGACGGACGGCCGTCGCCTCGGCGACCACGTTGGCGGAACGATCGTCGTTCGCTCGACGGCACCGACGGATCGCGACGGGGCGGTCTCGGCCGATATGAACACGAATGCGGCCGCTCGAGCGGACGGCGCACGCGAAAACTAATCGTCGTGGTCGAAACTTAGGCGATCCTGACGCCGGTGTCGGCGTCGAACAGCCGAATGTACTCGGACTGAAAGACGAGCCCGTACGCTTCGCCGTTGCCCTCGAAGTCCGGGCCGGTGACGACGACGACCTCGCCGAACTCCGTCTCGAAGAAGCTGTGGGTCGCGTCGCCCAGGGGCTCGTCCAGCAGGTGCCTCGCCGGGATACCCGCCTCGGAGTCGTCGCTGACGGTGATGTACTGCGGTCGGAGGCCGACGCGGATGTCGTCGCCGTCCCACCCTTCGAGGCCCTCGCGGCCGAACTCGTACTCGTAACTACCGACCACCAGCTCGGCGGTCCCGTTGACGGCCCTCACGTTCCCGTCGAAGAACTGCGTCGACGGCTGGCCGATGAACTGGCTGACGAACTCCGAGCGCGGCTCGTCGTAAATCTCCTTCGGCGGGGCGACCTGGGCCAGTTTGCCGTCGTTGATGACCGCAACGCGGTCGGACATCGTCATCGCCTCCTCCTGGTCGTGGGTCACGTACAGCGTTGGACAGCCGATCTCGTCGGTCACCTTCTCGATGACCGGCCGTAGCTCGGCCTTGAGCTTGGCGTCCAGATCCGACATGGGTTCGTCGAACAGGAAGACCTCCGGATCGCGCACGAGCGAGCGGCCGAGCGCGACGCGCTGTTGTTGCCCGCCGGAGAGCTCGGAGGGCATCTTCTCGAGTTGGTCGGTTATCTGGAGCAACTCCGAAGCCTCTCGGACGCGGGCGATGCGCTCCTCTCGCGAGAACCCGACGATCTTGAGGCCGTAAGCCATGTTCTCCTGGACGCTCATGTGAGGGTAGAGCGCGATGTCCTGAAAGAGCAACGCGATGTTGCGCTCCTGAACCGGCGTCTCCGTTACGTCGCGGTCGCCGAAGTGGATCTTGCCGCTCGTCGGCGTGTTCAGCCCTGCGACGCACCGAAGCGTCGTCGTCTTTCCGCAGCCCGAAGGTCCCACCAGCGTCACGAACTCGCCGTCGGCGATGGTCAGGTTCACGTCGTCGACTGCAACGATTTCGTTACCCGATTCCTCGTACACTTTAGTCAGGTTCTGGATCTCGATGTCTGGCATATGTTGTTGTGTCTCGTGGGTGTTAGTTATCGTTCAGTATCCGATCTCAGAGGGCTCTGACCTGGAACCCCTTCAGCAGGTAGCTCTGCATGAAGTAGGCGAACAGCAGCGGTGGCAGCGTCATGGCCAGCGAGATCGCCATCAGGTAGGCGTCCGGCAGGAACTGGGCCTGTCCCATCGCCCGGAGGATGCCGGGTGCAAACGTCGTGGTGTCGGTCGACGGCAGGAGAATCTGTGCGAACGTAAAGTCGTTCCAGGCGAGTGCGAAGGCGAACAGGGCCGCGGCGATGATCGCCGGCCGGCACTGGGGTATGACGACGTCGCGAAAGCCCCGCCAGCGCGAGGCTCCGTCGACCCACGCGGCTTCCTCGTGGGCCTCTGGGATCGTCATAATGTACTTCCACATCAGCCACACCGCGAAGGGCATCGAGACGGCCGATAGTGCGATAATGAGCCCGACGCGGGTTCCGAGCAACCCGATGGACCGCCAGATCTGGTAGAGCGGAATGCCGATGACGATGGGACTGAACAGATACCCGATCAGGAGGATCCGCGCGAAGTGTTCCTTGTACGGGAAGTTCAGTCGCGCGAGGCCATAGCCGGCGATCAGCGAAACGATGACGACCGTCACGATGGTGCCGATGGCCACCACGACCGTATTGAACATGTAGGTGTACATCCGCGGGTCTGTTAGCACCGTGAAATTACCGAACGTGAATATTTCGGGGGTGGGGAAGACGGTAACGCCGTCCTCGACGACCCTGTACTCGGTGAAAGCGAGCTGGGTCATCCAGTAGATCGGCCAGGCACCGACGAGCACGATGATCGCGGTGCTGACGAGCTTTAGCCGCTCGAAAACTCGAGTTTCACCGTCGTAGGAGAGGCCGAACAGGCCGCCCGGTGGGTCGTTCTGGCTCATGCTGTCGTTTCCACCTCCTCGCTCGGGTTGAAGATCATGAAGTAGCCGATCGCCCCCGCGAGCAGGAACAGGAACATGACGATGGCGATCGCGTTGGCGAGCCCGTAGGCTTGATTGGTGTAGACGGTCTTGTAGGCCAGTACTGGGAGCGTGGTCGTCGAGTTACCGGGGCCGCCCTGCGTGAGCTGCCAGATGATATCGAACTTGTTGAACATGAAGATCGACCGGAGCAGGACGACGACCAGGATGATCCCGACGAGACGCGGGAGCGTGATGTCCCGGAACATCTGCCATCGGTTCGCACCGCACACCTTTGCCGCCTCGTAGAATCGATCGGGAATCGCGCGCAGCTGTGCGAGCGTGAAGATGGTGACGAAGACGCTGAACTTCCAGCTGCCGATCAGGATCAAAAACGGCATGGCCCACTCCCGGGACCCCAGCGGGGCCTCGCGAGCGCCCCACAGGCCGAACCACTCGGCACCCATCATCTGGAACACGCCACCAGCCGGGTCGAACACTCGTAGCGCCACCAGCGAGACGATGATCGTCGGGATCAGGTAGGCCGTAAAGACCACCGCAGTCAAGAGCTTCTGTCCGCGGGTGATGCGGTTGAGTACGACCGCCATCCAGAGGCCGACGGTGAGCTGAATGAGCGTGCTGCCGACCATGTAGACGAGTCCCCGCCACAGCGACCCCCAGAACGTGGTGATGTTCAGGACCTCGTAGTAGTTGTCGAGGCCGACCCACTCCCACTCCGGATTGAGCGTGTGGATGTCGTGTAACGACGCCCAGAACGCGAAGGCGATGGGGAGCACCGCGATGAGTAAGTACAGTATGACGACGGGGAGAACGGTCCCGATCCCGACGACGGTCTCTCGTTGTATGGGCAACTCGTCCCACGGGATGTACGCCGTGCGAGGTCGAAACGATTCTCTAGGTTCACCGGCCATGTATCGGTTCCTCGATAGCCATGTATGTTAATCCCACGGTCATTCGCAAACGGTTCGTTCCGCGCCGAACGCGGTCAAGTGGGGTCGTCGTGCCCGCAGTCGACTATCCGAACTGCTCCTGGGCGTTCGCAAACTCTTCCTCGAGCCGACCGAGTCCCCACTCGTAGGCTTCGTCCACGGTCATCGAATCGGTGACCACGTTGTTGACCATCTCGCCGTAGAACCACTGGCGTTGCATGTACAGCGACTCGGGCGAGGAGATGTTGGCCTCGTCGACGCTGCCGTAGTGGTTGCCCCAGATCTCGTCCTGGCAGTACTGAAGCTTCTCGAGCAGGTGGGGATGGGCCTGGAAGATGCCCTGATTCTGAAACGCGTCGGACGCCAGCACGTCGGCGTAGGTCGGCAGGAACCGACCCGGATCCGCCTCGTAGAATTGCACGGTCCGCTCCATGCTGTCGGCGTAGAGCCACTCGAACCACTCCGTGGCATCCGCCGTGTTGTCGCCGCCCGAGAAGATGTGGTAGCCGTCCGGGGCCGGGGCGCTCAGCCAGTTCTCGTCCGTGTCGATCCCGTCCCAGGTCGGGTACGCCTTGACCTGAGTAGCTTCGGCTAGCCCGCGCAGGGGATCGCTGTCCTGGGCCTCGGCCGTGAGCGCGGTGACGCCGACCGGCCAGGCGTTGAGGTGATAACACTGGGCGTACTGGCCCTGTACCCACTGGCTGAGCGACTCGGACCAGCCGATGCCGGTCGGGTCGGGCGAGTACTCGGAGAGATCTTTCATGTACTGCAGAACCGTCGTCACCTCCTCTTCGGGGAAGTGAACCTCGAGTTCTTCGCGCGCCTCCGAGTCCTTCCAGCGGAGACCGATGCCGGAGACGCCGGCACTCGCGAGGAGGACCAGGAATTCGTCCTGGCTCTTGCCCGTCGGCATCCCGGCTAGGCCATACCCTCGCGTATCGACGTCCGACTCGTCGATAACCCGGGCGTTGTCGAGAACGTCCTGGAACGTTTCCGGTTCCTCCAGCCCGAGCTCCTCGTAGACGTCCGCCCGATACTGGAAGTTCGAGACGTAGAGCCCGTGGGGGATCTGGTAAATATCGTCCCCCTCACCGAGGAAGGCGTCGGTATTGATCTCTCCGTTGACCTCCTCGATCGACCCGACGACGTCGTTGACGGTTTCGAGTTGGCCGGTTTCCCAGATGTCGGCCACCTGATCGAACGTCGAGGTGTTCGCATCCGGCGGGTCGCCCGCCTGGATCAGCCGAGCGAGACGACCTTCCTGCGTGCCGGACATCCCGCCCTCTTCGATGTTCATGCTGGCGTCGGTCTCGTCCTCGAACTCCGACTCGAGCTCTCCCCAGAGGGACTCCCACTGGTCGTTGTAGTAATCCGTGATGAAGTGGACGTCCTCGTCACTACCGCCGCCACCGCCGATACAGCCCGCTATCGCCGTCGCAATTCCCACACCGGTTCCCGTGAGTACCCGTCGTCTGCCGATAGCATTCCGTGTCATTCGTGATCAAGGCACACCGTACAGAATAAGAGGTTGGACCAACCATATAAATCTTCACCATTTTTCCAACGGTTTATCGGATCATCACCGATAGTTATCATACTGCGTCTCCACACGATGCATCGTCCCTCGGGACGGGACGACAGAACCGACCCCCCGAATCCAGTGACCCCTCGTGAGCAAACCGCGTCGTCGGTCACTCACGGGGCGGAAGAAGGCGAGCGGAGAATCACTCGCGAGTATCCCACTACGGAGCGGCGAATCGCCGCTCGAACGGTGATCGCGGACCGTACTGTTTTATCAGTATCGCCCCAAGGCATGCGTATGCTGCCTCGTATCCGCTGTCACCGACCGAGAATCGCTGCACGCGTCCGACGCGAACCCGAGTACGAGGATCGCAATCTATGACCGTTGTCGTAACGCCGTACGTTTTCGAGCAGGGCGGGCCGCTTCTGGTCGACGAGATTCGCCAGCGCCGTCCCGACATCGACCTCGAGCGCTCCGACGAGGAGGGCGTTCTCGAGGCGGTCGCCGACGCCGAAATCGTCGTGACCGGCAGACTCCCGGAGGACGTGCTGGCCGCCGCCGACGACCTGCGCTGGGTACAAGCGCTCAGCGCGGGAACGGACGCCTACGATCACGACGCGCTCGCCGAGCGCGGTGTGGCGCTAACGACCGTATCGGGCATCCACGCACGGCCGGTCGCCCAGCAGGTGATGGGATATCTGTTTCACTTCGAACGGCGGTTCGATCGCGCGATCGCCCAACGACGCAACCGAGAGTGGGAGCGCTACGTCGCCGGCGAACTCGGCGACCGGACGGTCGGCATCGTCGGCGTCGGTGCCATCGGCTCGCAGATCGCCGAATACTGCACCGCGTTCGGTGCCCGAACCGTCGGCGTCAAACGCGATCCGACCGATGCGCCGGCGACGCTGGACGCCGTCTACGGACCCGCGGATCTCGAGCGCGTTCTCGCTAAGAGCGATTACCTCGTACTCGCCTGTCCGTTGACCGACGAGACGCGGGGGTTGATCGACGCCGATGCGCTGGCGACAGTGTCCGATGAGTCGGTTCTCGTCAATATTTCACGTGGTGGCGTCGTCGACCAGCGAGCACTCGAGGTGGCGCTCGAGACAGACGAACTCCGCGGTGCTGCGCTGGACGTTTTCGAGGAGGAACCGCTCCCCGAGGACTCGCCGCTGTGGGATCACGACAACGTGCTCGTGACTCCCCACGTCGCCGGGGCGACGCCGCACTACTGGAGGCGGTGTGCCGACGTCTTCGTCCGGAACTACGATCGGTTTTTCGAGGGCGCGGACCTCGAGAACCGGGTCGTCTGAGACGGTCGGGTCGTCTCCCGTTCGATCACAGTGATGCCTTTCTGGCGGCGTACTCCCGGACGCCGTCGTGCTCCACGTACTCGATCCGCTCTCGTCGTTCTAACGTCCCGAGCGCGCCCAACGTATCGAGAAGCTGTGCCGGATGCCGAACCTCACCGACTCGATTGCGGGTGAGTTCCATCGGTGTCGCGGGGCCGATAGTCACGACGGCCTCGAGCGTGTCAGCCGTGAGGGACTGGAGTTCGTTGCGCGTGTGCTCGATGGCCCGCTCGGAGTCCGTAAAGACGGGGCCGTGACCCGGAAACACGCGATCGAACGAGCGGCCCTCGAGTCGGTCCATCGCCTCGTGGAACGCGTCTACGGCCTCGTAGGCACCGTAGTCGATCCCGACGTGGATCGCTCCGGGCCGAAACGGTTCGATGAGCGCGTCGCCGCTGAAGAGGATCCGCTGATCGCCGACCGTCACCGCGAGGCTGGCGTGGTGGATCTGATGGCCCGGCGTGTGGACGGGTTCGAACTCGAGCCCTGCGGCTTCGAACGAGTCGCCGAACTCGAAGCCGACGGCGTCGGTCGGTTCGAGCAGTTGCCGGTTTCGGCGCAGCGAGTCCTGCGCGCGTTCGATCTCGCGTTCGATCGCTTCGCCTCGGTAGCCCGCGGACACACCGATGTCGCGGACGCCGTTGGCTAGGTCGTCCGGATCGCGCTCGAGTTGTTCGAGCACCGCCGACGGTGCGTACACCGTCGCACCGGCCTCGCGAAGCAGCGGCACCTGCCCGATGTGGTCGCTGTGTGGGTGGGTGACGACGGCTGCGTTGACATCACCCAGTTCGTACCCCTGCACTGCCAGCCCGTCCCGGATCGTCGTCTCGGCTCGTTCGTCGGGGTTTCCGGTGTCGATGACGATCGGATCCGGGGTTTCAATCACGTACGCGGCGGCGTGTTTGGGCGGCCACTCGATGTCGAAGTCCAGGCGCGTGATCTGCACCGGGAGCGGTCCCGCTGCACGATCTGTCGGGTCGCTCATCGCTTCAGATGAGTTCCCGAGCGATCGTCCGCTTTTGGATCTCGTCGGTCCCCTCGAAGATGCGGAAGACGCGGGCCGAGCGGTAGTTGCGTTCGATCGGGAGCTCTTTCATGAAGCCGGCACCGCCGTGAACCTGCATCGCGACGTCGGCCGCGTCGTTGGCGAGTTGCGCGCCGCGGAGTTTCGCCATCGATTCCTCCTTGCGAGCGCGTTCGCCGTTGTCCATCTTCCAGGCCGCGTACCGGTAGAGCTGACGGACCTGCTCGATGTCCGTTGCCAGCTCCGCGAGCTGGAAGGAAACGCCCTGTCGGTGACCGATCGGTTTGTCGAACGTCTCCCGGTCGCGGGCGTACTCGACCGACATATCGAGCAAATGTTGTGCGGTCCCGACGGAGCCCGCGGCGATGTTGATCCGCCCGCCGCCGATCCAGCTCATCGCCGACTGGAAGCCCCGACCGACCTCGCCGAGTACCTGCTCTTCGCCGACTCGACAGTCGTTGAAGTAGAGTTCGGAGTGGGTTCCGGGAGTCATTCCCATCGCGCGGTGGATCTTCCCGACCTCGAAACCGGGATTGTCCGCGTCTACGAGGAAACAGGTGATCCCCTCGAGGTCGCCGTCCTCGCCACTCGTTCGCGCGAAAACCATGACGAAATCGGCGTACGGGCCGTTCGTGATGTACACCTTCTGGCCGTTAATAACCCACTCGTCGCCGTCCTCAGCGGCCGTGGTTTCCGAGGCGTCTGCCGGGCTCTGCTCGACTGAGTCCTTCTCCGCGCTGGTGTCCATGTAGTGGGCGTCACTGCCGTGACCCGGCTCGGTCAGCGCGAAGCAGGTCGTGATCTCGCCGTTCATCAACGGTTCGAGGTACTCCTCGCGTTGCTCCTCGTCACAGGCGAGCAGGATAGGGGTCGGTCCGCCGGCCCCGCCGAAGATGGCGCTGTGAAATCCCGGCGGCCGGTTCGACACGTGTTCGCCGACGATTGCGCGCGTGAGGATATCAACGTCGCCTCCGCCAACCTCCTCCGGCATCGTCATCCCGTAGAAGCCCGCTTCGACCGATTTCTGGCGGATCGTCTCGACGATATCGCGGTATTCGGGTACCTGTCGGTGGTCCTCGTCGACGATATTCTTCTCGTAATCCTCGTTGAGGAACTGTTCGTGCTCGTTCTCGAGCGGCGCGACTTCCTGGTCGATGAAGTCGTCGAGTGCCCGATTGATCTGTGCGGCTTCGGACGGTTCGCGAAAGTCCATAGCCTATATGACAGAACGCGACACATAAGTGTTACCGTACCTCACGGGCCTGCTGCGGAGCGGTATGCGCTCGTTCGCCGAAGCGTTCGGGACGACGCTGTTCAATAGAGCAGAACAATTATGACACTCTACCGGTAATCTGTCGTATGGCAACACCGGACACGGATGAAGCGGACAGGGTCCAGGCGGTAGTAAAGTCCCTCGACGTCCTCGAGGCGCTCTGGCAGGCGGAAGGCGCTGGGGTGACCGAGTTGACCGAGCGCACGGGACTGGCGAAGAGTACGGTCCACGCACACCTGACGACACTCCGTTCGAAGGGGTACGTCGTGCAAGACGGCGACGAATACCGACTGAGCCTTCGGTTTCTCTCGTTCGGTGAGCACGTGAAACACGCAGAGCCGCTATACGCGGCCGCAAAGGCCCCCATCGAGGATCTCGCAAATCAAACTGGCGAACGAGTACTCTGTTCAACCGAGCAGAACGGTCTCGGAACCGTTATTCGCGCCTGTGATGGTGATCGGTCGGTCACCTCGAGCATCGACGTCGGGACACCGACGTACCTTCACTGTTCGGCCGGCGGAAAGGCGATACTCGCTCACTTCGACGACGGGAAGATTGATCGGATCATCGCAAGTTGGGGGCTCCCCGCATTTACCGACGAAACGATCACGGACCGGGAGACGCTCATCGCGGAACTCGAGGAGATCCGCGAGACGGGAATCGCGTACAACCACGGCGAGTACTTGCCCGGAATCAGCGCCATCGGCGCACCGATACTCGACAACGATGGGGCCGTCTACGGTGCCGTCACTATCGTTGGCCCCCAACACCGTCTCGAAACCGAGTGGGAACACGACGAGTTGCAAAATCAACTCCTCTCCACCGCGAACACGATCGAAGTAAACCTGCTGTTCGCGGAGTAAGGGACTCGCGCGGGGCACTCGTTACTGCGTTCGGTCGGGCTGAACGGACGAATTCGTTCCGTCGGCGGATTATCTGTGCAATGCTCCGGCGAGACGGTGTTTCACCGCGATTTCGCGTGTTTGCAGACGCGGAACGGCGTTCGTATTACAAACATACGATTGTAAGGGGGTGGTTTCCGTCGATCGCTCGGCGGTGAGAGAGTCGCAGGGCGCTCGTTCATACCTCCAACGGGATCCGACCTTCGCGCCGGCGGGCGTACCGATTTATTACATTCGTATGTGTGTAACGGAAGCGTCGATGGATCTAGAGTTCTCCCGTCCTCCGGCACGAGGGGACGACACACCGAACGGATGTCGTCAGCGACGTTGACGACGAGATCCGCATTGCCAGCGACGTTGACTACAGCCCGTAACGTCGGTAGCTGCACCAGTGACGGATACGGGTTCCAGTGTGAGCCGAATCGAACGAGCGTCGGACTGAATCGAGTTCGACAGAGCATGACCAACTGGTAGCGACACCAGTCACCATTTCACACGGGTAGAACGATGTTATCTATTGGCGAACAATCCTTGTGATATACTCTCACTGTACAACTGAGTTTTACAAGCATACTTCTGTAAGCGCGGTTTCGATAACCGAAACGCCCTACTCGGCAAATTTCGTGCGTATCACGGTCCGAAACCGAGAGACTCGCTGGTAAACGGAGGCGAACCGTTTGCCGCGGGTAATCACCCGAGAACCGGTAGCTGTGGTGTGTGAACCCGACTCACTGCACGAGCCTCGATCAGTTCATTTGGTAGTGATATTACGGTAGCGTTCTCTATAAGCGAACATGTAGGTAGCAGTACAGACATGTAATTCGTCGATAGGGAACCGGTCGAGACCGGACATGGAGGGTGACCCGTCCTCGGACGGGTAGTGGAGGTCGTGACAGCGACGGTCTACTCGCCGCTCGAGCGAGCCCTACTGTCGACTCCGGGACCAGAGATCCGACGAGCGGAAGAGAACCGGCGTAGCGGACCCAGTCCGAATCATTAAGACTCTGGATTGTGAGGTGCCACTTGATGGAAACTAGTCCAAACCGCGGCGTCGCCGAGACGCCGGCCGAGCGGCGCGTAGCGAACCTCCTCGAGGAGATGACGCTCGAAGAGAAGGCGGCACAACTCGGTTCCGCGAACGCGAACAAACTCCTGGATAGCGACGGTGAACTCGACGAGGATGCCGTTAGAGAGCATCTTTCGACCGGTATCGGACACCTAACTCGCATCGGTGGAGAGGGGGGATTGTCCCCGTCAGAGGCGGCCGAACGGACGAACGAACTTCAGACGTATCTTCAGGAGGAAACGCGTCTCGGAATCCCAGCCGTTCCCCACGAGGAGTGCCTCAGCGGGTATATGGGACCGGAGGGCACGACGTTCCCGCAGATGATCGGAATGGCGAGCACGTGGTCGCCCGACCTCCTCGAAACGGTCACTGATACCATTCGCGACCAGTTAGCGGCCATCGGAACCACGCACGCGCTGTCTCCGGTCCTCGACGTCGCCCGCGACCTCCGGTGGGGCCGCGTCGAGGAGACGTTCGGCGAGGACCCGTATCTGGTCGCAGCGATGGCCTGTGGCTACGTCGACGGGCTTCAAAGAGACGCTGACGGCGTCACTGCCACACTCAAACACTTCGTCGGTCACAGCGCCGGTGAGGGCGGGAAGAACCGGAGTTCGGTCAACCTCGGACGGCGCGAACTCCGCGAGACGCACATGTTCCCCTTCGAAGCGGCGATCCGAACGGCGGACGCCGAGTCGGTCATGAACGCCTATCACGACATCGACGGAGTCCCGTGTGCCAGCGACGAGTGGCTCCTGACCGACGTGCTCCGTGGCGAGTGGGGGTTCGACGGGACGGTCGTCTCCGACTACTACAGCGTCGAGTTCCTCCGGAGCGAACACGGCGTCGCCGCGGACGAACGCGAGGCGGGCGTCGCGGCCCTCGAGGCCGGCATCGACGTCGAACTCCCCTACACGGACTGCTACGGCGAGCACCTCGTGGACGCCGTCGAGGCCGGCGAACTCGCCGAGGAGACGCTCGACGAGGCGGTTCGTCGCGTCCTCAGCGCCAAGGCACGGAACGGGCTTCTCGACGATCCGACGGTCGATCCCGATGCGGCGTCGGAGCCGTTCGGCACCGACGAGGCGCGGGACCTCACCACGCGCGCCGCCCGCGAGTCGATGACGCTCCTGAAAAACGACGACGAGTTGCTCCCGCTGATCGGCGAGGAGACGGACGCCGTCGCGGTCGTCGGTCCGAAAGCCGACGACGCCCAGGAGCTCATGGGCGACTACGCGTACCCCGCCCACTACCCCGAGGAGGAGGTCGAGTTCGAGGCGACGACGCCGCTTGACGCCGTCCGCGAGCGAAGTGACGAGTGCGGGTTCGAGGTGCTCCACGAGCGAGGCTGTACGACCACCGGCCCGGAGACGGACGAGTTCGACGCGGCCGCGGACGCCGCCGCAACTGCGGACGTCGCCCTCGCGTTCGTCGGCGCGCGCTCCGCCGTCGACTTCTCGGATTCGGACAAAGAGCGGATCAACAAGCCAAGCGTCGCCACCAGCGGTGAGGGCTGCGACGTGGTCGATCTGGGGCTCCCCGGCGTCCAGCGCGACCTCGTCGAACGCGTACACGAGACGGGGACGCCGGTCGTGGTCGTCGTCGTGAGCGGCAAACCCCACTCCCTCGAGTGGATCGCGCGGGAAGTTCCGGCCGTCGTGCAGGCGTGGCTCCCCGGCGAACGTGGCGGCGACGGCATCGCTGACGTCCTGTTCGGCGAACACAACCCCGGCGGGCACCTTCCCGTCTCCATCCCGCGAACGGTCGGACAGCTCCCGGTCCACTACAACCGGAAGCCCAACACCGCAAACGAGGAGTACGTCTACACGGAGAGCGCCCCGCTCTACCCCTTCGGCCACGGGCTGAGTTACACCGACTTCGAGTACGGCAATCTCTCGCTGTCGACCGACGAACTCCCGCCGGCCGGGACGATCACCGCGAACGTGACCGTCGAAAACACTGGCGACACTGCGGGCGACGACGTCGTTCAGCTGTACGCGAGTGCGGAGAACCCCGATCAGGCTCGCCCGGTTCAGGAACTCGTCGGGTTCGAACGCGTCTCCCTCGAGCCGGGCGAGGCGAAGCGGGTCAGTTTCGAGGTCGACGCCTCGCAACTCGCCTACCACGACCGGGACTTCGACCTGACCGTCGAAGAGGGACCCTACGAGTTCCGCGTCGGCCACTCGGCAGCCGACATCGCCGCGACCGCCGCCTTCGAGGTGGCCGGAACGAAGGAAGTACCGCGGACCAGCCGGACGTACTTCACCGAGACTGACGTCGCGAACGTCGAGTAACGACGCGGACTGTCGGTGTCCCTACCGGTACGTCTGGTAGCACAACCCGCACGTATTTACCCTCCGGTGCGTACCACACGTCCATGACGAAGGACTCGCCAGTGCCGCTCGACGGAGTCGCTCTCGAGTCGATAACCCGCGCTGACATCGACGACGCGGAGCTACGTGCGGCCCTCTCCTCATCGGACCCGCTGGTCCGACGGCGAGGCGTCGAAGTCTGTGAAACGCTCGCCGAGGAGGGGGTCGACGCCGTGCGCCCGGTCCTCGACGAGGTCGCGTCGCTCGCCAACGACGACAACGCCGCGATCGCGCTGCGTGCGATCACCGTCCTCAGGACCGTCGTCGAACGCGATCCGGCGGCGCTCGAGGGGCGGCTGACCACCCTTGTCAGCACTGCTGGCGCAGAGATCGTGGACGTACAGCTGACCGGCTCGAGCGTCCTTGCCACGCTCGTCGTCGAACGTCCCGATCTCGTTGCACCGTACGTACGGCGGGTGATCGAAGGGATTCGAGCCACCGAGCCCGATCCGGAGAGCGAAGACCTCAGCGACGTGGTAACCGACGAGGTGACCCGGCGCACGATACGGGATCACGAGGACGAAGAGCGCAAACGCCGAATCTCCGCCCGTCACACGCTGAGTAACGTCGTCGTTGCCGCTATCGAATCGGAGCCCCGGTCGGCGGTCGACGCCGTCGACGAACTCGTCACGCTGCTGGACGACGCGTATCCGGCCGTCTCCGGCGGCGCGATCGACGCGCTCGCCGAACTGGCGGCGGAGAAGCCGGAGGCCGTCGCCCCGGCGAGCGACCGGCTGGTCGACCGTCTCGACGACGATAGCGTCTCCGTGCGTGCGCGTGCCGTTCGAGCGCTCGGCCACCTCGGGGACGACGCCGCCGTGCCGAAGCTTCGAGAAGTCGCTGCGGCGGACGCCAACGAAGACGTTCGAGAGCTCGCGACCGAGACCGCGAACTTCCTCGCCGACGCGTCGTAATCACGACGCTTTACGAACGGCGCGAACGCGCCGTCTTCGGGTCCGGGTCGAGAACTGGCACCGAGCGAGCCGGCTCAGTCGTCCATCGCGCGTTTCGTGCAGTACCAGTACGTCACGCTGAAGAAGACGAACGCTCCGACCACGAGAACGATGTCGATGAGGAGGATGAGAAACGCCTCGTCGCCCGGTTCGACGAACGCGGCCGAGAGCGCGAGGAGGAGTCCCGACGCGATCAACAGCGCGAGGATGACCTTCATCTGCTCGCGCTGAGCGGCGACGAGGTCGAGCAGCGTCGAGGTTTTCGACATGGTGTGTGGATGGAGAACACACGTGAAAAATTTATCGATGATCGTAGAGCCGGCTACCCGTCTCGAGCGCGCCCGCGCTCGTCGGGGATGCCCGAGTGCTCGCGGAAGTACGCGGTGAGCACGTCCCGCCACCGCTCGGCCTGCGCGACCTGTTCGCCGAACCGCTCGGCGACGTGGCGGTACCGCCGCTCATCGACGCGTCCCTCGAGCGAGCGCCACCGTTCCCGGAGCCGCTCGACTTCTTCGACGCCCGCGAAGCAGTTGTCGTAGAGCCGCTGGACGACGGTCGTCCCGTCCTCGAGTTCGTGGTCCCAGGGGAGGTGGTGGAAGAAGAGAAGGAACTTCTCGGGGCACGTTTCCACGGAGCCGTAGCGCTCGGCGACCGGCTCGCGGTACTGCGTGACGTAGCCGCTCCCGCTTTCGGTTCGGTCGACGCCGATCCCGTCCTCGCTCGCGCCGTGATAGCCGGGCCACTCCGCCGGCGACGGGTAGTAGTGGTTCTCGAGGTACTCCTCGCCGTTGTGCATCATGTGCATGAGTCCGAGGCCCCCGGTCTCGTAGTCGACGCAGGCCTCCCACGAGTCGTGGAGGATCTCGGTGACGGTGTCGACGACGTCTGCGTCGTCGTCGAACGTCTGTCGGACCCACTCGCGGGTGATCGCCTCGGCGGAGCGGTCGGGGTCCCAGGCCGCGCGACCGAAGGCGTAGAGGTTCGACTGAGAGAGGTAGTGTCCGGTCCAGTTGTAGTCCTCACCGACGTTGCCGACGCCGACGACGCCCTCACCGTCGCCGTGGAAGAGCGAACTCACCGGGGTCCCCTCGCCGTCCGCGTGCGTGTCGAACTCGAGAACCTCTTTCCACATCGGGAGGTGGGAGGTCGCGTGGACGCCCTGTCCAGTGTACTCCTGGGTGATCTGTAACTCGAGTCCGAGGTCCGTCTCCGGCATCGCGCCGAACAGCGTCGACGCGGGCTCGCGGGGCTGGAAGTCGATCGGACCGTTCTTGATCTGGACGGTGACGTTGTCGGCGAACTCGCCGTCTAGCGGTTCGAACGTGTCGTAGGCCTGTACCGCCCGGTCCTCGTGCGAGCCGTAGACGAAGGCGCGCCACCAGACGCGCCCGCCGTGGGGCTCCACCGCCTGTGCGATCGCGTTCGCTCCGTCCACGTGATCGCGGTCGTAGTCGTAGGGACCGGGCTGTCCCTCCGAGTCGGCCTTGATCAGAAAGCCGCCGAAATCCGGAACGAGGTCGTAGATCTCGTCGGCTTTCGCCCGCCACCATTCGCGGACGCCTTCGTCTACCGGATCGGCGGTATCGAGGTCGCCGACGAGCATCGGAGACGCGAAGTTGACCGAGAGGTACGGCCGAATCCCGTACCGGCGAAACAGCGACGCGAGCCCGGTGAGGTCCTCGAGCCGCCGCGACTCGAGCAGTTGCCATCCCTCGAACGCGTCGAACGCGGCGTTCGCGCTCGCCCGCGGGGGTTTCGTCGTGTTGACGTTGTTGAGGACGATCCCGTTGATCCCGACGGAGGCCAACAAGCGGGCGTAGTCCTCGTATCGCGACCGGAGGTCGGGTAATCGTTCCCAGTCGAAGATCGACTCGCCGGCGTACCCCCGTTCGACGGATCGGTGAAAGGGCGTGTCCCACTGATTCAGCAGCCGGTTCGCGTACGCCGGCTCCTCGCGAACGTCGAGGTCGTCGATCGGTTCGCCGACGCTGAGCAGTCGGAGGAGGTGGAACGTGCCGTACACCAGCCCCCGATCAGTTGGCGCGGTGACGACGAGACAGTCCGTGCCGTTCCAGGTGACCGATCGGACGAGAAACCCCCCGGCCTCGAGATCGGCGACATCGTCGTCCGGAACCGACTCGGCGATCATCGCCATGTCGTCCGGCGTACCGATGGCGAGGAACCCGTCGACCGTCGTCGGCGGATGCTGCCAGAGGTGGGACTCCTCCGCGAGTAGTCCGGGCAGCGCCCGCCGGAGTTCGTCCCGGATCGCGCCGCACTTGGGTGACTTTTCGGCGACGTACGCGTGTCTACACCGTCGTCGGTATGAGGCGAGTCGGTCGTCGTCCGCGACGCGCTCGTACCGGAGCCAGCAGTCGTCGTACTGATTCATCGAGATACGCTCGAGTCGTCGCGGGCGACCGGTAAAACGGTAGTGGTCGATCGCGTGTCCGATCGTGGCTCGTACTCCGAACGACCACAGCGCGTAAGCCGAGCGATTAAAATTGTTTATCGCTCGGCTTGCTTTGATCTAACTAGTGACGAATATGTATCACAATGTTTATTAGCAACTATGGTTATGATTCCCACGTCATGGGATCTGATAGCGGCCCGAACGACTACAGCGATGTGCTCAGTCGTCGGGACATGTTAACGGTGGCAGGGGCATCCGGTATCGCCGCACTCGCCGGCTGTGTCGGTGGGAATACGTCGGAAGAGGGAACGTTCGTCAACGCGTACACCGGCAATCCGAACGATCTTCACTTCAACACGTCGGGAATCCAGAACTATCGATGGCCCGCGGGGCGATCGGTGTTCGCTCCGTTCCTGAAGTACTCGTTCAGCGAGGACGAGTTCCTCCTCGGGGCGCTCGACGACCTCGACTTGCAGGTCGAAGAACAGGAAGTGACGCTCACGTTCCGCGACGATCTGACGTGGGACGACGGGGACGAGTGGACGACCGACGACCTCGACGTCCAGCTCCAGTTGGCGGAGATGACCGGCAGTTCGATTTGGGGATATCTCGATGACTACGAGATCGTCGACGAGAAGACCGCACGCCTGCTGCTCTCCGGGCCGACGAACCCGCGGATCATCCAGTTCGAACTCACGAACTTCTTCGTCGATACGAAAGCGGACGTCCACGAACAGTTCCTGGACCAGGACGAGTCGGAGTTCCTCCGGTGGGCCTGGGAGGATCCCGTTGCCAGCGGGCCCTTCTCGTTCGTGAGCAAGGACCGACAGGCGTTCGAGTTCGAGCCAAATTCCGAGTTCTACAACGCTGATAACGTCAACATCGAGAAGTTCATGATCGAGGACTACGGCGGGAACAACGCCCAGCACCAGGCGCTCATCTCGGGTGAGGACGTCGACGCCGCACCGAGCCTGTTCGCACCGCCGGAGACCGTCGACCAGTTCCCGGACCACGTCGTCGAGGTCAAGATTCCGGCCAAGTGGGGCTACGGTATCGTGTTCAATCACGACGACCCACACTTCGGACAGCGAGCGGTGCGACAGGCGGTCGCACACGTCATCAACCGGCAGAATATCGTCGACAACGCCGGTCCGCGGTCGAAGTTCGTGACGCCGTCGCCCTGCGGTATCGCGCCCAAGGATCAGGAGTACTGGCTCGACGATTGGCAGGACGACTTCGAGACCTACGGCGCCGACGAGAGTCAGACGGACGAGGCGACCCAACTGCTCGAGGACGCCGGATACACGCTGGAAGGTGAAACCTGGCAGGACTCCGATGGCGACACCATCGGCGGGGATTATTACTCGCCCGCGGGATGGACGGACTGGAAGACCATGACGGACACCGTCGTCGATCAACTGAACGACTTCGGTTTCGACTTCTCGGTCAGCACGAGCTCGACGAACGACTGGTTCAATCAGTACTCCAATAGCAACTTCTCGATGGGGAGCCTCTACTGGCTGCCCGGCGGATCGCGGTCGTCGTTCCCGTACTTCCCGCTGCGCTACCAGCTATGGGAGGAGGAGATCGGCGGCGGTCACAACTACCGGGAGAAGGCCCAATCCGAGCAGACGATTCCCGGCAGAGATGGCGAAGAAATGTCGCTCACCCCGCTCGATGTGGTCGACCAGATCGCACAGCAACCGAACGACGAGGAGGCGCGGCCGTACGTCCAGGAGGCGGCGTGGCACAACCACATCGAACTTCCGTTCCTCGGACTCGTGTCCAAGCACGAGCAATCCTGGGTGACGGACGACGACTGGACGATCGCCGACGAGGACAGCCCCAACCGGCAGGTGAAGTGGCCACAGTTCTGGTGGCCCCACGAGGGCGAACTGCAGTACAACGGCTGAGCCACCGATACGATTCCGTTTTAATATCACTAAAATGAACTATTACTTCAAACGGACGCTACAAATTCCGTTGATTCTCGTCGCAGTGGCGACGCTCACCTTCGGACTGATCCGGCTGCTTCCCGGCGGTCCGTTCACGCAGTTGCGGATCGAACTCCTCCAGCAGGGGGTCCCCGCCGAGCAGGTCGACGCGCGTATCGAGGCACTGCAGAACATCAGACCTGACGCACCGCTCTGGCAACAGTACATCGATTATATGATCGGCGTCCTCCAGTTGGATCTGGGCCAGTCGATCTCGCTCAACGAACCGGTCATTTCAGTGATCGCTCGAGCGCTCCCCTGGACCGTCTTCCTCGTCGTGGTGTCCACAATACTGATGTTCATCGTCGGCGTGTTGCTCGGCGCAATCCAGGCGTACTGGGAAGGCTCGCGGTTCGACCAGATCGCATCGGGCGGCTCGATCTTCCTGATGTCGGTCCCCTACTACATCTTCGCCGTGATCTTCCTGTTCTTCCTGGCGTTCCAGCTTCGTTGGTTCCCGACCGGGAACGCCGTCGCTCGAGGTCTCGACGCCTCGCAGCCCCTCCAGTACTTCTCGAGCGTGCTCTACCACGCCGCGCTCCCGATCCTGGCGTTTACGATCGGTGGGATCGGATCGACGGCGCTCAACATGCGCGGGAACGGCATTCAGGTGCTCGGCGAGGAGTACGTCGAAGTCGCCAGACTGCGCGGTCTCTCCGACGGCCGGATCGCCACCCGGTACGTCGCCAAGAACGCCATCCTCCCGATGTATACGGGGCTCCTCCTGTTGATCGGGTTCCGACTCGGGGGGACCGTGGTGCTCGAGGAGATCTTCTCGTATCCCGGTCTGGGCTACTACATGATCGAGGCGGTCGAGGCGAACGATTACCCGCTGATGATGGGGTGCTTCCTGGTCATCACGGCTACGCTCGTCGTCGCGGTCTACATCGCGGACCTGACGTACGGATTGATCGATCCGCGTATCAGTGCAGGTGAGTCAGATGAGTACTGAACCCGATGCCGCCGACGGCATCGACTGGCGTTCGGAGACGTCGGACGTCGAGATGAGTCGCCGCGACCGACTGAACGAGTTCTACGAACAGAAGCTCTACGTGCCAGCCGCCGTCGCGTGGTCCGACAGGCGGACTCGTCTCGGGGTCCTCATCCTGAGCGTCTACCTCCTCATGGCGGTCGTCGATCTGCTCGGGCTCTGGCGCGATGCCAGTACGAATCAGGCCGAGCGGTTCCTCAGGCCGTTCGAGAACATGTCGTATCCGCTCGGGACGACCAACTCGGGGACGGATCTGCTGGCCCTGATCATCGACTCGACGCCGTTCATCCTCCAGATGGTGCTCGCGGGCGGGGTGTGGGCGACCACCCTCGCAGTCATAGTAGGCACCGTCTCGGGGTACAAGGGCGGCACGATAGACACCGTCATCACGGCAATCTCCGACTTCTTCATGGCGATCCCGGGCCTACCGCTCGTCATCGTCCTGGCCATCGCGTTGAGTCCGGAGAACCCGCTTCTCCTCGGGGTCGTCCTGACGATCAACTACTGGGCCGGGCTGGGTCGTTCGATCCGGTCACAGGTCCTCTCGATCCGAGAGGAGAGCTACATCGAAGCCTCCCGTACGATGGGCACGGGTTCGGTTCGTATCATCATCAAGGACGTGCTGCCGAACATCATGCCGTACGTGATGGTCAACTTCGTGCTGGCTGCACGCTACACGATCTTCGCGTCCGTCGGGTTGTACTTCATCGGCGTGTTGCCCTACACGGGACAGAATTGGGGCGTTACATTGAATAACGGGTACGAGCAAGGCGGCCTGTTCTCGATGGATGCCTTCCACTGGCTCCTCGTCCCGATCATCGCCATCGTCGGGCTGGCCTTCGGGCTCGTCCTGCTGAGCCAGGGAATGGACCGGATCTTCAACCCCCGCGTCCGGACCCGTCTCACCGGCGAATCCGAGTCCATCGAGGAGGAAGAAACCGACACGACGACGGAGATGATATAATGGCTACCGACAGCACACCCAGCGATCGAGTCGTATCACCGGAGACCGTCGAAGATCCGATCTTCGAGATCCGAAACACGAGCGTCACCTACAACGAGGGCAAAACGCGCGTCCTCGAGAACGTCAACGTCAGCATCGAGCGAAACGAAGTCCTCGGTATCGTCGGCGAGAGCGGGAGCGGCAAGTCGATGTTCGCCTCCGCACTGCTCGATGCCATTCCCGATCCCGGCGTCCTCACTGGGCAGATCACGTACAACCGGCAGGACGGATCGTCGGTCGACCTCCTCGAGTTGAGCGACGAGGAACTCAGACAGTTCCGCTGGGAGGAGGTGTCGATGGTGTTTCAGGGCGCGATGAGTTCGTTCAATCCGACGATGAAGGTCGGGGCTCACTTCACGGAGACGCTCAAGGCCCACGACAAGAACGTCCCGGAGGGACTCGAGTTCGCCCGCGAACTCCTCGAGAACCTCTATCTCGAGCCCGAGCGGGTTCTCGACGCGTATCCCCACGAACTCTCCGGCGGGATGCAACAGCGGGCCTTGATCGCGTTGAGTATGGTCCTGGATCCGGAGGTGCTGGTGATGGACGAGCCGACGGCCGCGCTCGACTTGCTGATGCAGCGGTCGATTCTGACGTTGCTCGACGACTTGCAGAGCGAGTACGATCTGACGATCGTCTTCATCACCCACGACCTGCCGCTGGTCGCGTCGCTCGCCGATCGAATGGCGATCATCTACGCGTTCCAGTTCGCCGAGATCGGGCCGCGCGACGACATCATCGGAAACTCCGCTCACCCGTACACGCGGAAGCTGTTGAACGCGACGCCGAACATCGATGCGCCGCTCGGGGAGATGCAGCCCATCCCGGGCGAAGGTCCCGCTCCGGTGAACCTCCCGTCCGGGTGCCGGTTCGAACCGCGGTGTCCGCTCGCAACGGAAGAGTGTCGGACTAACGATCCGCCGTTAGCCACGGTCGATGGGGACGACACCGCTCACCGGTCGGCGTGTCACCACCGGGAGCAAGCCCGCGAAGAGATCGAGCTCAATTTCGGCAAGACGAGCGACGACTTCGAGGATACCGCTCCCGCCGAACCGGCGGAACCGGCTGCGAGAACACGCCACGAAGAGCCGGTCGGGACGCCGCTCCTCTCGCTCACCGACGTCGAGGTCCACTTCGAGGAGCAACAGGGTCTGCTCGAGCGGTTCACCGAAGACCCCCGCGTCGTCCGAGCGGTCGACGGGGTCTCGCTCGATATCGAAGAACAGGATCTCGTCTGTCTCCTCGGCGAAAGCGGCTGCGGGAAGACGACGCTGGGGAAGACGATGATCGGCCTCCAGCAGCCGACCGGCGGCTCGATCGAGTACCGCGGCCAGGATATCTGGGAGGCGAAAGAAGGTGGCGGCGAGATTCCGTACGACGACATCCGGTCGGCGCTCCAGATCATCCACCAGGATCCGGGGAGCGCGCTTAACCCCAACCGGCGCATCGTCAACATTCTCACGGAGCCGCTGCGGCACACTCATCCGAACATCAACCAGACCGAACGCCGGAGTCGGATGCACTCCCTGCTCGAGCGCATCGGCATGACCCCGGCCGACGAGTTCCTCGATCGGTACCCTCATCAGCTCTCGGGCGGCGAGAAGCAACGCGTTGCCCTCGCTCGCGCATTGCTGATGAATCCGGACGCGATCCTCGCCGACGAGGCTATCAGCGCGGTCGACGTCTCGTTGCGTATCGAGATCATGGACCTGATGTTGGAACTGCAGGAGGAGTTCGAAACCTCGTTCCTCTTCATCTCCCACGACCTCTCGAACGCGCGGTACTTCGCCGAACACGGCGACGGTCGGATCGCCGTGATGTACCTCGGTGAGATCGTCGAGATCGGTACCGCGGAGCGGCTCATTCACGACCCTCGCCATCCGTACACCGAGGTGCTCCGATGGGCGACGCCGGATCTGGACCTCGACTCGACGGAGGCCAGCGAGCCGCCGCTCAGAGAGGTCGACGTTCCTAACCCGGTCGATCCGCCCTCGGGCTGCCGGTTCCACACGCGCTGTCCGGTCGCCCGCGAGGCCTGTCGAGAGGAGCACCCGACGCTTCGAGAGGTCGACGACGCGGACGGGAAGGCCGCGTGCTTCCGCGAGGATCCGAACCACGAGTACTGGGACAGCGATCCCCTCGACGGGGCCGTCGAGACGCGCGAAGAGATCGCGGAAACCTGAGCGCCGCCGCTCGCTCGGATCGATACGCCTGCGGATCGCGAGGACGCTCCGGCCCGCGACAACACTATTATTACGCGAGCGACTGTAATCTGCACTGATGACACGATACACGCCGGAATGTGCGAACGGAACGCTCTTTCTCGTCGCCGAGGGCGATCGATTCGAGGTCGGAGCGGTCGACGACATCGTGGACGCGGTCGGCGGCGACGTGCACTCGATCGAGTACGATCAGAAACAGCAGACGCAGCCGTGGCTGGAAACCGAGGACGGGGTGCTCGAGATCGACGTTCGCGAGGTGGTGACGACGCTGCCCCACACCGGAGAGCTCGTGTCGGAGCTCCGCGAGTACGATACGGAAACCGACCGGTACGGGCTCCCCAGACGATCGGTCGAGTTCGCTGATCGGCTCGTCGATATCCTCGAGCAACAGGGGACGCAAACGTCGGCTAACGGCGGACAACAGTAACTGGCGCCGGAGCGGCTCGCCGAGGATTATGCTCGTCGGCGGCGAGTTCGCACATCGGTTAGACCTGCGGAACGGTCCGCCGTCGGTAGGCGACTGTCGCGAGAATCCTCGCGCCTGATTCGTCGCTCGTGGTGGTCTCACTCGGCAATCGTCTACTTGCAGATCGAGGCCATTACAGGCGTATACTTGTAATGCTTGATCGATCGTGATCGACGATCGGTCCCTCGCCGGGCCACGACTTCCGCGTTCGTTGGATCGGGTCCGAACCCGGACCCGTACACGTACGCCGCCGAAATTCACCCCGTCCTCGTTTCAGTACCGGCGTCCGGTCTCGGCGCTACTTGCACTCTCGATTGCGCGCGCGTTCGATCGTCCAATCGAGACGGTTGTGGATGGACGGTGATATCGGGAACCAATAAGTCAATAGTATGTCTTATCTGATTTCATCCCCATAATACGTCATACTATCCTTCGGAATAATACTCGACTATATTGGTCGGACCGCTATTTGAGCGATTGATCTTTGAGGAGCTTTCTGTGTTCGTACACGGGCGATTTGATACAGATCGATTCTGGATTCAGGTAGTGGCGAACGGCATCGTGGGGACGAATACGGCATCTCGAAATCACTCTCGAAACCCGCTTATAAACGCTGATATCGTCGCTTTGTGGGAGATAAAACTGAGTTTATAGTAGCTGCCCACCTACCACTCGAATTTTCGAACATACCAGTATTGAATATTGCATTCAAAACAGAGATATATTGGTTGGAAGTGTACAATGAGCATCGTCGAGCCGACAGCGTGGATAGTACTCGACTGAAAGATATCGGCGCCGCGATCAGCATCAAGAACCCGTCCCGACCCATACTATCGCGGCGGACGAAGCGGTCGATTCAGTTCGAACGACGACCCGAATCGTGAGATTTCCGTCTCTCGCACGGACGAGTTTGTGGCCGCGATTGTCTCCAGCCCCGTTAATTCGCGCACAATGCTGGCAATTCGATTAATGTCCGTCTGTCCCTAACGAATCGATCGATGGGGGTAGTTACTCGGCTCCGACTGCTCGTGGGTGACGACGGGGAGCTCTACGAGTGTCGAAACTGCGGCGGTAAATTCGACCATGACTGCGAGGCGTGTCCGACCTGTGGCTCGAGTGAAATCGCACACTACGAATTCTGAACCGGGCTCTCCCCGCGAACGACTCGCTGCGTTCGCGCGTCTCTCGAGCGGTCGGAGCGAAGCACGCATCCCTCGGCGGACCGTCGTTCGGGTATGGGACACTCGGATCGAGACGTCGCGGAGCCATCGGTGCTCGAACGCAGTGCGAACGGCGTCCCGCCGAGCGAAACGGAGACGGCGACGTTCGGCATGGGCTGTTTCTGGGGTCCCGACGCGCGCTTCGGCGCGATGGAGGGGGTGGTTCGAACCCGCGTCGGCTACGCCGGCGGGACGGCGTCGGATCCGAGTTACTACTCGCTCGGGGACCACACCGAGGTCGTACAGGTCGAGTACGATCCGAGCGAACTGAGCTACGACGATCTGCTCGAGGTCTGCTGGGCGAACCACGACTGGGCGTCCGCGGCACCGAAGCGGCAGTATCGCAGCGTCGTCCTCGCGCACGACGAGCACCAGCGCGTGGCTGCCGAGCGCCATCGAACGGCACTCGAGGAACGGACTGGCCGGTCGGCCGCGACCGATATCGAACCGCTCGACCGATTTTTCCTCGCCGAAGACTTCCACCAGAAGTACGAGCTCCGCTCGACGCCGGTCGTCGGCGACGAACTCGAGGACCGGTACGGGAACGACTTCGTGGACTCGACCGTCGTCGCACGGCTCAACGGCTTCGCGGCCGGCCACGGGGAGCCGACCCAGCGAAACGAGGTGCTGGCAGCGCTGGAACTCCCACCGATGGTGCTCTCGGAACTTCAACGGCGCTTCTGTTGACGGTGGTGTCTGCCGAGAGACGGTCGGCGACTCGCCACCGATTGCCCTTATTGTCCTTCGCCCTCGAAGGTCGGGTATGGCTGACGATAGTCGATACAAGCTATTCGGCGTGTACGTTTCGGAGCCAGTTACCGACGCGCTCGAGGAGTACCTGTACGATACGGCCGGCGTCGTCGATCTGGAGGGCTACTTCGACACGACGTCGGATCTAGTGCCCGTCGGTGATCCGGGTGCCGACGCGACCGACGAACTCGTTGCGGACGTACTCGAGGAGTTCGCGGCTCTGTACGATCGGGCCGACTTCGATGCCGCCGAGCGAGTCGCCCCCGACGCGTTCGATCTCGTTCACCTCGCCGCGAGACCACAGCAGGTGAGCGACATCCGCGAACGCTTCCGAGCCGCCAGCACGATTCAGGAGACGGACTCGCGAACGGTTCAGACCGCGATTCTGGCCGCGTACTTCGAGACTGACGTCGACGACTAGCGATCGCCCACTCTCGCGATAACGGGCTGCGCCACGCTCGAGCCGGTCGACTATCGCACGCCCGCTACGTCTCGGCGGTTCGCCGTTCGATCATCCCGAGTCCGATCCACGAAATGACGACGTCTCCGTGCTGGTTGACTCCCTCGAGGAGACTGTCGACGTAGCCTCTCCTCGAGTCGCTCTTGGAGACGCGCTTGTTCACGACTTCGGTTCGAATAGAGAGCGTATCGCCGGGTTTGACGGGTTGTTTCCAGCGGAGTTCGTCCACACCGCGGGCACCCATGCTGGCCCGGTCCTGAATCGGACCGTCGGTGAGCAGCCGCATACAGATCGACGCGGTGTGCCAGCCGGATGCGACGAGTTCGCCGAACGCGGAGTCCTCGGCCGCGTCCGCATCGACGTGGAACGGCTGTGGATCGTACCGCTCGGCGAACTCGATGATCTCCGCTTTCGTGACGTGGTACTCGCCGAACTCCTGGCTGTCGCCGACCTCGATGTCCTCGTAGTATTGCATAGTTCGGTACAGCGAGGTACGCGGTCAAGAGGTTACTGGAGACGGTACTGAAGAGTCGTTGTGGTGTCCCGAAGACGATACTCAGGCTTCCTGCAAGTCGCGAATGCTCACCCAGTGATCCGGATACGCTGCCTCGTGGTCGCTGGCCTCGCTGTTCGCCGTGGGCCAATCAGCACACGCGCGCTCGAGGTCACAGCTGTCACAGTGCAGTTGGTATGACATACTCCACGTCCCACGGACGTCATCTTAAGCGTTCGTCACGGTCGTGCAAGCGCCACTGTACACGCCTGCGTCAGTTGTGAATGCCCATCGCGTCGATCTGCTCCTGGTATCGGTTTCGAATGGTGACCTCGGTCACTTGCGCGACGTCAGCGACTTCGTTCTGGGTCTTCTTTTCGTTGCAGAGGAGCGCACTCGCGTAGATCGCAGCCGCGGCGTATCCGGTCGGCGACTTCCCCGACAACATCCCCTGTTCGGCCGTCGTGTCGATGATTTCGTTGGCCTTCGCCTGGACCTCCTCGGAGAGTTCGAGTTCGGAACAGAAGCGGGGGACGTACTTCTTCGGATCGACGGGCTCCATCTCGAGGCTGAGTTCCTGCGCGATGTATCGATACGTGCGGCCGATCTCCATCCGTTCGACGCGCGAGACCGCCGCGACTTCGTCCAGCGATCGCGGGATCCCCTCCATGCGGCAGGCCGCGTACAGCGTACTCGTGGCAACGCCCTCGATCGAACGGCCGCGAATGAGGTCCTCGTCGAGCGCGCGTCGGTAGAGGACGCTCGCGACCTCGCGAACGGACCGCGGAACGCCCAGCGCGGACGCCATCCGGTCGGTTTCGGAGAGTGCAAACTGGAGGTTTCGTTCCCCGGCGTCTTTCGTCCGGATTCGCTCTTGCCACTTCCGCAGTCGGTTCATCTGGCTTCGCTTGTCCGAGGAGAGCGACCGGCCGTAGGCGTCCTTGTTCTTCCAGTCGATCGTGGTGGTCAACCCCTTATCGTGCATCGTCTGGGTTGTCGGGGCTCCGACGCGGGATTTGCTGTCCCGCTCCGATTGGTTGAACGCCCGCCACTCCGGTCCGTGATCGATGGTTTCTTCCTCGAGAATCAACCCACAGTCCTCACAACTAATTTCGCTCTCATCCGAACTTCTGATGAGCGTACTCGAGTCGCATTCAGGACAGGTCCGAACGCCCTCGTTCTCGGTCGTTTCGGTCTCTGTCTGGTCATTACGCTCTTTCTGACGAGTGGGGCGTTTCATCGGTCGATTGTAAAGAATCGCCCGAGCGAGTTAAACGCTGGGAGCCATCCTCGCGAATACCGGTGAAATCAATCCCCGAAACGACGCGATCGAAGCGACCGCTCTTTGCAGGTCAGTTTGGCCAACAAGATCTCGCGCGATGAACTCTTGAAATCGCTGCTTCGTGACTCAAGATCATCCCGCGAATGGGTGAATTGCTCCGTATTATCCAATTAATTCGTTCCTCGAATCAAACGTAATGGGTTGGAACGGATTCGAACTCCGCCGAGACGGGCTCGCTCCGCTGCGCGCGACTCGTCTAGTTCAAACCTACCCAACATAACGAATTTGCTGCTCGCGGATTGCTCGCAGCAGAATCAGTGGGTTGGGACAGATTTGAACTGTCGACTTCCTCCGTGTGAAGGAGGTATCATAACCGGACTAGATCACCAACCCGCACGGAGTGATATCCGTGCGTTCAACTTAAGACTTCCTTTCACTGGTCGCTGGCGGGTTCGTGCGAACGACGCGCAGAAAGCGTCTCTCGAGCGCTCCCAGTCACCCCGTGAACCCGATCCGTAGCCTTCTGCTCGAGGGTCGTCAGGTCCTCGCGAACCGTGTGAAGACGACCCGATTCGGACTCCGATTCGGGTTCCCGGACGACCAGCGTTCGAAGCCGCGTCGCGTAGGGCTCGAGCGTCTCGGTAACGCCGAGTTTCGCGTGTTCGCCGGCGCGCTTCAGGTAGTACCGGCTGTCGTGGAAGTGTTTGTTCATGTGGTCCTCTCACATGGAGAGGGCGGCAGCGAATATAGACCTTTCGCAGGCAACAGGAACGGAATCGCGTCCGATCACGTCGTCTTGACGGAATCGATCAACGTCCGTGAGCACGCGAACATTCCCGAACGCAGCTCAGCAGCGATGCTTGCGGGCAACGCTACGTCGGTCGTCAGCGAAGTTTCCAGTCTCGAGGTCCCTTAGCCACGGCGTCGAAACCGCGCTCGAGCGAACTGTTATCGGGTACGACCGATCTCGCGCTCTCACCCGAGTGGTTCGTCGACACCTTCGAACCGGCGCGCGGAGACCGGAAACTCTCGAACCCGTGCCGGGACAGCGGGGTGGACATTCTTCCACGTCAGCCCTGACGAGTAAGGGCGGAGAGTTTCCATCGCAGTTGCTGCGTAGCAGCCAGCGATAGATATAACATTCTAGTCATATTTTGTGTTTAAAATGGAACATATACTGGCCGTCCGTTAAGAAGTTTTTATAAATATTCTCCCTAACTGATTAGATGTGCTGATTGCTGAGTTTACGGTAAGCGAAATGATTCTTCACAGCACACTTAGCGCGTTTACTGACGTTCATCTTTCGTACGAGGAGCTGTACCGAACTAAAAGCAGTGATATTCGCCTATTCTTTTGGATGGCTGGCGTCGATAGCGCCGCCTTTGAAACGGCCGTCGAGGACGACCCGACGGTTACCGGCCTCCGTCGGCTGACCGCGAGCGATTCGATGTCGCTCTATCGAGTCGATTTTACGCCATACGGTCGCGACAGATCCACGTTTTCGAGGTGGAGCGAGGACGACGTCGTGTTGCTCGAGGCGGACGGAACCCACGACGGGTGGCAACTCCGCATGCGATTCCCCGATCGAGCGACGCTCATCGAGTATCGCGAGGCGTACACCGCCATGGACTGCCCGTTTTTCCTGCTGTCGCTCTACCGGGAAACGGATCCCGAACGAACGGGAGAGACGGCACTTACCTCGAGACAACGCGACGCGTTACTGACGGCGTACGAATCGGGCTATTTCGAAATCCCGCGGCGTCTCTCGCAGAAGAAACTCGGAGCGCAACTCGACGTTTCGTCTCAATCGATCTCCGAACGGCTACGTCGGGCGATTTCTGCGTTGATTGAATCGACGATACGACGAAACTAGCACTTAAAACCCGGGCGGATCAGGTCGAACGCTCACCGGTTCATTCAGTAGATAACGAGGTGGTATGAGAAAAACCAGCAGTCTCGATCTGATGTTCAAAGCACTCGCTGATCGCCGGCGTCGACGAGTCTGTCGTTACCTCGAGTCCCGGCAGTCTCCAGTCTCATCCGGCGACGTGGTGTCACATCTGTTTGCGGAATCACAGCACGCGGGTCCGTCACGCCAAAATCTCGAAATTACCCTGCGGCACACGCACCTCCCGCTGTTGCACGACGCGAATATTATCGAGTACACTCGCTCGGCCGATCGCATCGAACCGGGGGAAAGCCTTCACACGACCGAACTAATCATCGAGATGATTTCCCAGGAGAGCGCCACCGTCGCCTGACCTGAGTGGCGTTTCGCCTCGAGCCGCCTGGCGCGAACGGTTAGTACTGCGGTGACTCTTCCGGCTCGCCGTCGCGTTTGTTGACGACGCGACCGAACGTGAACAGTCCGTCCGAAAGTCGGTTGAGGTACTGAACCGTTTGTTCGTTGATCCGTTCCTCGGCGGCGAGTCCGACGGCTCGCCGCTCGGCGCGTCGACAGACCGTTCTGGCGTGGTGGAGTTGCGCGCCGTGTTCGCTCCCCGTCGGCAGGATAAAGGCGGTCAGGGGTTCGAGTTCGTCGTCGTAGTCGTCAATCCACGCTTCGACGGTTTCGACGTGTTCGGCGCGGATCGCCGGGTCGTCCTCGTCGGGGTCGGGATTAGCGAGGTCGGCCTGGACGACGTGGAGGTGGTTCTGAACCGAGCGCAACTGGTCGTCGATATCCTCGTGGCCGGTCGGTCGAATCGTCCCGATCAGCGCGTTGAGTTCGTCGACCGTCCCGTAGGCCTCGATGCGCGGACTGGTCTTCGAAACGCGGGTCATATCTCGGAGGTCCGTCCGTCCGTCGTCGCCGCGACCGGTGTAGATCGACATACCCGAATCGTCGGCCGGTGTGCACTTAACTGCTGTCGGGTCGGCTGCGGACGGTTTCCGCCAGTACGAGCCCCCGAGTCGCTGCCTCGTCCCCATCTCGACCCGCGTACCGGAATCAGTATCTTCAACACGCGCCGCATCCAACGCCCGCGTATGGCTATGGAACTCGAACACGAGTGCCCCGACTGTGGAACGGAACGGACGTTCTACCGCGCCGCGAGCACGACGCTTCACCTCGGTACGAAAGTCAAGTGGCACTGTCCGGACTGTGACTACGGCTTCGTTCGAATCAGCGACAACGGGACGGCCGTGGACTCGAGCCTCGAGACGGCATCCCAGTAACGTCGGACGAGGAGTCTTTCTACGCCAACTCGAACGCCCAGCGGTCACTATCGCTGGTGGACCGTGAGAGGGAGTGGAACGAATTCTCTCGAGACGTTCACTGACCGTGTTTGGCTCGCCGACCGATAGTACTGGTTCTCAGACCGTCTGCGCGCTCAGTTGTCCTCAAGCGCCTGCCACGACAGGCGGGGATTCCGGGCCGCGCTGGTTTGATCGATCCGTCGCGCCGTCGTTCGATCGGGGGCGGCCTCGAGCGTCTCGGTATCCTCCGATGCGACGGCGTTGAACGCGGCGGCGAGTCGATCGAGCGTGTCCTTGCTCTCGACCTCCGTCGGCTCGGTCATCAGCGCTTCGGGGACGATCTCGGGCCACTTGGTCGTCGGCGGGTGGACCCCGTAGTCGAGCATGCGCTTTGCGACGTCGGCCGCGTCCTGTTCGCCCGCGCTGGCGACGAACTCGTGGTGGAACGGTTCGTAGGGAACGTCGTAGCCGACCCGGCTCGCGAGGTAGTTCGCGTTGAGCACCGCTTTCGCGCTGGCGTCGGTCAGCCCCGAATCGCCCAGCCGTGCGATGTAGGCGAAGGTCTTGACGAGGACGAGCCAGTTGCCCTGGAAGCCGTGGACCTTGCCGATGGTGTGTTCGGGGTCGAAGCGTTCGTAGGTCGCTTCGCCGCTCTTGCTCGCGCCCCCTTCGCGCACTCGAGGTGCCGGCAGGAAGGGCGCAAGGTCTTCGACGACGCCGACCGGACCGGCACCGGGCCCGCCGCCGCCGTGGGGCGTCGCGAACGTCTTGTGGACGTTGTAGTGCATCACGTCGAAGCCCATGTCGCCCGGCCGAGCGCGGCCGAGCAGGGCGTTCAAGTTCGCCCCGTCGTAGTAGAGCAGTCCGCCCACGTCGTGGACCATCTCGGCGATTTCCGTGATGTCGCGCTCGAACAGGCCGAGCGTGTTCGGGTTCGTCAACATCAGCGCTGCCGTCCGCTCGGAGAGCGCAGCCTCGAGCGCCTCGAGATCGACTCGCCCGCTGTCGTCGCTGGGTAGCGAAACGACGTCGTAGCCGCCCAGCGCCGCGGTCGCGAAGTTCGTCCCGTGGGCGCTCTCGGGGATGATGACTTCGTCGCGGTGGTCCTCGCCGTTGTGCTCGTGGTAGGCCGCGGCGACGCGGATCCCGACGAACTCGCCGGCCGCGCCCGCGGGCGGCTGGAGCGTCACGGCGTCCATCCCGCCGATTCGGCCGAGGTAGTCCTGAAGCCGATACAGCAACTCGAGGGTGCCCTGGACCGACCGCTCCGAGCGGTCGGGGTGGACGGCCGCCGACGGGAGCGCCGCCACGTCCTCGGTGAACTTGGGGTTGTACTTCATCGTACAGGAGCCGAGCGGGTAGGGACCGCTGTCGATCCCGTAGATCATCTGAGAGAGGCGCGTGTAGTGGCGGGCCAGTTCGGGTTCGGACAGTTCGGGTAACTCGAGGGTGTCGCGAGTGAGGTCGTCGGGAAGCGGCGAATCGCCGTCGCCGGCACCGCCCGCGTCGCGACCGTCGCTCTCGCCGCCGATCTCGACTCGAGTCAGGTCCTTCTCGGAGAGCAGCGGCTCGTACTGGCCGTCCTCGACGTATCGGGCCTGATCGTACCGGACTCGGTCGTCCGCAGACGGTTCGCCGGTCGGCTCTTCGGTCATCGTGCCACCTCCGTAAACGCCGCGACGAACGGATCGAGTTTCTCGTCGGGGACGCCGGCGACGCAGACCTGAACCTCGTGTTCGCCGACGACGTGGACCGCAAAGCCGCGCTTCTCGAGATCGTTCGCGATCGGAGCCGCGGGTTGATCGACGTGAGCGACGAATTCGCGGAAGTGTCGCCGATCGTGGACCGGCGCTTTGACGCCGTCGAGCGCGTCGAGTCGGGCCGCGAGACCCTCGGCGCGGGTGACGCCGCGTTTCGCAAGGTCGACCATCCCGCTCGGCCCGAGCGACGCCGCGTGCATCGCGGTTCGCAGCGCAACCCACGCCTGATTCGTACAGATGTTACTCGTCGCTCGCTCCCGACGGATGTGCTGTTCGCGGGTCTGTAAGGTGAGCGTGAACGCCCGCCGGTCGGTCGCGTCCTCGCTCGCACCGACCAGTCGGCCGGGTACCTGCCGGAGGTAGTCCGCGCGACATGCGAACAGCCCGAGACCCATGCCGTAGCTCGTCGGAAGGCCGAGCACGCTCGCGTCACCGATCACGACGTCGGCACCGACGTCCGCCGGTCGCTGGAGCAAGGAGAGCGCGATCGGATCCGAGCCGAGCACGAACAGCGCCTCGTTGGCAGTGGCGATCTCGCCGATCGACTCGAGTCCTTCTTCGATCGTTCCGCGAACGGTCGGATTCTCCGCGTAAACCATGACGGCGTCGTCGCCGGCCGTCTTCTCGAGCGCCTCGAGATCGACGTTGCCGTCGTCGGTGGCGTACTCCTCGAGGACGAGGTCCGTTCCGGCGACGTAGTTCTCGAGGGTGGACCGGCGACCCTCGAGCAAGCGGTCGGGGACGAGCACGCGGTGGCCGCTGGTGTCGCGAACCCGCTCGGCCAGCGTGGCGGCCTCGCCGAGCGCCGTCGCCGCGTCGTACATCGAGCAGTTGGCGATCTCGAGACCGGTCAGTTCGACCAGCAGCGACTGGTACTCGAAGAGGGCCTGCAAGAACCCCTGCGAGACCTCCGGCTGGTACTGCGTGTAGGAGGTGAGAAACTCCGAGCGGTCCGCGAGGTGGGTGACCAGCGACGGGATGTAGTAGCCGTAGTGGCCCCGCCCCAGCAGCTCCGTCAGGCCGTCGTTGCGCCCGAGAATCGAGCGAACCAGTCGTCTCGTTTCCCGTTCCGATCGCGCGTCGATCCCGAACGTCCCGTCGAACTCGACGGCCGTCGGAATGTCGAAGAGATCCTCCTCGGTCTCGGCCCCGACCGCCTCGAGCATTTGCGAGCGTTCCTCGTCCGTGTGGGGAGCGTACGGACTCCCGGTGGCGTCTGATCCGTGCATAGCTAGTACTGGTTCCGGCCGAACGAACCGCCTCGTCCCCCGTGTCGCCTGCAACGTTCGATCCGAAACATGATACGCGGTTCTAACGGTCACGGGGTAATGAACGCACCCCTTCGGGTGCGGCCGTCCACATCTGAATCCGTTGGCTAATCCATATCTTCGTCGTCTTCGTCGGTATCTGTGGTCCTCTCAGCATCCCTCTCGGTATCCGTTATCGGCGTAGTGTCTCCGCCGGCACCTGTCGAAGCATCAGCGTCCGCGTCTCCACCGTCTCCGGTATCCGCGTCCGCCCCTCGGTCGGGCGCGGTATCGGGTTCACCGCTCGCCTCGTCGTTCGCGGCGGCCGTCCCTCGAGCGGTGTCGGACGTCCCGATGTCAGCGGCAGTAGCGCGCCCTGTCCGCGTTCGAATGCCGGTTCCAGGTTCGGTGTCGACGGCGGGGTCTTCGATCGTCTCGTCGCCCTCGAGATCCGATTTTGCACCCGATCCCGTCGGCCGCTCTCGAGCGAACACGTCGAGGGTGACCTTCGCTCCGCCGAGGACGACGGGGCCGATGAACAGCCCGACCGCGCCGAAAACGACGATGCCGCCGAAGATGCCGACGACGATGATCGCGGAGTTAAACGCGCTCGTCCGTCCGATGAGTGCGGGTCGCAGGTAGGTGTCCGAGACGCTGACGAGCGAGCCGTAGCCGACCAGCACCGTCGCCCCGATCAGGTTACCGGTGGCGAACAGGTAGATCGCGACTGGAAGCCAGACGCCGAAGGCACCGACCAGCGGGAGCAACGCGAGGACGAACGTCGCGACGGTGAGGAAGATCACGGCCGGGACGCCGAGGATGGCGAGCCCGATACCGAGTGCGACCGCCTGAATCACCGCCACCGCGACGTTGCCGACGACGGAGGCCCACATGAGCTGATCCAGCTTGGCGAGGAGTTCCCGCTGAACGTCGTCCTCGACCGGAACCACCCGCCGCGTCCACGCGACGAGTCGATCGCCGTCTCGCAAGAGTGCAAAGAGCACGAACAGCGTCACGGTGAGCCCGATGAGAACCCCCGGTAGCCCGCTAACGAGTTCGATTCCGCTCGTCGCGAGGCCCTGTACCGTCGTCCCGATCGGCTCCTGGTACGTTTCGTACAACTCGGCGATGTCGATCGGATAGCCGGTGATCTCGAGTCGCTGCTCGACATCTCCCATATCGAGCGACCCCTCCTGGACGGCCGTGAGAACCTGGAGAGCCTGCCGGAGTGCAATCGCGAGGACGTACGTGATGGGGAGGAGGATCGCGAGGATCGCCACGCCGACGAGCGTGAGGGCGGCGATCATCGAGCCGGTGATCGGCTCGAGGCGTCGCTGTGCCGGCATGAGAACGTACGCGAGAACGACGCCGAGCAGAATGTACTGGAGATACGGCAGGAAAATGAGCGCCGCCAGAACGGTGCTCACGAGCGCAAGCACGGTCAATCCTGTCCGTTCGGAGAGCCATCCTGACGAATCGGGTCGGTTGGACATACTCGTCCCTACGAACGCCAGCCCAAACATCCCACGGATACTGCCAGTTCGTGCGATGAGCGGTGTCGGCGAACGCTATAACGCGCCCGATCGGACGATGGGTCTACGATCAGCGCCCTGATCGTGTCGATGGAGCGTCTCGAACGAGTCGGGTGTCACCGACTGCAATCAACCGCGGGTGTCTTATTGTGGTTTCGCAATGCTACGGACGATGGGAGACCGGCACCCGGCAAACGACCCGCCCGATGACGACGGTACCGACCGGGCCTTCATTCGAGCCCTCTTGCGGTTTTTCTTCGCCGTCGTCTTGATCTGCGCGCTCGCTCTCGGAACGACCGTGCTCGCGCCGATGGTCCTCGATGATCTCGGCGGGATCGACGGCGACGGTTTCGGGGTTCCTGATCGCATCGACCTCGAGGAGCGACCGGCGCCGAGTTCGTCCCCGCCGCCGGCCGGCGAGCGCGACCCCGACGTCACCGACCCGGACGATCCCGGCGAATCGTCGTACGAGACCGACGTCGAGACGGTCGACTCGGTGACCGTCGAGGATTTCGTCCACGCCGAGGTCAACGAGCGCCGCGCCGACCACGACCTCGAGCCCCTCGAGTGGGACGGGACGATCGCGTCCGTCTCCCGCGCGCACAGCTACGATATGGCCGACCGCGGCTACTTCGATCACGTCAACCCGTCGGGCGAGGAGCCGATGGACCGCTTTACCGACGTCGACAACTACTGTCGCGGGTACGGCGAGAACATCGCTCAGACGTGGGTCGACCAGCGCGTCGAGCGACCGGGGTCCGAGGAAAGCGTGCGCTATCAGACCGCGGAAGGCCTCGCGACCGGACTCGTCAATCAGTGGATGAACTCCACCCCGCACCGGCAGGCGATCCTCGAGGAGGGCGAGGTGCCGAGCTGGGACCGCGGTGGCGTCGGCGTCTACATCGCGGACGACGGCGTGGTCTACGCGTCGCACAACTTCTGCCTCGAGCGGTGATCGGACGACTCCGCGCTCGAGGAGCGATCACGACCGCGTCGATCCGGGCGGTTTTCCGACGGATCCGTAAGACGGAAACTGTGGTCGACTGACAGCGCCTTTGGGGCTGGGTCTCGACGCCTTCGTATGGACATCTCCCGGACGATTACGTCGGTCTATCGAACGGCAAGCGACCGCGATATCTCCTTTCTCGCGGCGGGGTTCGCCTACTACGCGTTCGTCTCGCTGATTCCGCTGGTCTTGCTCGCCCTCGTCGTGGGCTCGTTTCTCGGCGGGGAAGCGGCCGCCGAACGGCTGATTCGGGTTGCGGGCGACTTCCTCCCGGAAGCGGGCGAGGAACTCGTCACCGACGCGCTGACGACCGAATCCGGGCGTGCGGAGGCCACCGTGGTTGCCCTCGCCGTCGCGACGTGGGGTGCACTCAAGGTCTTCCGCGGGCTCAGCCTCGCCTTCGATAAGGTCTACGACGAGGTCGCCGAGGAGACGTTCGTCGATCAACTCAGAGACGGCGTGACCGTGATCGTCGCCGGTGCGGGCGCGCTCACGTTGATGATCGTGATGGGGACGGTGCTCGGGCTCGCGGCCGACGTCGTTCCCTTCGTCGACCTGTTGGGCTGGATCGTCCTGTTGGCCGGGCTGATCCTCGTGTTCCTTCCGATCTACTACGTGTTGCCGCCGATTTCGGTTGCGGTCACGGAGATTCTCCCCGGCGTCGTCTTCGCCGCCGTCGGCTGGACGGTCCTTCAGGCCGGCTTTCAGCTCTACGCCGCCAACGCCGGCAGCTACCAGGCCTACGGCGCCGTCGGTGCCGTCTTGCTCTTCGTCACGTGGCTTTACTTCGCCGGCATGCTGATTCTCCTCGGCGCGGCGCTCAACGTCGTGCTCTCGTCGCCCCCGGCCGAGTGAATCGGTCGCTCGGCGACAGCCACCGCGCTCGGCCGTTCACCGAGAGAATCCCACTGGGGAACAGTTATGGTCTCGGCACGGCCAGACGTTGACGATGAGCGACGAGCACTCACAACAGCCCTCCTCGGCCGGTTCGGCCGCCGACTCGAGCGGGTCGGCGGCAGACGCCGACGAGAACTCGAGCGACGACCTCGAGCCGGGCGGCGGTCCCCACCGCGTCGTCTCCGACCAGAGCGTCGACGATATTCTCGACTCGCTCGACGAGACGAAATCGGCGTCGACGCCGGCCGAGACGGAACCGACGGGATCGGCCGAGTCGGGCGAAGCGAACGCCGCCACCGGCGCGACAGTCACCGGCGGTTCGGAGTCCGGCGCATCGACCGAGTCGGCTGCGCCGCCGGGGAGCGACGACGCAGCTCGATCCGCCGATGCAGGTCCCGCCGCTCGATCCGACGACGGGGACGCCTCGCTCGAGGATCTCGCGGCCCGCATCGAAGACGGAACCGTTACCGGTGCGGACGTTCGGGCCGCCGAAGCGGGCGAGGGGCGCGACTCGACGCCCGACGTCGACGAGATCGACCTCTCGATGGAGGACCTCGAGACGACGCGGGAGCAAGCCGCGTCTCGGTCGCCGGCGGGCGGACCGACCGCAACGGACGACTTCGGCGACGACGCGGGGCCGCTCGCCGGGTCGATCCGGCGCGAAGAGACTGGCGACTCGAGCGATGTGGAGCCGGACGAGGAGGTCGGGTTGTTCGGGCGGATCAAGCGGTTTTTCTCGGGGTAGCGGCGACTCGGTCGGTCCGCTCCGTCGCCTTCACTATCTCGTCGTGAACGACCGTCCGCGAACGGCGATTCTCGAACCTCCGTGTTCGCTTCCGGAAGCGAGGGCGATTCACGTGACCAGCGTGATCAGGAGAAACAGCGTGACGATGGAGACGAGCGTCGTAGCGAACACGTTCAGCGACGCGAACTCCTCGTCGCCGCCGAGTTCGGCGGCGAAGACGTACGTCGAAACCGCGGTCGGCGTCCCGAACATGACGACGACGGCCGTGATCGTCGCCGTGTCGACCGATAGCGCGGCGAAGACGAGCCACGCGAGCGCCGGCATGCAGACGATCTTCAGCGCGATCACGGAGCCGGTTGCACCGAAATCGATCGCCGGCAGATCGACCTCGAGCGACGCGCCGACGCAGAGCAAGGCGAGCGGCAGCGCGAGCGAGCCGACGAGATCGAGACCGGTCGCGACGGTCCCCGGAACCGTGACGCCGATCGATCCGGTCGCCAGTCCGGCGATCAACGTCACCAGCACGGGATTTCTCGCGAGCCCCCGAAGTTCGTCGCCGAGGCTCGCGTCGGCTCCGTTGAGTGTCGAGAGCACGAGAACTGATAGCGGCAGTTGGGTCAGCGTCACGACGCCGAGTATCACGCTCGCGATCGCGGTCACCTCCGCGTCGAACGTCGCCGCGACGAGTGGCAGTCCGAGATAGCCCAGGTTCGAGTGGTACGACTGGACCACGGCGACGCTCCGGCGCCCCCTCGAGTCCCGATCTCGATGGACGAGCCAGGCGACCGCCGCCGTCGTGAACAGGACGAGCAACAGCCCCCCGACCAGCGCCGGCGACAGCACGTCACCGATCGCCCGATCGTAGGTCGAGACGAAGATGAGCGCCGGCAGCGCGACGTAGTAGGTGGCGGCGTTCAGCCGGTCCGTCCGGTCGGCGTTGAGGACGCCGGACGCACGGAGTCCGGCTCCACAGAGGAGGACGACGAGCAACGCCAGCAACCGGAGGACGACTTCCATACGGGGCTCGAATCGACTCGGACGTTTCTACCGTTCGGTTGTCGCTGACAGTGCGATTGTGTAACAGGACTCGAATCAGCGGTCGATCAGCGGTCGGTACACTGTAACGATTCCGTCGCTCACGAGTTTGCTTGCGAACGAAGTAGTGGGTTGGAGCAGATTTGAACTACGCCGAGACGTGCTCGCTCCGCTGTGCGCGACTCGTCTAGTTCAAATCTACCGAACAATTCTCCCGACGCGAACCCGTCGCTCTGCTCCTCGTTGTTGCGTCGGGAAAATGGGTTGGAGCAGATTTGAACTGCCGGCCTCCTCCATGTCAAGGAGGTGTCGTAACCAGACTAGACCACCAACCCGCTTGCGTTCTCGTGGCGTCCGTCGCCACCTTGTCTACACTCATTCGTTGCCCGCCACCGTAATTGAAGGTTTCGAATCGGTCGCCGTGCGCGACTCCACCCCACGCACCCCTCCGACACGCTTAAGTTGATGTACTGATTTGAGCATTGTAAGACAACTACGTACATTGGTGTTCACTATGCAGGAGTATGTCGAACGGGTGACTGACGGCCGGAATCTCTCACAAGCGGACGCTCGAGCGGCTTCAGCGGCCGTTTTCGAGGATGCAACGGAGGCACAGATCGGCGCGCTGCTCGCGGCGTTGCGCGCGAAAGGAGAAACCGAAGCGGAGATCGCCGGCTTCGCCCAGGGAATGCGCGAGGCGGCACGAACGATCGCGCCCGCTCGGGAACCGCTGGTCGACACCTGCGGCACGGGCGGGGACGACTACAACACGATCAACGTCTCGACGACGAGCGCGATCGTCGCCGCGGGCGCGGGCGTCCCGGTCGCAAAACACGGGAACTACTCCGTCTCGTCTTCGTCGGGCAGCGCGGACGTTCTCGAGGAAGTCGGCGTGAACGTCGAGGCAGAACCGCCGGCCGTCGAGGAGGCGATCGAACGCGACGGAATCGGATTCATGCTCGCGCCGGTGTTCCACCCCGCGATGAAGGCCGTTATCGGGCCGCGCAAGGAACTCGGGATGCGGACGGTCTTTAACGTCCTCGGGCCGCTGACGAACCCCGCGGGCGCGAACGCACAGGTCGTCGGCGTCTACGATCCCGATCTCGTTCCCGTGCTGGCGAACGCGCTCTCTCGGATGGACGTCGAGCGCGCGCTGGTCGTCCACGGCGCCGGCACCGACGAAATCGCGATCCACGGCGAGACGGTCGTCGCGGAGGTCCACGGTGATTCTGTCGACGAATACGCGCTCGAGCCGACCACACTCGGCCTCGAGGAACACGACATCGACGACATCGCCGGCGGCTCGCCCGCGGAGAACGCGGCCGACATGCGCGGCATCGTCGAAGGCGACGTCGCGGGCGCGAAACGCGACGTCATCCTCGCGAACGCGGGCGCTGCGATCTACGTCGCCGGCGAGGCCGAGTCCCTGCAAGCGGGCGTCGACGCCGCACGCGAGGCGATCGAATCCGGAGACGCGGCGACGAAACTCGAGCAACTCCGTGCGGGTGCCGCGGAGCAGGTCCAATGACGCGCGTCAAGATCTGCGGGCTCACGACCGAGAGCGACCTCGAGATGGCGATCGACGCCGGTGCCGACGCCGTCGGTATCATCTGTGACGTGTCGGTCGAGACGCCGCGAGAGGTCACGGTCGCCGAGGCTCGAGACCTCGCCGCAGCCGCACCGCCCTTCGTGGCCAGCGTGCTCGTGACGATGCCGTCCGAACCCGAACGCGCGATCGAACTGGTCGATACGATCGAGCCGGACGTAGTCCAGATCCATAGCCGGATCAGCCCGGGCGATCTCGCCTACCTGCGCGCGAAAGTCGACTCGCAGATCCTGCTCGCGGTCGACGCCGACGACGCGGCGGTCGCCGAGATGTACGACGACGTGGTCGACGGGTTCCTCGTCGACACGCCGGGCGAGGACGGCGGCGGCGGAACCGGCGAGACGCACGACTGGGATCGGACCCGAATCGCCACGGTCGACCTCGAGTCGCCGCTGATCCTCGCGGGCGGTCTCACCCCCGAGAACGTCGGCGATGCGATCCGGACGGCCGAGCCGTTCGCGGTCGACGTCGCGAGCGGGGTCGAAGCCGACGGCGGCACCAAGGATCCCGACGCCGTTCGATCGTTCGTCCACCGAGCCAAGACCGCCCACCGGACGGCGGAGCTGTAAGACGAGAACAACTATGAGTGATTCCGAACCCACACCCGACGCGACGCCGACGCTGGATATCGATCGCGAGACCTTCCGCGAGCACGCGGGCGACCGCACGGACCGTCCGGCGGTCGTTCGCACCGTCGCGACGCTCGCCGTCGAGACGACGCCGCTCGAAGCGTACGCCGCACTCACCGGCCGCTCGGCATCGAGCGATCGGGAGCGTTCGCCCTACGCCTTCCTGCTCGAGAGCGCGGAGAAAACCGCCTCGAGCGACCCCGACGGTGCCTTCCGGCCGAGTTCGGCGCAGGTGGATCGACACGCGCGGTACTCCTACGTCGGCTACGATCCGGACGCGGTCATCACGGTCGAGTCGGACGGCGCGAGCGTCGAGGCCCTTACCGACGACGCACCGCTCGATCTCATCGAAGCTGGCGTCGAAGGCGACACGGTCGACGCGCTCCGCGCCGCGATGCCGGACGTCCGACTCGCGAACGCCTCCGAGCACGACCGTCAGCACCTGACCGGCGGCCTCGTCGGCTTCCTCGCCTACGACGCGGTCTACGACCTCTGGCTCGAGGAGGTCGGCCTCGAGCGACCCGAGTCGCGGTTCCCGGACGCACAGTTCGTCCTGACGACGAAAACACTCGCGTTCGACGAGCGCGACGGGACGCTCTCGCTGATCTGTACGCCGATCCTCGAGGCCGCCGACGATCCCGATGCGGTCTACGACGAACTGCTCGCGGAGGCCGGCGCGGTCGCGGAAACACTCCGCGCCGCCGAGACACCCGAAACCGGCGGATTCGTCCGAGAGGACGAGGTCGCAGGCTCCGAGGCGGAGTACGAGGAGAGCGTTCGCCGAGCCAAGGAGCACGTCCTCGACGGCGACATCTATCAGGGCGTTATCTCCCGGACTCGAGAGCTCTACGGCGACGTGGATCCGCTGGGCTTCTACGAGGCGATGCGGGACGTCAATCCCTCGCCGTACATGTACCTGCTCGATCACGACGACCTGACCGTCGTCGGCGCGAGCCCCGAGACGCTGGTCTCGGTGCGCGGGCGCGAGGTCATGTCGAACCCCATCGCCGGCACCTGTGATCGGGGCTCGGGTCCCGTCGAGGACCGGCGACTCGCCGGCGAGATGCTGGCCGACGAGAAAGAGCGCGCCGAGCACACGATGCTAGTCGATCTGGCTCGAAACGACGTGCGCCGCGTTTCCGAGGCCGGCTCGGTCCGCGTCGACGAGTTCATGAACGTCCTCAAGTATAGCCACGTCCAGCACATCGAGTCGACGGTAACGGGCGAACTGGCCGCCGATGCAGACGCCTTCGACGCGACTCGAGCGTCGTTCCCCGCCGGAACGCTCTCCGGGGCACCGAAGATCCGAGCGATGGAGATCATCGACGACCTCGAGTCCACGCCGCGCGGCCTCTACGGCGGCGGCGTCGGCTACTACTCCTGGACCCGTGACGCGGATTTTGCGATCGTCATTCGAACGGCGACGGTCGAGCGCGAACCGGAACGGGACCGGATTACCGTCCAGGCCGGCGCGGGACTGGTCGCCGACAGCGATCCCGAAGCCGAGTACGAGGAAACCGAGAAGAAGATGGGCGGCGTGCTCGCAGCCCTCGAAACGATCGAAGGACCCGACGACGTGATCGAGACGGACGGCGAGGACGAGACGGTGACGGCGGACCTCGAGTTCACGCCGGAGGTGAGCCGATGAGCGTCACCGGCGAGGAACGCACCGACGAAACGGGGGCAGCGCCGGACCCGAAGACGGTGCTGTTCGTCGACAACTACGACTCCTTTACGTACAACCTCGTGGAGTACGTCAGCCAGCACGCGGGCACCGAAACCGCCGTGTTGAAAAACACCGCGTCGCTCGAGGCGGTTCGGGCGGTCGATCCCGACGCGATCATCATCAGTCCGGGTCCGGGCCACCCGAAGAACGACCGCGATGTCGGCATCACGATGGCCGTTCTCCGCGAGATAAGCCCGGAAATTCCGACGCTCGGCGTCTGTCTCGGACTCGAGGCCGCCGTCTACGAGTACGGCGGCACCGTCGGCCGAGCGCCGGACCCGATCCACGGCAAGGCCTCGGCCGTCGACCACGACGGGGCGGGCGTCTTCGCCGGCCTCGAGCAGGGCTTCCGGGCCGGACGGTATCACTCGCTCGTCGCGACGGAGGTTCCCGACTGCTTCGAGGTTTCGGCGACGGCAGAACACGGCAGCGCGGAACGCAGTTCCGCTGGCTCCGCGGTGGAACCGCAGAACGACGAGACGCTCGTCATGGGCGTTCGCCACCGCGAGTACTCCCTCGAGGCCGTCCAGTTTCATCCCGAGAGCGTGCTCACGGCGGTCGGTCACGACGTGATCGAGAACTTCCTCGAGTCGGTGTAAGAACGCGAGCAATGTCGGCGGCGGAGCGAATTCTCGGCGTCTGAGCGGGCGAAATGCCGTCGGAGAAATCGGCGGAGCGGATCGAAACGCGACGAGCGAACGGCAAGCGTCGACGCTCGAGAACGAGTGGAGTTGGGTTTGGAGGGGAGTCCTGCGGTCGGCCGATGCGTACCGGAAGCGCCGATCTAGACGCCGGGAATCAGCTCGAGCGTCCCGGTCGCCCACAGCCCCGCGAGGACGACCGCGGCGACGATGCCGACGCGAACGGCCAGTTTGATCGCAATACGGAGCGCGATGATGGCGACCGCAAACGCGGCCAGCGCGACCAGGGCGAGCAGGACGGTCGAGGACGTCAACAATCCGATCATACTGCATCCCCCGCACTGCAGGGACGTAATCTTTCTGGATGTCGTGATGGAGTCGCTATCCGGACTATCATCGGTAGCGATTTATCCAGCCGAAAGATAGTCCATCCGTAAAACTAAAATCGATAGGTAGCAACGGGATTCGTGATGGTTAGCGCTACTTTCAGTTCGGTCTGAAAATCGTTAAGGCCGTTGGCGTTGTAGTTGCTCACAGCAACGATCACGGCCATTTCGACGGCCGTGATCGAAGGAAACGATACAGAACCATCTATACAACCATAATTGTCCTAATACAAGAAAAGTAGGACAACAACACCCGGTTTTAAGATGCATGGCTGATTACCGAACCTTCGTCACGAATGATGCAATTTAGAACTCACACCCACGCCAGAATCGATACCCGGCAACGGGATACCTACGAGGTGAACCACGCATGAGCGACTCGGAGCTCTCCGCGGCGGAGCTAACCCTCCCGATCAAACGGACCGACGGCGACACGCTCGAGGAGCGCCTGACGGACAACGCCTACGAGAACATCCTCCCGGCACGATACCTTCGCAAGGACGCCGACGGCAACCTCACCGAGACGCAAGAGGAACTGTTCAAACGGATCGGAAACAACATCGCGCTGGCCGAAGCCGTCTACGAGGCCGAAAAGCGCGACCTCGAGATCACGGTGACGCCGGACCAGCTCAAGCCGGGCCATCCGCGACGAGACGAACTCGCCGCGGAGGTCTTCGGCGAGGGAACGACGGCGGAAGACGACGTCGAGACCGCGCTCACCGAGGGCAACGTCAACAAGTTCGCCTACGAGACGGTCGTTCCGGAGCTCCCCGACGACGTTCGCGAACACGTCGAGGACACCGCCGAGACGTTCATCGACGGGATGGAATCGCTCTCCTTTATGCCGAACTCGCCGACGCTGATGAACGCCGGCGACGAACTCCAGCAGCTCTCCGCGTGTTTCGTCATGAGCCCCGACGACGACCTCTCGGACATCCACGAGACCGCAAAGAAGGCCGCGGAGGTCTTCCAGTCCGGCGGCGGCGTCGGCTACGGCTTCTGGCAACTGCGCCCCTTCGGCGACTCGGTCGGCTCGACGGGCGGTATCGCCTCGGGCCCGATCACCTTCATGCGGACCTACGACCAGCTCTGTGAGACGATTGCCCAGGGCGGCACCCGACGCGGTGCCCAGATGGGCATCATGCGCGTCTCCCACCCCGACGTCATCGAGTTCATCCACGCCAAGAACAAGGACGTCTCGCTCGCGCACACGCTGCGACTGAACGACCCCGACGACTACACGTACACCACCTTCAGCGAAGCGCTCGAGGAAGCCCGCAGCCTCATCGACGAGGACGGCCGCGTGCCCAAGCACCTGCGAAACGCCGTCGAGGGCCATCTCTCGAACTTCAACATCTCCGTCGGCGTCACCGACGCGTTCATGGAAGCGGTCCAGAACGGCGAGGAGTACACCTTCACCAACCCGCGGACGGAGGAGCCCCACATCGCCAGCGAAGAGACGAAAGAGATGTACAGCCGCTACGACCTCGGCGAGCACGTCGAGGTCGGCGAACCGCTCTCGATTCCCGCCGAACTCATCTTCGAACGCATCGTCTCCGGTGCCCACGAAAACGGAGAGCCGGGCGTCATCTACCTCGAGCGGGTGAATAAACAGCACTCCTTCGACATCGAAGAACACGAAGATCACCAGATTCTGGCGACGAATCCGTGTGGCGAACAGCCGCTCGAGGAGTATGAAGCCTGCAACCTGGGCCACATCAACCTCTCGACGCTCGCCGACCAGGGCGCGCCCGACTGGCGCGTCTGGAGCGAAGAGCACGCCGACGAGTACGACTCTCAGGCGGCGGCCGTCGACGCCTTCCTCGAGGAGGCCATCGACTACGCGGAGTTCGACGAGCGCATCGAGTACGGCACCCGCTTTTTGGAGAACGTCGTCACGATGTCCGACTTCCCGGTCGAGGAGATCGAGGAGAAGGTCCGGGACATGCGCAAGATCGGTCTCGGCGTCATGGGCCTGGCCCAGTTGTACATCCAACTCGGCATCAAGTACGGCAGCGACGAGGGGAACGAGGTCGCCCGCCAGCTGATGACCCACATCAACCACGGCGCGAAGGCGACGAGCCACGACCTCGCGACGGAACGCGGCTCCTTCAACGACTGGGACGACTCGAAGTACGCCGACCCGACCGAGTACCGCGAGTGGTTCGAACACCAGACCGGCGAGGACGCCGACGACTGGGCCGACGGCTTCCCGATCCGCAACCACAACGTGACGACCATCGCCCCGACGGGAACGACCTCGATGGTCGGCAACACGACGGGCGGCTGCGAGCCGATCTATAACGTCGCCTACTACAAGAACGTCACCGACGACGTGCAGGGCGACGAGATGTTGGTCGAGTTCGACGACTACTTCCTGCGTACCTTAGAGGACAACGACATCGACGTCGACGCCGTCAAGGAGGAAGCCCAGGAGCAGATGGCGACCAACCAGTTCGAGGGCGTCGAAGGATTGTCGACGGTGCCGGACGCGATCGGCGAACTATTCGTCATCACGAGCGACCTCTCGGCGAAACAACACGCCGCCGTCCAGTGTGCCGCACAGAAGGGCGTCGACTCCGCGATTTCGAAGACGGTCAACGCGCCGAACGACTCCACGCTCGAGGACGCCAAGGAGGTCTTCGAGTGGGTCTACGAGAACGGCGGCAAGGGCGTCACCTACTACCGCGACGGCACCCGGAGCAAGCAGGTGCTGACCACGCGCGCCGACAACGCGGACTTCGCCGACGAGACCGAAGCCGCACAGGCGCTCGTCGAACAGATCGACGAGATCTTCGGCGGCCTCGAGGCCTTCCTCGGCAGCGACGAGGTGCGAGACGTGCTCGAGGAAGACGTCGATTCGCTCGTCGAAGCGGGGGCCGACCCGGTGACGGTCGACTTCACCGAGAAGCGCGAACGGCCCGACGCCCTGCAGGGCGTCAGCCAGCGCATCGACACCGGCTACGGGAAGGTCTACGTGACGATCAACGAGGACCCCGAGACCGGCCAGCCGTTCGAACTGTTCGCGAACATCGGCCACTCGGGCGGCTTCACGAACTCCTTTACCGAGGCGCTGGCGAAGGTCATCTCGACCTCGCTGCGCTCGGGCGTCGACCCAGAAGAGATCGTCGACGAACTCTGCGGGACTCGAAGTCCCAAGGTCGCCTGGGACAAGGGCGAGCAGATCCAGTCCATCCCGGACGCCATCGGCTCCGCGATGCGCCGATACCTCGAGAACGAGATCGACAAGCCGTACCCGAAACAGCAGACGCTCGAGGAGTCCGCCGACGCGGACACGGAAGTCGAGTACGACGATCACCAAACTGACGGCGGCGCTGCCGCCCGGAATGGGGCCAACGCGGACGACGACACCACCCAGGACCTCATCGACGCCGGCGAGTCGCCGGAGTGTCCCGACTGCGGCTCGATGACGCTGTACTTCTCCGAAGGCTGCAAGACGTGCGAGAGCTGTGGCTGGTCGGAGTGCTAATCGGGTAGTACCGGTGGATCGATAGCGGGGAATCCGTATTTTTGGTTCCGTTGGAATTCCGTTCTTCAGACCCATTTTCGCCCTGCAACAACTGGTCACTGAAGAGTGTTTACTGGTGGTGGAAATCCTGCCAGATACGGATGATCTTCGTAGCCTCGTGCAAGAGACAGGACGCATATCGGTCACGGGGCGAAGCTGGATTCGGCGTTCTGTACAGGGAACCAGTGTATCTCGCTGCGAATTAGCAAAACCGTTCAAAGGGGCTATATTCTCGCCATCTATTCGATACCGTATGAGAGTTGTTCTCGACTACGGTGGAGTTCTGGTTGATCATATCGACGAGCGAGAGCACGCCCACCTACTCGGAGTGTCTCCGAGTCAGGAACCGTACCCGGGTTGGTTGGCCTATTACCTCTTTCGAACAGGGCTTCTGAACAGTGAAGAGCAGTACGTCGAACTATTATCGACACTAACTGGAGCGACAGAAGAGAACTGCGTCGAGTATATTGACCGTACCTGGCTCAACCCTTACTTCCCAGAAGAGAACAAAGAGATTCTTGCTGAGTTAGCGTCCCAACACTCCCTCGTGTTGTTTAGCAATATGGCGAAGCCATGGATTGAAAAGGTACTTCAACGGCATAATGTTCGGGACGTATTCGATTCTTTGTTCGTTTCGAGTGAGCTGGAACGGCCGAAGCCCCATCCGAGAGGGTACCATCGTTGCATGGAAGGCATAGACGGTGAGATCGTTATGGTCAGCGACGAATTCAATGAAGATCTCCTGATGGCTCAGTGCTTCGGGATGACGACGATATGGCTCAAAAACGACAAGGAAGAACCATATCAGGAACCGGATTACACCATCGACGCCCTCGAGTCTCTCTATTCTATCCTTGAGAAGATACAGCGGAACTGTTGAAATACTATCTCTCTGATGGTTTTTCAGTAGCCGTGTTACAGACAGGGAAAGCAGTGATCGGTTGCTACTACCCAACCAGAGACCAGATTCCAGCTATAACGTCTACGGTCACCATAGCTGCTGTAAACCACACTAGACGGTTATCAGGAGCCGTATCGGGTGTGTGTGACGAGATGAATACATCATAGATCGTCCCTGCACTCATTCCAATTCCGCCAATTAAGAGAAACACTGGGAGAGAACGATACTACCAGAGACGATATTGGTGAGACCGATCCCTCCGAGGCTACCGCCACAGACGGCTACTGATGCACAGTAGAGATGTACCATGTTGATGGCTACAAATTTAAATTATAGTTAAATACCATCCGATGAGAGGATCTGACATGGCAACGGAAGCGAAACGAAAAGATCAGTAACGCGTCCTCGAGGAGGACATTCAGCGGTGAACCGCCAGCGGAGCAGTCGATCGCCAATCGATCAGATAGCCGTTCGATCCGGCTCCACGACGGCCGTCATGTGGTACCACAGCAAAGCGACGACGCCAGCGCCGGCGAGAACCAGTCCACCGGCGACGGTGAAGGCGAGGACGTAACTCGAGGCGGCGAGCCACCCACCAGCGATACTGCCGACTCCGCCCGCGAAGGCCATCAGCGCGCTGTAGGCCCCGAGCGCCTCGCCGCGGACAGATGCCGGCGCGAGTTGCGTGACGATGGTTCCCGTTGTCACGGCAATGACGGCCCACGTGAGGCCGATGATACCGAAGACGAGACCGGTTCCGACGAGTCCGACGCGCGTCACGCCGAGCGCAGCGCCGGCGATGGCGACGACCGGGAGCGCAACGGCACGGGCGAGCAGGCCGCCGACCTGCACGAGTCGGGCGTCGTGGGTCGTCGCGAACGCGCCGACGCGATCGAAGAAGACCGCGGATGCGAGACTCGAGAGCAGGTACAGGACGAAGGTTCCGTCGGAGCCGTACCCGATTTCGCCGAGGAAAGCCGGGAGCGGGGCGAAGAAGGCCGCCGATCCCGAAAACACCAGTACGATCGCGCCGAAGTACAGCGTGAGCGACGGCGTGAACCGACGGGCGAGTCGTCGCGGGTGGAGGCCGCGGGGATCGATGCGAACCGGCGAAAAGGGAAACGTGACGCCGCGGATGTTGAACCGCCCGGCGCGCTGACTGGCTCGGCGGAGTTTCTGCGGTTCGGGGTCGTCACCGGGACCCGGATCCGGCGGCAGCGATCGACCGGCTGCGACGACGCTCACCGCTGCACAACCCGCACAGATCACCAGAAATCCCTGCTGGGCCGCGAGCGGGTCGACGAGGCGCGTCGTGCCGGCGGTCCAGACGGTGCCAGCGAAGAGGCCGAGCGCCCAGCCGACGCCCTGGTACGTGTTGAGCCGCGCGATTCGCGCACTCCACCGGTTGTCGGGGACGTCCGTTACCGCTAGCAGCGTAAGGATCGGCAGGACGGCAGCGGATGCGAACCAGATGGCCGCGTTCGCAGCGATAACGATCGGGATCGACCGCGTAAGTGGGACGACGAGTAACATCGCGGCGACGAGCGCGAGTGCGACGAGGACGAACGCGCGGCGTTTCCCCGTCCGGTCGGCGAGACCGCCGAACGCCAGCGCACCGGGCACGCCGACGAACGCGGCCGCTGCAGCGAGAACGCCGAGTGTGAACGGATCGCCGCCGAGCGAGACGACGTACAGCGGGACGATCAGCGACGCCCCGCCAAAGGCGGCGGAGCCGAGCGCCCACGCGTACAACCATCGATCGGACATACGGACGACACTCGAGCGGCCCCTGATAACGAATCGGTTTCGACGATGGACTCGAGTTCTGGAAACGGTCGATCGAACGCCTAACGGCGACGAGAGAGAGGGAGAGAGTCAGCGCCGATGAGTACCGATGTTAGTCGTCGTCATCGCCGGGAACGGCATCGGGTTTCGACTGCCGTTCCGGTCGAGAGCCGATGATCCAGGCGTCGTCCTGAAGCAGGACGCGGCCGAACCGCGAACTGAACTCCCTGATGAGGCCCAGCATCGCGAGGAAGCAGACGAACGCGAACGGCCCGCCCGTGATGATCGCGGCGGACTGCAACGCGTCGACGCCGCCGAGGATCATGAGGATCGCCGCGGTCATCCCGAGCACGACGCCCCAGAAGACCCGATTGATGCTCGAGGGACTCGCCTTGCCACCGGTCGTCATCATCGAGACGGCGAGCGTCGAGGAGTCCGCCGACGTGATGAAGAACGTCGTGACGAGGATCATGAAGGTGACCATGAACACCGACCCGAGCGGGAACGCCTCGAACAGGGCGAAGCCGGCGACCGGTGCGCCGTGTTCGCCGACGGGGCCGAGGATGTCCGTGACGCCGTTGTGCTGGGCCCAGACGGCCGAGCCGCCGACGAACGTGAACCACGGGATCGTCGCGCCCGAGGTGGCGACGATGCCCGTGAATGCGACTTCGCGAACGGTTCGACCGCGGGAGATCCGGGCGATGAACAGTCCGGCGAACGGGGACCACGAGAGGGCCCACGCCCAGTAGAAGACGGTCCAGGTGTTCGTCCACTCGGTCCCGCCTTCGACACCCGCGCCGGTAAACAGGCTCATCGAGACGAAATTGGTCACCATGCCGCCGAAGGCCTGCGTCCCGAGCAGGACGAGAAAGATGGTTGGGCCGAGGATGAACGTCGCGAGCATGAGGGCCACGAAGAGGATCATATTGAAGTTCGAGAGCCGGCGAATCCCCTTGTCAACGCCGAGCACCATCGAAATCGTAAACAGGAGCGTCATCGTCGTCACCACAAGCAAGATGCCGGTGTTGCCCAGATCGATCCCCCACTGGTAGTCCAGTCCAGTGACGAACTGGCTGCCGATGAAGCCGAGCGACGTCGCGACGCCGCCGATCGTCGCGAAGACCGCGAGGATATCGATCACCTTCGCGGCCGGCCCGTCGAGGTTATCCGCACCGAGAATCGGCGTCAGTGCCGAGGAAACCCGGAGCGGAACGCTGTCGTAGTTGTACGCGAAGTAACCGATCGCGATCCCCATGATCGTAAAGACCGCGAGTTGGGGCAGCGCCCAGTGGAACAGAGTCTGCTGGACCGCTATCGTCATCGCCTCGGCCGAGCCGCCGGAGACGTTGTACAGGGGCGACGGATCGTCGTAGTAGTACAGCGCCTCCGTCGGCCCCCAGAAGACGACGCCCGCGGCGAAACCGGCCGAGTACAACATCGTGAAAAACGAGATGAAGCTGTACTCCGGATCGCTGTCGCCGAACTTGATCTTGCCCCACGGACCGACGATCAAGAAGAGCAAGAACAGGACGATCAGGAAGACGATCAGCAACAGCGCCCAGTTCAGGTACTCGAGCATCGATTCGTTGGCCACGCTGATGGCGCTTTCGACGGTGGTCGGGCTGAGGAAGTACAGTGCGATGACCCCGACCGTGATTCCTGCGCCGAACAGGAAGACGATGGGGTCGAGCTCGTCGCGGAAGCGACCGACTGCGCTCGATTCGTCCGAATCAGCCATCGATCTGCCCCCGTTCGAAACGGTGAGAGTTCGACCGAGCGGTACCCCCACTGCGCCACTGTTCTGAACCCGGTCCGTGACCTCCCGGCTGGAAAACGCCGCAGTCAGCCCCACGGACCGGGCGGTTTGAACGGTTTCTTGTTTCCGGACAGGTCATGCTAATTGGTAGCACCACCCAATCGATCCACGAACTGATTATTAACGCTATGCATGCTCATTTCTACAAATGAATATTAGATGAATAATTCAGCGGCGCTTATGAGGACCGTGTAACGAACGGCCGTCACCGCCGATCGTCGCAGCCGTTGGCCGTCGGTACACTCGCCGCCCGATGGATGTGCGATCGGTGCGTGAGGGTGTTCAGTTGCGACTGTAGAACAACGGGACAGCGTAAATCCCTCGTGTTCATAGGGACGGCTCCCCTCAGCAGCACCTACCGGAATGTATCGTAATCGGTCAAGCCATCACAGTACGGGCGACCCGACGAGCACCGCATCCGGAGGTACCGAGCCGTGACTGATGCCGACGAGCGTCAGCGAACGAACGGCCAGCCGTGTCCGCTCTGTGCGACACCGATGTACAAACGCCACTGCAAGTACGTCTGCCCCCAACACGGCGTCGTCATCGATTGTAGCGATCCCTTCCTGTAGTGCCAGTCCGCCGAACCAACCCAGTGCCCGACTCGCGCCGTGAGTCGAACCGAACTGATACGAGATGAGGCACTGTGGCTTCGGACACGCAACAGACGATCCTCGTCGTCCTCCTCGATCGGCACATGCCGGATCGTCCCGGCGACGAAGTCCTATCGTCGAACTGGATATCGACGACTACGTCACCAAACCGGTGACTCGAGCCCAGCCGACGCGGATCATCGAGAACCTCCGGCGCAGTCGCGCGTCACCGACGACGGCAAACGCGAACTCACCACTCTCTCGAACAAGATGGAGACGCTGGGGGACGACCGGTCACCGGACACCCTCGAGAACACCGAGGCCTACCAGCAACTGGAAGACGACCTGACGGAACCGAGCGATTCGCTGATCGAGAGCGAAACCGAGACGACGAGGCGTAACTGAACTGGCACTGCTTAGCTGTCCGTCGATCGGCCGGCGTTTCGCGCCTCCGTTCTCGACCGTACGGCTCGGTACGCGGGGCCCGCAAGCAACGTCGCAGCGGCGACGCCACACACGAGGGAGAGCGTCAGACCGAGTTCGCCGAAACCGCCCGCCGTCACGGTCGCTGCCGAGGAGCCGACGACGACCGCCGCGACCGTCCACGGGAGTTCGCCGACCGCGGTTCCGAGCAGGAACTGGCGAAGCGACACGCCGCTGACCGCTGCAGCACACGTCGAGACGTCCGACGGGAGCGGAGCCAGCCGCGAGGCGACGACGCCGCGGGTCGACCCCGCGCGTTCGTAGTACCGTGAGACGGCGGTTCCGGTTCGCTCGAGGGCCGTGCCGAACGGGCCACCGATCGATTCCAGGCCGGAATCGGCGCTCGACGCGTCGCGAGTGACCCAGCGAGCGACGAGGAAGACGGGAGTGACCGTCACCAGAACGCCGACGAGTGCGATCGGGATTCCGAGCGTGACGCCGTAGCCGTAGCCGACCACGACGGCAAGCGGCGTCGTCGGGAGAGCGAGCAGCGGCCGCAGGAGGTACAGTCCGATCACGACGAGACCGAACAGCGCGGGATCGGCCGACACCGACTCGACAGTCTCGAACGCCGTCGTCGGCGAACCGATCACGGCCGCGGTGACGATCGTACCGATCGCGACCACGCTAACGAGCGCACGGGCCCCGACCGACAACGGCGACATCGATCGCAGTTTCTCATCGAGCGTTGAAACGTTTGTGTCTCGACGAGGAGCGATGCGACACAACGTTTATTCGCCCCCGCCTGCCACCACTCACCGATGGACCGCGACGAGACCGAGTCGGAAGCGACCGTCGACGTCGGCGACGATCGGGTCGCGTTGGGACTGGCACTGCTCGAACGTCTCGAGCACGGGTCGATCCCGCTCCCCGATGTCATCGACCGGATCGAGACGGTGACGACCGACCCGACGGTAACGCGAACGATCCTCGACGAAGCGGAGCTCCGGGGTATCATCGAGCGCGAAGACGGAATCATCCGCCCGAAGAGCCGCCAGTACGTCCGGTTCGAACAGGACGTCATCACGAAGGAAGGAGAGTTCTCCTGTCAGCGCTGCGGCTCGGGGCTGTCGACGGGCCATTTCATCAACCTCGAGGCCGGCGAACTCGGCCCCTTCGGCTCCTCGTGCATCCGAAAAGTGACCGGTCGCGATGACTGAGTGCGCCGTTAGCGCCCGTTTCGGAGTTCGACGATCAGTTGTTCGATCGTCTGCTGTTGGTGCTCGAGCAGCTCGTGTTGTCGTTCGACGGCGTCCTCGAGCGAGTCGATGCGCTCGAGCAACTCGTCGGCGTCGTCGGTCCCGGCGTCGGACTCGCCCGTGGCGTCGGGCTCGAGTATGGACGGCGATTCGATGACGGACCCTGGATCGACTTGGCGCTCGCTCGCCTCCGTGTCGTCCGTTCCCGTGTCCGCGAGGTCGGTCTCCGACTCGGCTGGCGTATCGGCCGACATCTCTACGGTCGTGTCCGACTCGTGAGTCAGCGCTGTCGGCTCGCCGTCCGATTTCGAGTTCGTCTCTGCACGCTCCTGTTCGGGCGGGCGAGAGTCGCGTTGGTCCTGGCCGGTCGCCTGATCCGCCCGTGGCCCGCCCGCGTTCGAATCGGTCCCCGCAGTCGTTTCGGTGAGCGGGTCGACCGACTGCGCGTCTTCCTCCGGAGTCGGGTCGCTGATCGCCCCGTCGTCATCCAGTTCGGGCGGGTTGGCGTCGAGCGGGGCGACTCCGTCGCCGAAATCGACCGACGTGCGCTCGCGATCCTGGTCCGCCTCTTCGTCACCGCCGATCGTCTCGTTGAGTTCCTCGAGCGAGCCGACGTCGTGGTACTCGAAGAGGGCGCGCTGAAGCCGTTCGCGGAGATCGTTCGCCTCCTCGTTCGGGGCTTTGATCCGCTGCGGACGGCCGTCCACCGTGAGAACGATCTGCGTCGCGACGCTCCCGTCCTCGAACGCGAGACTCGTTACGTCCCCGAAGTGATACTCTTCGTAGTCGCTATCCCAGACCGCTCCGCCGATGTGTTTGACCAGTCGGGCGCTCGTGATGAGCAGCGTCAGTTCGCTAAAGCGATAGGTCTTGACGACCGTCTCGCCGGGGTCGGTGATCCCGTTTCCGTTCAAGACACCGGCCAACACCGGGTGCAAGACCGCATCGGTCTTACTCGAGGGAACGCTAAACGACCGGGTTTCCTCGAGTGGATACTCGAGGGTGAACTTGGTTTTGCGTCGCCCCTCCGAGAGCGTCAGTCGATCGGCGTTGTGAGGGAGTTCGTCGACCGATTCGTCGCTCAAGAGCCCATCTGAGCGATAGACGAGCGTGCTCGAGGGGGTAATGAAGAGTTCGTCTTCGCCACCGAGAGAGACTCGAGCTGCGATTTCCTCGCCGTTGAGAGTAGACTGGACGATTCCGGGAACGCTCATGCGCGGGTAGTTAGGAAGGCCATGTGATAAATCCGTGGGTCGTCGTTGCACGCCCGGGTGGAATGAGAAGGTTAAAGAAACAGACCGCACTACGAACGAGTGAGCCCGGGTGGCTTAGCTGGACATAGCGCCGCACTCATAGGGTTCAGAGATTCGGTGCGGTTTCGCCTTGGAAGCCTCCGTGTCCCCACGAGGACTCATGCCGAGCCTCGGACCTGGGACATGCGGAGATCGAGGGTTCGGAGCCCTCCCCGGGCACTCATCAAATTCTTTACATGCCCGCGTAAAAACACCCTATCGTGGGCCTTCTCTTCGTGATATTCGCGAGGTAGGGGACTCGTCTACATCTCGAGAGGTTGATGCAGCGACATCTGGTTTATTAGGTAATTCGGCTCCTGCAAGAGGTGTCGTGGCATGAGCTCCGCCACCGACGGGTTCGGCCCGTTCTGCGGAGCGCTCGGCTGTACCGATGACGCCGACGTCGTGATCGATCACCCGAAGCACGGGCCTCGGACAGTCTGTGATGCCTGCAGTGTCGGCTACGAGGTGTTGTGGGATGTCTGAGTCGCCGGCTGCGGACGCCGTCGTGATCTCCCAGCGTGCGCTCGGGAAGTGCGTCTTCCTCGAGGACGAACTCAACGACCTCCAAGCAGAAACCGACGAAATCGAAGCCCGCATCGAGCACCTCGAAGGTGATCTCCATGGGTGAGACGCCAGAGGTCAGCCCAGAAGATGCGCTCCAGGTTGCCCAGCGTGCGATGAACCGCTGTTCGGATCTCGAGGATGAGGTCGAAAAGCTCCGGGAGGAAAACAGCAATCTCGTCGATCGCGTCACCACACTCGAGCTGCGCTACCAGGACCTCGAGGGGACGAAACCATACGACGATCTCGATCGCGACGGTCGCGTTGGCCGCGTCCGTGAACACGCGTTCCAGCGAGCGACCAACGGCCATGGGAAAGCGACGCTCGACTACAACGACGTCATGTGGAGTGTTTTCGACGGTGAACCGAGCGCAGACTACTGCTACAAGTTGATGCGGCTCGCCGCAGAAGCTCCCGGATTCGAATACCGAGATCCAGCCGGGAAAGGGAAGCAACTGGCCGTCGACGCAGACGAGGCGAGAACAGGAGCCGCGTTTTCGTCCGCGAAGAAAACGGATTCGGAGGGGGTGATCTAAAGATGGGTTCGTTCCAGCGAGGGATACCTCCTCCATAAATCTGAGTGTAACTCAGTCCAAGTGGTGTTGTGTAAATAAGTGTCGGTTAGCTGTGAGTACGCCGAATCCGACGCCGTCCGACGCCGTCGCTCAACGTCACGAAGGCTCGATTCGGTTTTATTCGCAGACGAAAACCGCGACCGATCCAATGTCAACCCAACCATCCCAAGACGAACCACTCACCGATCGCCTGGCGACGAAGTTCTACCGTCGCTACTACAAAGAGGAGATCGGGAAACTGGCCCAGAAGTATCCGAACGAACAGCGCTCCCTCGAGGTCGACTGGGGAGACATCCACCAGTTCGACCCGAAAGTCGCTGACGACTACCTCACACAACCGGAGCAGATGCGTCGGTACTTCGAGGAGGCACTGCGAATATTCGATCTCTCGATCGACATCTCACTCCACGCCCACGTACGCGTCGGAAACCTTCCGGAGGAATACACGTTCTATCCAGGAGAGTTCTCCCCATCGGAACACCTCGCCGACTACCGTTCGATTCGCGGGGAGATCACGAAGACATCGGACGTCTATCCAAAGATCGAGGAGTCCGCGTTCGAGTGCAAGCTCTGTGGAACGCTCACTCGAGTCCCGCAGCCGGATGGGAGCTTCCAGGAACCCCACGAGTGCCAAGGCTGTGAACGACAGGGGCCATTCAGAGTGAACTTCGACCAGTCGGAGTTCGTCGACGCACAGAAACTCCGAATCAAGGTGCCACCGGAGCTCGCTGACGGCGCCGGCCAGAAGATCGACGCGTTCGTCGAGGACGATATCGCTGGCGACGTCACGGTCGGTGACCGCGTTGTCGTCTCGGGCATCATCCACTTCGAACAGGAGTCCTCGGGGCAGCAGAAGAAACCCAAGTTCGATCCCTACCTCGAAGGCCACCACATCGAGATCGAGAAGACCGATCAACAGGATCTCGACGTCTCTTCGCAAGAGCGCAAGCGGATCCGAGAGCTCTCCGACGGTGCCGAAGGTGACCCGCTCGACGTGGGTGCGCAATCGCTGACGACGAAGGTCTTCGGCTACGACCTCGAGAAGAAAGCGCTCATCCTGGCGATGGTCTCCGGTGGACAGATTCAGTACGGCGACGGTGACAGCGACCGGTCGACACTGAACGTCTTCCTGATCGGCGATCCCGGAACCGGCAAGTCGAAGCTGATCGACCGGGCCGAGTCGATCGGCTGGCGGACCGTCGGCGTTACGAGCCGACGAGCGACCGGCCCCGGTTTGACAGTTACTGCCGAACAGGATGACTTCGGTGATGGCGACTGGTCGCTGAAAGCCGGTGCGTTCGTGAAAGCGAACGGTGGGACGGTCTGTATCGACGAACTCGACGACATGGAACCCGACGTCCGGGCGTTCATGCTCGAGCCGATGTCGAAGCAGAAGATCAACGCCTCGATCGCCGGCGAGCAAGCGACATTCGAGACCCAGACCTCGGTGATCGCTGCGGGTAACCCGAAGCATGGTCGGTTCGATCCGTACGAACCCATCCCGGAACAGTTCGACTTCCGGTCTGATCTGCTGTCAAGGTTTGACCTCATCTTCACTGTCCAGGACGTTTCCAAGGAGGAGAGTGATCGGGAGCTGGCCGATCACGTCCTCGACGTTCGCGATGCTGCGAAACGCGAGGAGGACGTTCTCGTCGATGAGGATGATGACGTCGCCGAGCCGATCGTCGATCCCGAGATCTTCCGGAAGTGGATCGCCGTCGCGAAGCAGCAGCCAAACCCGCCGTTCGAAAGCGAGGCGGTCAAAGAACAGCTGCGGGAGAGCTTTCTCGAGATCCGCAAACTGTACGACGTCCGAGACAGTTCGCCGGTTCCGGTCACCTTCCGCGACCTCGAGGGGCTGGTTCGGATCGCTGAGGCCGCAGCGAAGTTCGAACTCTCAAATACGATCACTGAGCGCCACGCACAGATCGCGACAGAGATGGCTGGTCGGTCAATGCAAGACGTCGGCAAAAATGAGGACGGCGAGTTCGATGCCGACGTCGTCGAAGTGGGCCAGTCGAAGAGCCAGAAGGATCGGAAGAAGACGCTCAAACTATCCATCGATGATCTCGAGGATGAATACGACTCCGGCGTTCCACGGGAGCGCGTGATCGAGTACATCCAGGAAGACTGCGACCGCGATTACAGCGCCGACCGCCTCCACGCAGATATGGATGTTCTCCTCGAGGCCGGCGAGGCGATCGAACCACAGACGGACCACATCCGCTACCTCGGGAGGGTGACTTGATTATGTCTCAAGCAGATCAACAGAGCAATGCTGAACGCCGCAAACGCACCAAGGATACCTCTGAGTCGATCATTCGCGTCGTCGACCTGAACAGCGGGCACAAACAACCACCGCTCGCGAGCAAGCCATCGGTCGTTGGGAATCGGTGTCGGTCTGGCTACAGTCTCGAGGATATCTCTAAAGCGATCACGGCCGCTCGTAGCAATGGAGACCTGTTCCAAGTCAAAGATAATGAGGGCCGTGTTCGGCTGGGGATCAACGACGACGAGGCGCTGCTCGAGAAGATCGAAACGTACCTCTCGAGATATGACGATCCGCGAGAGGATCTGATCGGGCTCGCTAACAAGCGGATCCAGTTCCTGCGAAAGCAGGGTGATCGCGATGAGTAACCCGATCGATCCACTCGTCTGCCCGCGTGGACACCACTCCATCGACCTCAACGCAACCCGGTTCAGCTGCCGTACCTGCCGTAATCAGGGCCGAGGCCAGACCTCATGGGACCGCTCGGAGTTAGTCAACCTCCGCGAACAAGAGCCGCCGCTACGAGACGGTCGGGAGATCAGGGCCGACGGTGGTAACGCCTCGAGCGTTACTGTTCAGTCTTCGGCCAGCCCACCGGAAGCAGATTCGGTGTCGTCATCTTCGATTAGGATGAAATCAGTTGATCCACAGTCGCAGCTATCGCTTCCGATTGGCTGGATCTCGCCAGTAGGCCATTGGCGAGCCGCATATACAGAACCACATTCGGTACACTCAGCTAACCCCCGATTTACATCGTCTCTGTTTGACATCCCTATCCATCTTAGAGGCATTACTCTTCGAATTAATTTTCCTATTCAATCCATCTCCTGTCAGTGCACACTACACACGGCTACTGATCAGCCATCCTCACAGTCTAAGAACTCTACGCGAACAGAAGGGGGTGACGCGGATCGATGAGCGTCTTCGAAAACAACCACGAACTCTGGCGAAACGCCCTCGAGCACAACGACGTCACGACGATCTCCGGATCGACGTCGATCGAGACACTCCAGGAGGCACGCGACCGCTTCGAGCAGCTGGGCAACGAGATCCACGACGGCGTCCTCGTCATCTCGATCGCTATGGCCCGCGAGATCGCGCGGGGCTGGGTCGAGATCTCGGGCTTGGCGGTTCCATCGAACCACGAAGAGTTCCGGCCGTTCGACGACATGATCACGATCACGGAGCGGGTCGACGGCCGCGAGACGTTGATCTGCCGGTCGGACGCCGTCCGTCTGGACATGGAGATCCTCGAACCCGACGGTATCGTCGCGATCGACTTCGAGCAAGGTGGGTCCGATGACTGACGATGAGCTTCGCGAAGCGCTCCTCCGAGAAGCAGAAGAGGGCGACATCAGTGAAGTCCTCCTCAAGGGCTGGCAGCTCGGGATCTACGACGCCGAGCTGGCTGACGATGGAGAGATAGCATGGAAACTCTCCGAGAAGGGCACTCTCCTCACAAAACGTGGTGAACTTTCAGAGTACATCGAACGAGAGGCACAGGGTATCGATATCGAACCGTCAACACTCCGCGACCCATAGACAAATGCCTGAACAACTGCCCACGGACGTCCGCAACCTCACACCAGCTACACGGTTGATCTACAGTGTCCTCGAAGAGGGACCTATGACTGCCGACGACCTCGAGTCAAGGACTGGGCTCTCTCCGAAAAGCATCTACGACTGTACAAACGCTCTGGAAGAGATTAATGTGATCGAGATCCGGCCCCATCCAATGGATGCTCGAAAGCAAATATACGAGATGAGGAAGTAACGATTCCCTGTGCATTTATCATTATTCTATCATCAGTATAGTTGTGACAGTTGACGCGTCCAGATACTGGTCGTTCGGTTATCTCACAGACTTTGTTATTGGTATCTTCTTCGCACTTCCAATGCTTACTCAAATCGATTTCATCGGCCATACTGACAGGATTCTCTACGGTGGAGCAGCAGTAGGAGCGGTGACTCTTCAGATTAAAATCCACAACTCGTCCTTCTGAGCAACTAATCCACTCTACTCAGCATACCACATTTAACAATAATTCGGTGAGTGGATTAAAGCTCTGCTGAATAGAACGCGCGGATGTCGCACGGCACTCCACAGAAATTGTGACGGGCCGAATCGCTTAGTACAGAGGAAGGAGTTACCATTGAATCGGTCGCCATCAGTCCTCTATCATAACTGTAAACCAGAACTTCTCGAATGGCCGAATTACCTTGACGAACTCGCCGGGATCAACCGGCTTTCGAGGATTGCATCTTCGTCAGTATCGTCATTGAGATCTCGGGATTCGATGGAGTTTTTACTCATTCCAGACAGAACGATCACTGGAACGTGAGTGCGCGTCTTGTATCGTTTGTGTCGGCGCGCACTTGCAAGGTGGGATAGTATTCCATCGGGCGGCGACCATCTACCCATGAGCGACCGCAGCCGCGAGCAGGGTGTCGATCTGGGCGACCTCCATGAGAAGCTCGAAACTCACGATTACCCGGCGAGCAAGGAGGACCTGCTCAAGGCCTACAGAGATCACGAACTCGAGTTCGGCGACGGACAGGCGACGTTCGCCGACCTCCTCGAACCGATCAATCAGGGCACCTACGACTCCGAGATGGAGGTCAAACAGACGATCATGAACATGGTCGGAGACGAGGCGATCGGACGCAAGAACTACAGCGACCGAACGCCGCCCGCCCCCGGCGAGGACCGCCAGGACGAAGGTGCACCCGATCAGGAGGGTATGCGCCACCAAGAGTCGTTCTAAACCGTCCGCGAGGCTGGCGAAAGGGTTAGATTCGTACGTTTAGTAAGCGGGTGATGCGCCGCTTTCGGCGTGAAACAAACGGAGTCGTTCTGCTGCACATATGCTCTATATTCAGCAGACTGTTTGTATCAGTCGATGAGAAGTTCAACAGAGCCAAACTACAGACTCTCAGAAGACGTCAGCCTCAGAACACACTTGATCAAAGAGGTAATCACGAGTGTTTCCGGCTGGCATGCCCAGTTCACAAATAATGAGGACTATTCGTATAGGTGGCTTCGAGCTGACGAGGGCCAGTTTCAGGTGCGGAATATCTGCCCGGTATGAATGAAGCGAATGTAGAATTGGGCCATAGATAGACTGGTTCCGAAGCCGTCGACAAGATTAAGAGGCGAATCTCGCGGAACAGCGAGCGGATGTGACTACTCGAGATCGATCGCCCACTCACCGTCGGCCTGGACATCAACCCAACCGACACCGTCGAAGTTGCACGTCGTCTCGCCATCGTATTCGCCGATTTCATTGAACACCAGCTCGCCGAAGCTGCCTTCAGCTGGGTAGATCTGGACCGCGAAGTTGCTCGAGCCGGAGTGCGACCCAGAGGCGATATGAGAGCCGGAGAACTCGAATGGCCCAGCCACAGCGGGACTATCGCCCGAGAGCGACTGCGACAGACTGTCGCCGCTGGCCGCCCGCGGCTGGCGAATCTCGACATCCCAGTCACCATCGGCTTCGACGTCGAGCATGTACTCGTCAGCGTCGAGCAGGTCCGCAGATGCACCGTCGTACTCGCCAATCGCATTCACGAAGTTATCGTCGTACTCGCTGTCGTTGACGAGACTAACTTGGAAATTGCTCGAGCCGCCGGTGTGCGTTGCGTCGACGACGGTAAGGCCACCCTCGATCGAGACGCCATCCTCGACGGATGCGCCGGACCCGGAGAACGACTGCGGTTCGGGTTCGTCGACGGTTTCAGTGTCATCTTCAGATTCCTCTTCGTCGTTGTTGTCTTCGCTTTCGCCATCTCCAGAACCGGGGTTCTCGTCGCCATCACCAGCGTCACCGTTTCCGTTCCCACTATTGTCTGTCTCGTCGCCACCATCAGCGTCACCGTTTCCGTCCCCACTATTGTCTGTCTCGTCGCTCGAGCAGCCGGCAAGGATCGTTGAGAATGCGACACCACTACCGAGCAGCACTTTCCGTCGGTTCACATCAAAATAATTGAATGACCCCGTGATAAGACTACCGTTTATATGATACGCCGATATCGAGCGCGTCGGCAGTTCTGAGTGAGTGTTCTACTCTTGGAGCACAGTAACTGTGGCGACATGCAAGGACGATTCCGAGATTGTTGGAATCGGGACGAAGTTGATAACGTTCACACGAAGCGTATTCTCTGTCGCGTTTCCACTGCGCGACATAGATCCAATCCCACCTACCTGGCATTGTTTCAGCCTCGTCCGGTGGCCGTACCCCTGGCTATCGGGCGTTTTGCGGCTTTTCTCGAGGAGACACTTCGAGCTCCGAGTGGGATCTACCCAATCTCGAGTTCGTCGACGACCTCTGCCGGGCCGACGTCGTACTCGATAAGTCGATTGGCAGCCAATAACTACGCTCTTTCTGAGAGGTCGGGATCGACATCTTCAGTGTGAACACTGAACTCAGCCAGTGCAACGGCGATCAGGAGGTCGTCTCGACGTTCGATATCGGACATCGCCGATGTTGGCCTCGGCTTTGTATATAAACTACTGCTCCAGAAGACGTCGGTAGTGACCCGACGTCAACGCTCCCCATCCGCTGGTGGTGTGTCAATCGGACAGGGCGACCAAAGATCAAACGTCGGTAGCAATCAACGTTAGGATCCTTGGTCAACCCATTCCGTCGACTGAACAATTTGAATAGTGGTGACCTATAGGCTACCAGAGCTGGCAGTGACTCGAGGATCTCGACAACGTCCATACTCAGTACAGGGGATCCACTTATCGGTGCAGGCGGTGCATTGTTACTCTGTATGCCCGAGGAAGTTCTGTTCAAATCAGAGAGCAGCCAGACCCGAGAAGAAATTGCATCGTATCTTCACAGTGTTGCTGAGAAGCTCGAACAAGGTGATGCGGTCACATTAAAATCAGGTTCCGAATCCGTGACGATGGAACCGCCAGCCCGCCCGACGTTTGAGGTCAAAGCCGAACGCGAAGGGCCAACGGATGGTCCCGGTGAATTGAGTATCGAGTTCGAACTCGAATGGGACGAGAACGACGGTGAGAGAGACGGCGAGAGCGGCCAGTTAGAAATCGAGTGATCAGTTCGCACACATAGTTGCCGTTCATTACAGGGGGCTTACATAGGTCAGTTGAATGCGCTCAAGTATTGGGCTGCGATTGCTTGCCCTCGTACTAAACAATATGCTATGGTAGTAACTCTTGATGGCGCTCAAACAGATCAGTCACATCGCGGACAACGAATTGATGGACGAGTGTATCGACAACTGCTCGGAAGCCTCACAGGCATGTGAGTGGTGCGCAGACGAGTGTATCGGGATGGGCGAGGAGATGGCTCGATGCATCCGGCTGTGTAGAGACGTTGCCGATCTCACGTCGATGCACGCGCGCTTCATGTCCCGCAACTCAGGCTATAGCAGCGACCTCGCGGAAATTTGTGCCGAGGCGTGCGAGGAGTGCGCCGATGAGTGTGAGCAACATGAGCACGAGCACTGTCAGGTCTGCGCCGACAAACTGCGCGACTGCGCCGACTCCTGCCGGGAGATGGCGTCGGCATAAACTCCCGCAAGAGTTCCAGTTCCAGTATTTTCTGAGCAGCCTGTAGTATGCAGGTAACAGTCTCACAAACTTGAGCCAAGACTGAACACACCATACTCATGGTCCCGGACGCAATCTCACCTTCCAACGAGGAAATTGAAGCGCGGATTCAACAGGTCGGGGGATACTCACGGATCATCCGCATCGGGTTCCTCATTATTCTGAGCGCGTTAGTATTGGCTGTTGGCATCGTTTTACCCGCAAATCTTAGTAGTCCAGCACAGGCGATCGAGTCAATCCTCATGCCTCTTACCTTTGTGGGACTTGGCATGATCCTCTACGGAATTGGCATGCATCTTCACCTGATGCATCTAAACCTAGTGAGAAAGTTACAGACTGAACAGCCAGACGAAGAAGAATCTGTCTCGACACCACGTGACTGATTTTGAACGTTGCGGAGAACATTGTCCGTTCAGCTCGCACGTGTAGTGTTCGTGTACTTCACGCAAAAACGCGTCTGAATAATAGGATTTCAACAGAGCCGGACAGCGGTACGTTCGGGCGCTTCCAAAGTCAGAGTTAGTCATCGCGATCGTCCTGTTCACTCACGACGTCTGCCAGCTCGCGCAGCCGCTCCACCAGTGGGGTCTCGGTTAGCCGATAGAGCGGACTGTTTCCGATCTTGCCGTCCCGTTCGATCACGCCGACCTCCTCGAGATCCTCGTGATAACGATACCAGGCATCCCGTGAGACGCCGTCGTACTCGTAGATGGCTGACGGGGTGAACTGACTGCTGTCACTGCCCTCCTCGAGCACTGCAGCCACGATCACGATCCGATCGCCGACATGCGCTTCTGGTCTGGTAACTGGGAAGCGCCCGACGATTCGGACAAAGACGAGTTCAACCTGATTTGTGACGACTGTCACGCTGAACTCGTGCGCAACTGAAACGAGGCGTCAAACAACCTTATTTTTTGGGTACTGGCGCCAGCACACCACGGTTCGCGAGTCAGTCCTGCTCGAGATCGCGTTCCTCGAGGACCTCGACGACGTCCTCGCGATGGATGTGAACGCGCTGAAAAACAGTCTGCTCACCGTCTGTGTAGAGTCGCTCCTGCTCGAGCGTCTTTTTATCGCGATCATCGTCGACGACGCCACGGGAATGGAAGGCGTAGGCCTGCGTGGTGCCGTCGCTGAAGTGCGTTGCTCGGATCGCCCACTCGTCGCCCCACTGTTCGCAGGCCAGTTCCTCGAGGCGCTCGAGCGTTTCCTCGCGACCGTCGAGTACGTCAGCCATCTTCGAGTAGTTCGTCCCGAGCCGCCTTGAGTTTCTGGAATCGGCCAGACGACCCACCCGTGTCTGGATGGCCCTCGAGTTCTTTGATCTGCGCTCGGAACGCTGCCGTGACAATCTCGCTGGGAGCGTCCGGCGCGACGTCCAGGGTCTCGTGCGGCTCCTCGTCGAGATCGTCACTGCTCGAGGCCGGCGGCGCGGCGATCGCGTCTTCGTCAGCTGGCGGTAGCTGCGCGACTTCGTCGATGTCCTTCGCAGTCTCGACTCCGCAGCGATCGGCTAGCCGAATACGAATACGTCGGACCCACAGCGAGATCGCGCGGGCGTTCTCGAGCTGGCTCTCCCACTGGTCGCAGGCGATCGCCGACTGTTCGTCAGCCCGGGCCTCGAGGTCGCGGTAGTAGGCCACGACGCCGACGTCGTCCGGGTCGGCGGACTTATGCGGGATGTTCGGATCGTTCGCGTAGTGCGTCCCCGCGGTCTCGATCTCCACGTCGGTCTTCCCCCAGCGCTCGAGTTCCTCGACGACGGACTCGAAGGCCTCGCGGTGGTTGAGCGAGATGTTCCCGGGATAGGGTTCGCGATCGCTTGAGCCCGTGCGGTCGTAGCCGTCAGGCCACTGAATATACGAGCCACCGTCGGCATACTGCTGGCTAATCATCGGAATCACCGTCCTTGCGCGGATCCTCAACGAACCGGTAAACGCCAGTCCCTTTCGGTTCGACCTTTTCGACCCACCCTGCGTCATGGAGTGAGCCCAACGCCGACGATGTGTACTGGCGGGGCATCTCGAGCACCTCGCCAGCGATCGACGCCGACGTGTACCCCCACGGTTCGCCCTCATCACGACCATCCTTTAAGTGATCGAGAACAGCCTCTTGCCGCTCATCGGGCACAAACGACTCGTTGACCATATCGATTGTTCCTACGGACATGATACACTTCACAGTTAGCACCATCTAACACATTGTGGCTACGAACAATATTACATATTCTATTACAGTACGTAACATCTAAGTGCCTGCCCGATAGACTATGAAGTAGAAACGCAGGGTGGCCGGGAAAACCGATTCTCGGCCGGGTGTTACAGCACCCGACCTGTGTCCATGGAAGGACAATGTCAACTACGACCCCACGCACCGAAGATGTTTCGGAAGCACAGATCGATGACGTCGTTTTCGAACGGCGAAGCTGGAACTACGCGTACGTCGGCGAAGACAACAAGCAGCGACACCACCACGTCGACCGAAAACTCGAGTGCATCATCGTCACGAAGTCCCGCGCAGAACGCGATGACTCTGGCGCGGTGCCGGTGTTCTCGCTTCGCGGCCCGATCCTGCATTCGGAAGGGATCCTGCTCGCATCGAACGGCGCTGGCGGCGACGACGTCCGGCGCTGGATCCAGTTCATCGATCAGGAGATCGGCGACGGGGACGAGAGTAGCTGGGGCGAGCGCCCCGTCTCGGCGGTCGACAGGATGCAGGACATCCTCCAGGAGGCGATCTGAACATGATCGCTGGCAGAGACCTCAACGGCTGCGATCGCTGCGATGCTCCCCGCCCACTCGATGCTCGCGGACTGTGCAATCACTGTGCCAAGGTCGTCGACCGACGCAAGCTCCAGGCCCGAGCCGCGGACGCTCGCGAACGCCAGGGCCAGCGTGATCTCGAGCTTGCCCGCGAGGCCGAGGCAGTCGCGGGCCAGGAGGTCCGGGCTGACGGGAGCGGCGAATCGGAGATCGACACGCGCGAGCAGATCCACACGGGCGTCTCGATCACTGCGAAGATCAAGCGCGGCAGCGGAACGCGGGATCAAGACGAGATCAAAATCAAGGCCAAGGGTCGCAACGCCGCCCACGCGGCCACAGAGATGGATCAGGTTCTTGAGCACGCCGACGAGTGGAGCGACCAACTCCGTGCGGTTCAGCCCGCCGCTGATGGGGGTGATGCCTGATGGCACAACTCAGCTACCGCGGACGGAAGCGTCTCAGCGAGGCGCGGAGCACGTTCATCGAGGCGTTCGACTCGCGGGTGCTCGAGGACTGGATGCACTCGGTCGACGACGGCGACGATCTTGTCTACCATTACGCCGAGGCGATCGCGAACGCCGAGTGTGCGGCCGACGAAGCCGACGAACGATACGGCTGGGATGACGACACCAGCCTCGATGCTGGCAGCGCCGTCGGGGAACTGACCGGCGCGCTCGAGATGCACCTCGAAGCGTTGGTCGCCGAGATCTGTGCAACGGTTGCCCAGCGCGAAGGCGAGTGGACCGAGTACACAGACGACGAAGAGATCGAGCCCGCGGTGCACGAGGCCCGAGAGTGGTTGCAGGAGCATCAAGACGCCGCCGAGCGCGCCGGTGTCTGGGAGGAGGTGTCTGCGTGATGGCGGCCAGTGGTGACGAGGTTGCGATGACGCTCACGTTCGAACGTCCGCTGACCGACGAGAAGGTCGCCGAGCGCTGCCGGGCGATCGCCGAGTTCCTCGAGGCTGACAATGAGTGACCGGCGCGAGCCGTTCGCCGTTCGATATAATCCTCCACGCGGCCGGCCCCGGAAGGTCGTCTTCGAGCCTCGGTCAGCTGGTGGTTGGGATCGGATCACGTACGAAAAGCGGCGTGGACGCTGGCGGATCACTGGCGAGGAGATCGTCGCCGACGTCACCCTCGAGACTGCTGACGGCGTCGCGATCGGCGAGTAGACGCAGAAGCTCTGTCAAATTTGGCTCTGTTGAAATCCTCAACGGATGATATAAACAGCGTGCTGAATACAGGGCGCGTATCGGTCACTGATATCTCAGCCGTTGGTGAGAAGACGAATTGGTAGAGACAGAGGAACAAGATACTGCGTCGGATCTTAGCGTTGTGATTCGCGAAGGATCAGCGGCTCGATGGCAAGTGTCCGTTTCGCTATGGTGAGGATGCGAAGGACGTAGGAGACGAACAGCATGAATGGAACGAGCGTCACCGCAAACGCACCGCCCACAACGAGGATGATGTGATCGAAACCGAGTGTACTTCCCGGGAACGCCCCCGCATCGACGGTTGTGATCATGATACCCGCAACGGCCAGTGCCGGGACTGCAGCATAGAGAATCATCTGAGACATGTTGATGAGTGCCCACTGGAAGTACAGCGTCTTGATGTGTTCGCGCGCCGGACCAAAAAGAGACAGCGCTGTTTTGAGGTCGTCAAGCAAGCCGTGTTCTTCCTCAGTGAGGCTCTCTTCGTATTCGTTCGCGAGACGTTCAACTTGGAAGATTTTCCAGCTATAATTGAAATTCAGTGCGGCGAATAACACATCGAACGAGCCGAACTGCGCACCCTCAAGCTGATCACGTACCGTGTCAGCGTTCCCAGTGACGCTTTCAGCAAATTCATCGACCTCTTCTCGGAGGTTCTCGTCATCATGCTTGCCAATAGACTCTCGAAGAGTCGTAGTCCGTTGTGCCGAGATTCCGATGATCTGCCGGAGGAATTCGGATGGATCGGCAGGACTCGGCGACCCGATTAATTCTTCAGTAAAGTCCCGGAAATCCATTGAACTGGCCATACGCTCGCGTTGATCGCCGAGCGGGCCGTTCTCCTGGGAGAGGACGAGCTGACCGATCGTGACGACGAGTGTCGTCCCAGTCACGATGACCGTGATCATCGTCGAGAACATCGTGTCGATCATGTCGCCGGACTCGATTTGCCGTGAAAACGATGGATAGAGGACGGCGACGGCGATTACGAATGCGACGAACACGGCACTGGTCAGGATGGTGGAGACGAGAAGGCGGTTCGCGCGCAGCAGCATCCAGAGTTTTATCCGACTCTCGCCCGAGCGCTCACGCATCGTGTTGGCCGTACTGATGTCGGTCTCGTCAGTCATACTGGCTCACTCGATTGGGCAGGTCGCTTAAAAACGAGATACTTGGTGCCGCCTCCTTCGTAGTCGATCGTCTCCACAAACTCCCAGCCCTCTGCACCGAGTTGATTCAACTCTGCTTTCGGATCCTCTGCTTCTTTTTGGGTCTCATCGCGCGGTGGGCGAAGCGTCTCGTACTCCCAGCGGGTCACTTCTGATTCGGCCATCACTACTAGTAGGTACTCCAGCCCTCTATATCCCGTTCCACTACCGAGATGGTACATTATACGGAGAACGGATTTATCGGTCTGTCTCTTTCCAGTCGCCCGGGTCCCCTTCACGGAATTCACCCTTGGCATGGCGCTCGCGGGGCCAGAAGGTGACGCTCAGCAGTACGACGTAGAACACACCCATAACGGCAACCACAGCAATCCCGGGGATACGGGCGATTCCAGCGGTTGTCAGCCAGTCTTGGCGCGGCGCGAACGCTGTAATCCTGAAGACCCACGCGACAAATAGCACACTGAGCAGAGCAAGGTACACACGCCGGAGCCGGTTTGCGAGTGCTTCGTATAACGAAACTTTCAGCGTCGGCCTGCGATAGTCCTTGCTCAGTTCCGCTCGCCAGTCGTGACTTTCAGTGCCTTGGGACGGATCGAGGGCGTTTGCGAACAAGTTCTCTTGGATGACTCGAGCACGAGAGCGAAAGACATCGTAGTCCCGATACCGCCGTGCTTCGATGCCCAGAAAGATGGTAACGACAATGATCCCAATCAGCAAGATATAATGTGGGTTATCGGCACTTGAAAACGCCCACGTCAAGATTGCTGCCATCAGCGTCACCGCCCACGTCGTCGACTCGTCAAGGCGCTGCCGCCATGTCCCCACTCGGTCTATCTCTCCGCGATAGGCGTGGGCCATCACCGAACCGAGTCCGTACTGTCGTCGACCATTTCGCGGCCGATTTCCCGTTGGTCTGGTGCTGTTGGGTCGAACTCGTCGCTACTCGAATCGGTCATAGAGGAGATACACCTCCTCGCTCCATAAGGAGTGATGGTGACGGCGTAATCTGAGTGTCATGTACTGGAGAACATCATAACAGTACGCACCACAGTCCTACCAGTCAATTCGGACAGACGCTGTCGAAATAAACGAGTGTGTAGTGCTTACTGTATCCTCTATATTCAGCACGACTTTGAATAACCGTCATCGGTCAAGGATTTTAACAGACCGTAGCCGACTGCTTATCGGAAATATCGGAAACAGCCCCCATGCTGTTCCGAAATGACGCCCGTTACGCCTTTTATATCACCACCGAAAACAATCACGTATGATTAAAGATCGGTGGGTGTTCGACGACGCGTATCCGACTGATATCCTCCATCGAAACGAGGAACTCAACTCGCTCTCGCGGTTGCTCAAGCCCGCAACGGCCGGTGATCGCGCACACGATATCCTCATCCACGGCCCGTCCGGCGTCGGGAAGACTGCAACGGCTCGGTGGATGCTTCGCGATCTCCGCAAACGCGCTGCTGTCAGCTCGGCGCTGCTCGAGTGCTCGGGGCAGACAGCCAACGGGATTATCCACGAGGCCGTCGAGAAGTATCCGGCAGGGACGGTCGTCCAGCGCAACCAGCCGCGCAGCGAGCTCGTCCAGACGCTCGAGAAGATCGTCGACGAACCCTATATTATCGTACTCGACGAGGCGGACGTCATTCCCGACCTGGACGTCCTCGAGGATCTGCTCTCGATCGAGTTGGTCTCGGTCATCGCGATCACACACTCGGAGAACGAGTGGCTCAATCGCGTCGACCGGGATCTCCGACCGCGCTTTCGTGGTGATAGCCAGATCGACTATCGGAAATACCACGTTCCCGAGTTGGTCGACATCCTCGAGCCTCGTGTGGAACACGGCCTGATCGGACGGCCCGTCAGCACTGATCAACTCGAGTGGATCGCCGACGAGACAGGTGGGGTGGCCCGGTGGGCGATCAAGTCCGTGCTGGCTGCTGCGGAGCTTGCCGGCGAGCGTGGACACGAGTCTATCCACGAGTCTGACGTCGCCGATTCATTCGAGCGGGCGAAAGCGAAGATTCGGGAGGCGAACCTGCAGTCGTTGCCGGTGACACACCAGCGATTGTACGAGCTCGTACGCGCAGTCGGGCCGACCGGTGGCGTCAAAATGAAACGCGCCTACCTCGAGCACCAGGAGGCGATCGCCGGTCGAGACAACGATCCAGTCACGTGGCGGCAAGCTGGGAACTACTTGAGCAAGATGGAGGACTACGACCTGATCAGAATGCCCGGCGAAACGAACGCGACAGTGTACGAAGCGGTTGATTCTGAGCTAGAAGCGCCTGTTGAGTTCGACCTGAGAGAACCTGTAGAACTGGATTAGTTGGCTCTATTGGAATGCTATTGTTTAGCCGCATTTCGTCGTAAAACACATATACACTGTATGTGCGAATTGATCGCGAGGAGATCGTTAGCGATCGCACTGGCGAGTAATCGTCAACTCCTCACCGCCGATTCGCACTCGATAGTCATCGATCAGGAACGACAGGTCGACGCGTTCTTCGCCAGCGACAAGCGTGTCTAGCGCTTCGGGATCGACGTGATCATACAGTGTGGTATCGAGAACATCGGAGAGTTCCACCGGATCAACCTCTTCGAGCGTTGCGAGGGCGGTGATCGTGGCCGTACTTGCCGCTGTAGCTGACCAATCGTACGTTCGGCAAAATAGTGACTCGCATGTATCCGCAGATTTATCGGCACCGTCTCGTTCTGCGACCATACTTTTCGTACGGAGCCGAGAAACAAAAGCATCGTGTGAGTCTCTGAGTGAATGATTGAGTAGCCTTACGACGACTGGTTCCCGTTGAGCCGCCAGGTGAAAATTGCCCGCAGGACGACGACGAGACTATTTCGTTCGCCGGCACCCCAAATCGCCGTCTCCTCGATGTCTTCGCTCGTGGAGATATCGTCCACGAGCGCGCTCACGAGCGCCGTCTCTTCGTCGGTGATCAGCAGGCTTCCGGCGGGCGTCTCCTCCCACTCCCAGAGAGTCTCGAACAGTTCGGCTTCCGGCACCGTTTCCTGGATACGTTCCTGGACTTCTTCGGAAATCCCCGCCAAGTAGATCTCGACACCACGCTCCGCGGCAGCCTGAAGCCTGTCGAGTTGTTCGTCGGTGAGCAATTCGTCGATAGTCATGTAAACGATCTGCTCGTCAGCGTCGGCGATGAACTCCTCAACGCGGGACGACACCGCCTCCTGTCCAGTGACCGTCCAGACGCCGAACTGTTCGCGTTGTGGCTGGGTGGGGCCGATCTCCTTCAGACACTCCGCGAGTTCGGTAATCGTGTTCTCGTGTTTGACGGTGAGCAGTCGGATGAGCGTCTCCTCGGAGGTCACGGTAAACTTTCGCGGCGTCGTGTGCTGGATGTCGATGAATCCCAACTCGTGGAGTCGCTCCGCCGATTCGTACACGCGAGTCCGGGGGACACCATTGATTTGATTGATATCTTGTGCGGTTCCCGTCCCGAGCCGTATGAGATTGATCAGCGTTTGAGCCTCGTACTGGGACAACCCGAGATCTTGCAACCGGTCAAGCGCCTCGGCTTCGGCCTGCTCCTCCTCGAAACTCGCCATGGTAACAATTGACCTGGTGAGGGCAAAAGGCTCCCGCCGTTTTGAGTTTCTATTCTATACCTTCGGTGGCGAATCGGAGCACCCTTTCGACGCGTTCGTTAGGGGTATACCGGATCATCTTCGTATGCGGGTTGTACTCGATCAAATTGGCATCCTCGAGTTTCGGGAGATGGAGGTGTTGTACGTCGATGAGAAGGGAGTCAGCGTGAGTTGCAGTAGTCTTCGGAGGGGGGTTCTCGGGAGAGATGCGATCGACGAGGGTATTCATTGTAACCATGGTTTCCTCGCTGTCGATCAACTGGGAGAGGATTGATCGCCGACACGTATCTGCCACTATCCGTAATGCTGTTTCGGTCGAGACAGTTTGGATTTCCTGGGTCATTGACGGACCATGGCAAAAACGAGGATCTCACGGATTAATTCCCCCGTTTACTCGAAACATCACATGTGGACAGACGCGGGATCGAGTAGTGACATCGGAACAAGCGGGTGATACACGCTTTCCCGGCTCTGTTGAAATACCATTATTCAGACGTGTTTTGGCGTGAAACACACGAACACTACACGTGCGAACTGAACACCATTCTAACTACCAATTAGCGATGGTGTTCTTAGCAGCGTGCAAGAGACACGACGCGGCGAAACTCGAGCACGACACCCGACGCGCTGCTCGAGAGGATATCACGCGACGCTTCGACGAGGCCGGAAAAGAGGCATACAACGACCGCCACGACCGGCCTGTCGGGTCGCTGACCTCGACCGGTCGCTACACCATCAACGGCGAGGGCGACGACGCGTGGCTCACGAGCCGCTGGGCAGTCAGCGAGGAGGGTGCGCGATGACGGGTTGGGAATGGGAGGTATCGGTCACTGCCGATATCGAGTACACCCCACGCGTCCACGCTGACTCCGTTGACGAAGCCGAGGAGACCGCTCGCAAGCAGATCAAAGAGGGGTACGGCGTCACTGTTGACACCGTACAGCACGAGACGGAGTTACCTGATGGCCGCCATCAGGTGTGCGTCTGGGCCGAGCGACACCTCTACGAGAGCGTCGTCGAGGCAATCGAATCAGACGCACTCGAGGCGGGTAGGGAGCAGATCGAGCGCGAATACGCCGTCCAAACAAGCGACGTCCATGGGGCGAACGCGCGGAAGCTTCGCGAAGTCGATATAGACGACGGAGGTGAGTCGGAATGACCTCCACACCCGATTCCCAGCTGGCCGTCGCACGTCAGGCCGGCGACCGCGCCGAGACCGCAGTGCTCGATCTCGTTCCCGAGCTTCGGTACGTCGCCGATACAGAAGCCGACCACTACGACTCGATCGCCGAGGCCGTCATCGAACCCTCCGACCAGCTCCCGATCTACGGTGTCGACGTGCTGGATGTCGGCACACAAACCGAGATCAAAAGCGCCGGCGTCGTCTACGGCGAGCGTCAACGCCGCGGCCGATTCAGCATTCGGCGTGGGCAACACAACGCCCTCCTCGAGATGGAGGGCGTCTATCTCTTCGCCGTCTGTGCACCCCACGACCGCGATGTGATCGCAATGTGTGTGATGACCGCGTCGGTTGTCGACGATCTCCGACGCGAGCACACGGACGGCTGGCGATCGGCCGGTGACGGTCGGGAGGACTACGTCCAGCTCTCGTGGGCACGAGTATTCGATCCCAGCGAGGTGGACGCATGACCACCCGCTACGAGGTCGTCGGAGCCGTCGACCGGTCAGTAGCCGATCTCGAGACTACCGCCGGACTGATCCTCGTCGACGACGGTGACGAGGACCTCCTGATCGCACAACCAGCGGAGGGTGACGATGCCGAGTAAGTGCGCCGAGTGCGGGATGAACACCGCTCCCGGTCGTCGCGTCTGTAAGGACTGTTCGATGATGGACCGACACGGAACCCCATCGGATCACACCAGCACCCAGACTGACGACGGCGTCTACTGCTGGGTCCAGGATATCGAAGAGACCTGGCACGCCTCGATGTATTTCGAGGGCTCGAGCCACGCTGCGGCTTGCGGTGAACTCCTCGAGACTCCCGTGGCCGACGTCAAGGACGACCCACGGCACCTCGACGAGACTCACACCTGCGACGCCTGCGAACAGTACCTCGAGGCCGACGAAGCCGAGACGACCGTCCCAGACGGCGGCGAGTTCGCGACGGCGAGCGAGCTCCGAGCCGACGGCGGTGAGCGAATCGACGATTCGGGATCTTCGGCAGACCACAGTTCTGCCGGTGGTCTCGAGGAAGTGTTCCGCCGCGAGACGATCGTCGCGACCGACGACGGGATCGCGATCGGCGCGGATGCTGACCCAGCGCGTTTCGAACGCGAGCGGGGTGAGTCACAATGACTGGCTCCAGTACTGCCTCGAGCGGCACTGAACGGTTCACTCAAAATGTAGATATCTGGCTAGGTCAGATCGACAGCGACCACTCGTGGCCGCACTTCGGACAAGCGAAGTCCGCTATTGTCTCTCCATCAGAGACATACTTTTCGAGCTTCTCACCCAACCCGTCATCACAATTAGGACATCTAGACAACATTCAGCGATCTGTTTCTAACGATCTGAGACGAATCAGTCTGGTCCCCCGTTATGTTGGTGGATTAATCGGCGATGGCCGTTCACTACAGCCGGACACCGACCACAAGAGCGGTGGTTCGCAATGAGCACCGAGACTGCCGACGTCCTCGAGGGCGTCTTCGCCGTCGACGAAGGAGACGACGTCCACCTGGCTGTCCGAAACTACGAGTGGGCGAGCCCCTACGAAGTCACGGATGTCGATCACGTCGAATGGATCGGCGCGACTGGCGAGACCTGGACGACTCGAGAGGTCCTCGTCGAGGGCGGCTACGGATCGACCTTCGCGGTCGCAGCTGTTGAAGGTGATCAGGATCTCGAACTCCGTCGTCACCCAGGCGGACAGAAACGCGGTGATCTCGTGCAGTTCGAGCCCGTCGGCGAGAGCGGCACCTCCACCGAGGGCGACACCACGGAGTTGTCAGAGGCACCAGACGTCGACCTCGAGGAGGACGCTGCGGACGACGATGGATCCGGCGACGACGTCCAGGAGGAAACCGACGCCGAAGAGATCACCGTCGACGGCGTCGATGACGTTCAAGGCGATAATGAGATCGAGGTCGCACTCCCCGATGGAGTGGGCCCTGACGATGTCGAAGCAGCCGTCGATGAACACTACGGCCTTGGCGACGTCGCCGATGAGATCGGCGTCACTCGCGGACGTGCGCGAACAATCACGGTTGCACTCGGTTGCTACGGTGACGTCTCCGATGTCCCATCCGACCGAGGATTGATCGATCCGCGAGCGCTCGGATTGCTCGTCCTGGTCGTCGGGATGGTGTTCACTGCCGCGATCGCCCTTGGGGTGAACGCGGCATGAGCACCGTCACCCAGTCCCCGAGCTACGAGGACATCGAAGTCTCCGGTCACTGCCACCGCATGTGGAGTGAACGTTCCAACCGACCGGATCTCAACCCGCGAATCGCGTGGCTCGAAGCCGTTCCGGTCGACTACCCATCGATCAAGCCACCAGCACGGTTCGCTCGCTACCACGAGGTGACGGGACAGATCCTATTGGCGTGCCCTGACGGCACGCTGGCGACGTGCATCCCGCTGTCGAATCGCTCGCGAGACGAACAACGCTACATCCGCGACCAATTGGTGAGCGACGAATGAGTACCACAAAGACTCCCGCAAATCCCGAATAAAAAGCCGCAGAGACCGTCGAAGAGAAGCGCGATCTGTTCGATCGAATCGCCGATGCTGACCTCCCGATCTCGGACGATATCGAACGGATCCTCGAGATCGCTGATGGCGATGGGGGAGACACCTGATGTCGTCAGTCGTCTCCCAGCAGCAGCTGCCGGAGAGCAGCGTTCTCGTCGACGGCGTCCTTCGCCTCCATGACGTCGTCGAGGGTGAGATCCTCGATCTCGGCGACCGCGCCAGCGGACTCCATCCATCGACGCTCGAGTTCGTCGTCTTCGTCGATGGCTCGTTGCGTCATCGCCTGGCCACACCACACACAGACATCGTTCTCCCGGGGTGTCTCCCGATCGCACCGGGGACAGACAAGCGGGGCGAGGTCCTCGTGTTCGTCTTCCTGGACGTCGATACCGTGGGCCTTTGCGATCTCTCTGTCGTTGGCGTCGCCGAAGACGCTGATATACCGGGATGCGATATCGGATCCACGCGTCCAGCCGTGGTGATCCTCGAGATGAGCCTGGGAGACGCCTTGACTGGCGAGATGGGACGCCGAGGACTTCCGGAAGCTCGAGGGCGTGACCGGCCGCTCAACATCGGCCTTTCGGGCCTTCTCTTTCAGGATGTCGCGTATGCGGTTGTTCGTGACCGAGTCGCCAGTCGAGAGGTTGCACCACAACGGATCGTCACGATCGCCGGGGTGGACTTCGAGCCAGCGGTTGACGTATGGGACCGACGGGATCAGGACGGGCGAGCGGCGTCCAGTCTTTCCATCGACGGTGACCTGCAGCCCGTACTTGTGGTCGGAGATTTGCTTCGGTGTGAGGTCGAACAATTCGTAGGGCCGGGGTCCGAGATCCCAGGCGAGGGCGATCAGGGGGCGATCAGGGCGCGATCGCGAAGGTTCGCACATGCATTGATCATTGGCAGGATTTCCTCTTCCCATCGGAGCATGTCGCTGGGATCGGGAGCCGGATCGTAGTTGCTGGGGTAGCCACCAGGGACCCACTCGAGGCTCTCGGGGATTTCGTCGACGTCGTCGTCGCTGGCGAGCTTTCCGAACTGGCGGAGAGTAACGCGATAGTCCTTGTTGGTCTCCGGAGAGTTGGCCTTCTCGGTGTTGATCCAAGCGACGAGTTGTTCGGCAGCGCTGCGGTCCTCGAGGGCGTCTGCGAGACCACCGACTTCTTGGGCCATCTTCACTGCACGCATGAGGTACTTGTCGTGAGCGAAGTCACCGTACTTCGACGGACCGAGGATACGGATCTGGTCGGACATTCGTCGGAGCGCTTCGGCATCATCCTGACTCATATCTTCGACGCTGTCGATGCGCTCGCGGAGTCGCTTAATCGACTGTTCCGGGTTCGCGGTCATAACTTATACTATAAGAGTGGGCATGTGAAGATCGGGTTTGGATCCCTTCCCGGGCATGCTTCTCAAAGACGCCACGAACCGAACGTGAGTGGCGAGACTGAGAAGCGTTCCCGGGTCCTCGAGAGTAAGCGTCGCGAACGATCGAGGGCACTGAAGAGCTTCACTCTTCCGGAGGTTCGCAGCCCTCTCTGGATGCGCCTCGAGTGGTGTGCGTGAACGAACCGGATCGGTGCCGTCGAACACCCGCTTCTCGAATCGATCACAGGAAAGAAGTCGTTGCCGTTGACCGGCAGTATCTCCCATCCCGGTAATACTCTAATAACCGTTTTGGACGTCGATAAGACCGTCTTAGCGTGGAGTAGGAGCCACTTCGTCCACCGTACCATTCACCAGTTTTATGTGCCATAGAGTGCCATGGCGTGTATGGGTACGGGGGTACCACCGAGTCACAGCATCGTTACACAGATCGCAACAGCCGAGCGGATCGCACCGATAGACCTCGAGACGCCGCTACACGACGTCATCGATCCCGACGCGCTCGACCGACTGATCGCGTCGAGCGACCACGGCTCGAGCGTCGACACGGTCGTGGTCGAGTTTACCTATTACGGATACACGGTGCAGGTCAACGGAGCGGGGGCGGTCGAAATCCGTCCGGCAGAGCAAACCACCGACTCGAATTCGGGCGTGGATTCGACGGAAGACGCTCACGGGGATTGATTCCACGCGACAGTCGGTCCCGTCAGATACTGTAGACCCGCTTTTGGGCGACGCGTTCTCGAGCGACCGGCGTTCGATTCGGACGGCGAGTGAAAACTCCGGCGTGAGTCCAGCCGAACGAGATACCGCGTGGACGGTCTTGGCTGGTGACAGCGGTTCGATGTAGCAGGCGCTGTCAGCCATTCTGTTCGTGTACGTCCTCGAGAACGAACTGGCGAGTTATCCCGGCGACATACCGCTGAGAGTAGAAGAGGAACGCTCGAGTTACACCGACGTGACGGTAATCTCGCTATCAGCAGTAATCGTTACCTGACAATCGTTGTATTCGAACGTCACCAATCCCCCGGTTCGGAGTCCGTTCGCCCGCGGTTCGAACAACCGCTCGAGCGCGTCGGCGTTGATCGTGTAGTGAAGCGGATCGAGCCCCGTCACCTCTTCGTTACAGAACGCCGCGACGGCCTCGACGACGGCGACGCTGAGTGGTTCGTTATCGAGTCGATCGTATTGTACTGTGTATTGTTCTTCCGTTGATACGGACGGTGATCGTGAAGTCATTTCAGTCATTAGTTCTGCGCACCCCCAGTGCGGTCTATGGAAAGACGACTCGACCTTCACGAGTGGTCGTAAAGAACCTGACTGTTAACTGTATAACCGGCAATGAGATCTGTGGTTAAACAGTTAACCACGTTACGACGAGCCGTCGAACAGCGCGGTAAAGAGCTTCTGTTCGGCGGCTCTGACGTGTTTGTGGAAGGCGGGCGGAGAGATCGAAAGCGAGTCGGCGAGTCCTTCGCCGGTCGTCTGGCGCGGCCACTCGAAAAACCCGCCGTGGTAGGCCGTCTGGACGACCTCCCGTTGTCTGTCGGTCAGCCGCTCGAGTAGCGCGTTCCGAGCGGAGATGTCGATCGCCGACGGATCGTCCGTCGACTGCTCGCGCCGGGCGATCAGGGACGCGGCGAATCCGCGGCGGCTGAGGCCCGACAGCACGCCCCTGATCTCGATCGTTTCCGGGACGTCGATGATCGCTCTCGTCTCCGATCCGTCGGTTACGAACGAGCGAAGCGTTCCGCCGTGAGAGTCGACGACGGTGCCGAGGAACGGCTCCGTACACTGGAGTTGCAACAGCGTTTCCGCATCGGTTTCAGCGATCACCGAGATGGTACGAACGCCCTCGATATCGGTGAGGTCGTCAGCGGCGTCGCTGGAGACCGCGCTATCGGTTACGACGAACACAGTCGGCGAGCCGTCGGCCCGGAGCGTTGCTCCCTCGAACTCGACGCGCGAACCCAATCGCTCGGCGAGTCGACACAGCGGCGAGTCTCCCTCGAGTTCGAGTTCGAGTTCGATCGTAGCGATGCCATCAACCCCCAGTGTGGGTTTCCGTTTGACGGCGTCGATCGCGTAGCCGATGGTCTCGCCGAGATCGGCGAGCATCGAGCGAAGCGGCCCATCGAAGGCGTCTCGGTCGTCGCTGTAGAGTGATAACACGCCGTAGAGGAAGCCGTCGTACACGAGCGGAACGGTGTACACCGACTGAATGTTTCGAGAGAGCGCCTCGGCCCGCCACGTGCCATCGCGAACCGAGTCAGCGGCGTTCTCGACGTACACTGGAGTCTGCGTGCGCGCCGAGCGCCCCGTCGGTTCGGCCGCCGAATCGTCGACCGTCGTGACCGTGATCGCATCGAGGTAGCCCCGCTCGAGTCCGGCCTGAGCCTGGCTGTTGAGCTGATTCCCGCTCGGGTCCGGTTCGCCGATCCAGACGAACGAACAGGCCTCGAGCGCGGCGAGTCGGTCGCAGATTCCCTGTTCGATCTCGGTCCGGGAGTCGGCCATCAGGAGCAACTGTTCGATGTCCTGGCGGATTTGGTTCGCGTCGTTCAGTCGCTCGAGGTGCGTGTTTTGCTGTTTGAGTTCGCGTTCGCGCCCGTGCAGACGGCGCGTGCGACCGATCCGATCGAGTGCAGTTTCCGCCGTCGCGGCGAACAGCTTGGCCAGTTCGAACGTGTTCTCGTCGTACTGGCCCGGCGCTGGATCGTGAGCGATGAGGATGCCGTGTTCGCCGATCGGAATGTAGAGCCCACTCCGGGCGGCCGTCGTCCGGTCGTACACTCGCTTCGATTCCCTGACGTCGTCGAATCGGGCCGGCGTTTCGGTGATGAACGTCTCCCACGCGATGCTCCCATTGGGTTGTAGTTGCGGCGGGGTTCCGATTGCTGCCTCGAGACCGTGTGAGTACGCCGTCGGAACGAGTTCGTTTCGCTGCTCGTCGAAGCGGTAGACGACGCTCTCGAGATCGAGGACGTCGGTTGCTACGTCGACCATGTACTCACAGGCGGCCTGCTTCGATTCGACGGTCAGCAGGTGGGTGGTCGCCTCCTGCAGGGCGTTCAACGCCTCCTGGTACTGGGCGCGCTCCGTCACGTCGACGGCGGTCCCGATAACTCGCTCGACGCTGCCGTCCGCGGTGATCGGTCGACACCACGTCTCGAACACTCGATCCTCGAGGACGATCGGCGAATGGGTCGCCTGTCCGTCCAGCGCGGCCCGCAAATCGGCTCGAATCGCGGGTCGATCTTCGAAGACGTCGAACAGCGACTCGCCGACGATGTCGCCGGAGGACGTCTCGATGCGTTCGAGCGCCCGCCCCTCCGCGAGCGTGATCGTCCCGTCGCCGTCGAACACGAAGAGGACGACGGGAACGTTCTGGACGACCGCCTCGAGCCGTTCGGTTCGTTCTTCCAGTTCCCGTTCGCGCTCGATCCGATCGGTGACGTCGCGGAAGTAGACGGAGATTCCGGACAGGGAGGGATAGATGTGGACGTTGTACCAGCGACTGTCCGGCTCGTAGTATCGCTCGAGAGAGACGGGCTCTTGCGTCTGCATCGCCTCGACTGCCGCGTCCTCGAAGGCCGTTTCCCGGAGAGCCGGAAAGAGATCGCTGATCGATCGTCCGAGGGCGTCCGACGGCTCGATGTCGAGGAGGGAGCCGGCCCGGTCGTTGACGTACGTAAACTGCCACTCAGAGTCGAGCGAGAAGAACGCATCGGACACTCGTTTGAACGATTCGTCCAGTTCCTGTTGGACCTGATGACGGTCCGTAATGTCCCGAATCGAGGCGACGACGCCGCCGATATCGTCGTCCTCGAGCCGGTTCGTGATCTCCGTTTCGTGGATGTACCACGAGCCGTTGGCGTGCTGGCAGCGATAGTCGATGGTCGCCGTCGCGCCGGATTCGCGCGAACAGATGTCGTCGAACTCGGACCGAACTGCCGGCGTATCGTTCGGGTGAACGTAGTCCGTGATCTGGCTGCCGAGCAGCGCGTCCGCGTCGTACCCGCTGACCCGTTCGACCGACGGACCGACGGCGGCGATCGTCCCGTCGGCGTCGATGACGAGCAGGAGATCCGACGACTGATCGAGCAGCGCCTGATACCACGTTTCCTGCCGCGTGCGCGCCCGGCGCGCTGTAACGAGCCGAACGGCCTGTTGAATCTGGTGTGCGAGTACCGCTGGCTCCGCGACCGTCGATTTGGAGACCACCGACGTCGCGCCCGCCGACTGCAGTCGATCGATCGCTTCGCAATCCGCCGAATCGACGGCGTAGACGACCGGACAGGTTTCATCGGTCGCGGCGAGAATCTCTCGCTCGTCCGTGAGTACACAGTCCGTCGCATCGAGCCGTCCGTCCTCGAGCTCGGACGGCGTTTCGAGCGGACCCCGAACGGTGATGTCCCCGTTCTCGAGCGCCGTCGTCGCCCGCCGGAGCCACGTCGACGACCCGATCGCGAGGGCTCGGACCGGGGTCGTCTCGGGGTTCTCGAGACCGCGGTTCATACGCCCGATGGGGCCGGCACGAATAAAAACCTCGTGTTGATTGCAGGTTCAATAAACGCGTGACGGGCGGCAAATCAGTAGCCGATTGCGGCCCCGTCCTTCCGGGGTTCCGTGGCTCCGGAGAGGGTCTCGCCTCGGTGGCGAACGAGTTGTGCGCCACCGAACATGACCGGCGGCAGGACGCCGACTTCGTGGCCCATTCGCGCGAGCTCGGCCGCGTTCGGCAGTCGCTCTTCGACGCTGAGCGTGCCGTCCTCGCGGTAACGCCAGCGCGGCATATCGAGTGCTGCCTGTGGATTCATCCCGTAATCGACGAGGTTCGAGAGCACCTGAACGTGGCCCTGGGGCTGCATGTAGCCGCCCATGACGCCGAAGGCCAGCCAGTCGTCCTCCTCGAGCTTCGCGATAGCGGGAACGAGGGTGTGAAACGGTCGCTTCCCGGGCTCTAAGCTGTTGGGATGATCGGAATCGAGCGAGAACGACGCGCCGCGATTCTGGAGTGCGATCCCGGTGTTCCCGGCGACCAGCCCGCTTCCGAAGCCGGCGAACCGGGAGTTGATGTAGGAGACGAGATTTCCCTCTTCGTCCCCGACGGTCAGGAGAACGGTGTCCGCGTCCTCAGCGGTGGCGTTCGGGACGCCGACCGCTGGGTTCCGAATCGGCGTCTCGTCGATCGCCCGGGCGCGCTCTCGAGCGTAGGCCGTCGAGGCCAGCGGCGGGACGTGCTCGTATGCGGGATCGGTGATGTAGCGGTGGCCGTCGACGAACGCGAGTTTCGCTGCCTCGACGAAGGCGTGTACGCGCTCGGGTGAGTCGTAGGGGTGTTCACCAGCGCCGGTCTCCTCGGCGATGTTCAGCGCCTCGAGCGCGATGAGGCCCTGATTGTTCGGCGGCAGTTCGTACACCTCGGTCCCGTTGTACGTCGTGCTAACGGGGTCGACGAACTCGGGTTCGAAGCCGGCCAGGTCGTCGCGGCTCATGAAGCCGCCAGCGGACTGGACTTCGTCGACGATCTCGTCCGCGATCGACCCCTCGTAGACCTCGTCAGCGCCGTGTTCGGCGATCTTCCGCATCGATTCGCCCAATCGCGGGAGCGTGACGGTCTCCCCGGGAGCCGGGCTCTCGCCGTCGAAGAGGTACGCCTCGCGGGCGTGGTCGGCCGTAAACAGCGTCTCGGCCCCTCGCCAGTGGTGGGCGATGACCGGCGAGACGGGATACCCCTCGATCGCGTAGTGGATCGCCGGCTCGAGTACGTCTCCCAGCGAGAGCCGGCCCAGTTGCTGAACCGTGGCCTCCCAGCCGCGAGCCGTGCCGGGAACCGTCACCGCGTGGGGGCCGAGGAAGGGCATTCCCAGTTCGTCGGCGCTCGCTCCGCCGTCGACGGCGTAACCGCGCGACTCGGGGTAGTACCCCTCGAGCGTCTCCTCGTCGGTCTCCTCGAGTGCGGTCGTTACGGTTTCGATCGTCGCGTCGGCCGGCGCGTGGCCACACGAGCGCAGCGCACCGACCTCGCCGTCCGCGGTCCGGTAGAGCGCGAAGACGTCGCCGCCCAGCCCGGTCGATGTCGGCTCGACGACGTTGAGCGCGGCTGCCGTCGCAACGGCCGCGTCGAAGGCGTTCCCACCGTCCCGGAGGATCGAAACCCCCGCCTCCGCGGCGAGTGGCTGGCTCGTCGCGACCAGTCCTCGGTTGGCGTAGACGGTCGACCGTCTCGAGTCGAACCGATCGAGGTCGATATCGGTGTCCATGGATGCGCTATGTGTGCAAGTGTGATAGTAGCCGCTGGAAGTAAATACACCTGATCCACGATGCCTGTGCGATGGGCGTGTAACGAGTCGCGGTTGTTACTCACGGTGGAAGCGGACAGAGACTCGCGGTAAACACGACCGTCTCCTCGGTCTCGTTTCGAGCGCCGTGAACGTCGCCGCGCTCGTGATGGACGACGCCGGGGGCTTCGATCGCCTCGCTCTCGTCGCCCCGAATTACGGTTACCGTCCCCTCGAGCACGTGAAAGACGTTCGTACTGTCGGCGTGCTCGTGGGGAGCGAGTTCCGCGCCCGGACCGAGTGCGAACGCCTTCACGAGAACGTCGTTGGTGACGACCAACGCTGCCGTTTCGACCTCGCCATCGGCCGGTTCGAGGTCCGCAAGCGCCGCGTCGTATTCGTCGAGTGACATAGCCGTTGGTTCGGCGTCCGTTCCCATAAATGCCCGAGACGGCGGATCGATGCTCGCCCGACGATGCTCGAGCGGTTCCGAGGCGCACTTACTCGAGCGATTTCAGGTGCGCTCACTCGAGCGACAACGGTTCGTGTTCGGCCCGGTAGCCGCGCGCGGTGCCGTCCTCGAGCGCGTCGATCGACGACACCTCGCGGAGCTGTATCCCGCGCTCCATCTTGGTCACGACCGGCGTCTCGTAGCGGTCGGCCTCGTACTCGAATCCCGTCCCCTCCGCGCGACGGCGCTCGACGAACTCGCGGTGGCGCTCGAGTCGCGTCCGGCCGACCGACCGCGACAGCGCCGGAACGTCGCCGATCCGATCGTCAAACAGGTCGAGAAACGCCGCCTCGAGTTCCGACCCCAGGGAATGGCGGCCGGCGCACATCGCCGCGAGCGTGGTCGTTCCGGTGCCCCAGAAGGGATCGAGGACGGTGTCGCCGTAGGTCGAGTACATACAGATCAGCCGGTAGGGGATCTCGAGCGGGTACGCGGCCGACCGATCGCGGAGGTCGTCGTCCGCGAACTCGAGCGTCTGCAGTTCGCCCTGCACTTCGGTCCAGAGGTCCGTAAACCATCGGTTGCGCTCCTCCCAGAAGTACGCCGCCTCGTACCGTCGGTCGGCACCCGGCTCGAACGACAGGCTCTTGCCACCCTTCCTGAAGACCAGCACGTACTCGTGCTCAAGGGTGACGTAGGCGTTGGGCGGGATCATCCCGCTCCCCATGAACTTGGCGGCGCTGTTAGCTGGTTTACGCCAGAGGATATCGGGAAGGGGGTCGAAGCCGCGGGACTCGAACGCCTCAAGGACGCGCGCGTGGTTGGCGTAAACGCGAAAGCTCCCGTCGACCGTCCGGGTCGCGTCGCCGACGTTCAAACACGCGATGCCGCCGTCGACCAGCACGCGCTCGAGTTCGTCCCAGACGCGATCGAGCTGGGCGTGCATCGCGTCGAACGCCGCGCGTCCGTCGCCGGCCTCGAGCGCGTCGCCGATGGCGGGATCGAGCTCCGTAAAGAGGTCGTCCCACATTTCGATCATTGGATACGGCGGGGACGTGACGACGAGTTCGACGGACGCGTCGTCGATCTCTTCGAGGTCCTGTGAGTCACCGACGAAGACGCGGTGGGTCGTCTCCATTGGGTTCACACTGTCGGCGTCGCCCCCTTAGCTCCTTCGTCAGCACGGCCGCCACCATCGGCTCATAGACGGATCGGGTCTACGGCTGATTCGTTCGAAAAAACGGACCGAATCGCGGTTATCGGCTATTCAGCTCCGAGCGCCGCTCGCTCACTCCTCTTCCGTTTCGTCGGATTCGCCCGCCTCGGCCTCGGCTTCTTCGGCCTCCGATTCGTCGTCTTCGTCCTCGTCTGCGTCGAACTCGTCACCGGTCGCGGGTTCGAACTCCTCTATCGGCTCCCACTCCTCTTCCTCGCCCCCGGAGAGCCGACGGCGAAGCACTGCAACCCCGGCGAGAAGCCCGACGGCGAGTAAGACGCGCGACAGGCGACTCGAGCCGCCGTCGTCCGCCGTTTCTGATTCGGACTCCATCTCGGTCGTCTCGGCGTCGTCGCTCGTCGTCTCCTCGATGACGTCTTCGATGATATCGGGTTCCTGTACGTCCTCGAGCGGCGTCTCCTCGAGGTCGGGCGACTCGCGTCCGGCGAGAAAGCCGAGGACGGCACCCGCACCGAAGAGGACACCCGCGAGCGGAAGGCTCCGCTTTCCGCCCGGTGTGGAGCCATCCGCCTCTTCGACGGCCTCGAGAATCGAGTCTCGCATCGGTGAATCCATCCCTTTGCCAACTGCTTCCTTCACGAGAATCTCGGACAGCGTTTTGTCCTGTTGTTCGTTTTCGGGCATAATCGGTCACGACCACATCCCCACAGATAATTCTGTCTAATGTTTCGATCGGCCTACCCGCGTTCTCGACCGTTACCACCCGGCTACCGAACGACGATATCGGAAGTAATTGACTCCTACTCGGACGAACGGCCGTGGGACGCCGTTCCCTCGACCGGAAATTGCGCGAACGCGATCTGCGGAAACCGATCCGATGGGGCGCAACGCGACGGAAACCGCGACCCCAGTCGCCTCCGGATCAACTCCGTCAGTTCTCCCGGCGTCGCCACGACGACGGTTGGCTGGGACCTGCGGCCGGGGCGGGGACGAGACGTCCGTGACGTTCCCATCGTGACCGGCGACCGGCCCCCTGGTTCTGGAAACCACATGTTGCCCGCATATAAATCCGATTCCGACGGTCGAACGGGTGCGACTTCCGCGCAATGCGTGTTAATGGCTTCCATAACGAAAGGGATCGATTGTGAGGAGGTGGTATGAGCGTCATTCGCCAACCCGGCGTCCTCGGGCGAACGACCCGTCGACGCGTCGTCGGGGTGACTGCGGCGCTTTCTGCGGCCGTCGTGGAGGCCGCTGCCGTCGGTCTCTGGTTTAGCCTCGTCGTCGGCTCGCGGAGCACGTCGACGGCGCTCGCCGGGCTCGGCATTCTCTTCTGTGGCTCGCTCCTCCGAGCGGGCGTCTTCGGCGCGACCGTCAGCGAACTGGGAGATCTGTTGCAGCCACGGCGGCTCATCGTTGCGGTTTTGCTAACGGGTAGCTGGGTCGTCTGGCTGCTCGCCGCCGAACGGATCGGCGGTGGAACCGGGATCGTCGTCGCGACCGTCGTACTCGCCGGAATCCTTACCGGTCAGCTCTTCCTCGAGCGGCGCGTCTTCCGCCTTCGAGCGAGGTCCAAGCGAGCGCGAACGTCGCTCGTTCCCGCGCTGTTGCTGGCCGTCGGCGCATCGCTACTGCTCGCGTCGGCCTGGCTGACGGATTGGACGGTCGCCACGCCGCAACTCTCGTTCGAAGGAATCTCGCTTATCGTCCGGATCGAGGCGGTCCAGATCGGCGTGCTCGTCTTCGGACTGTTCGCCTTCCTCGCCCACCAACGGCGGTTCGAACGACTTCTCGATCCCTGAGATCACGCGCGGCGGGCGCGAAGCCGTTACTTCCCCTCCGCGCCGATGTTCTGCTCGCTCTCGAACGAGTCCGGATCCGGTTCGATCACGGCGTACTGGACCGCACGCCGACCGAGCGTTGCCACGCGCTCCTCGAGTTTCTGATCGACGAACGCCCCCTCTTCGAACACCGAGTGGGAGTTCGGAACGGCCGCCTCGTGCGGAATCACCCACGCGTTCAGCGACCGACAGACCGAGCGCAGGTGCTCGAGCGTCGTCACCGGGAAGGCCCCTCCCGAAACCCCGAGCAGCCCGACGGTCTTGTCCCCGAACTCGTCGAACCCGCAGTAGTCGAGGGCGGTCTTCAGTGGCGAGGCGTAGGAGCCGTGGTACATCGGCGAGCCGAGGATGATCGCGTCGGCCGCTCGCACCCGGGCCGCCAGTTCCGCCGCATCGCCGGCGTCTTCCCGGTCGCGGTCCGCGTCGAAAATCGGGAGTTCGAACTCGCGAAGGTCGAGCAGTTCGGTGCTCGCACCGGCCCGGTCGGCCGCCTCGAGCGTCCGCTCGAGCGCGCTACGAGTCGTACTTTCATCGCGGAGACTGCCACAGAGTGCAACGACGTGAACGTCTGCCATACTGAACCTACCGGCTGCGAGGCTCAAATAAACCCGCGAACCTGAACGGACGCGGCGCTTCTCCCGACCAGCGGCTACCGTCGGAACCGCGCGATGGGTTTGGCGGCTACCGTTGGAGCCGCGCGACGAGTTCGGCGTCGGATTCGGTTCGATCGAGTTCGACCAGGCCGTCCGACTCGAGATCCGCGAGCAGACCCTCGAGCCACTCGCGGCCGTACTCGCCGTTCGGGACGTAGTCGACCCGGATTCGGTGGCCGAGCGTGTCCACCTCGAGTTCGTCGTACTCGCGCAGGGTGCCGATCACGCGCCCGCGGAACTGCCGTCGGCTGCCCTCGAAAGCGGGCTGGGTCGGGACGTCCGGGGCGGTGAAATCACCGCTCGCGTAGGCGTCGCACCACTCGCGCCACGGACACCCCACCTCGTCACAGCGGGGCGTCTGAGTACAGACGACGCCGCCGAGTTCCATGATCGCGTTGTTCCAGACCCGCGACTCGCCCTCGGGCAGAAGATCGTTTGCGGCTTCCTCGAAGGCTGCGTCGTCGTCCGGGATCGAAAAGGCGCGGTAGCTGACCCGCTTGACGTTGGTATCGACGACCGCGTCGCCGTTGTTGAACGCGAAACTCGCGACGGCGTTTGCGGTGTAGGGACCGACGCCCATGAGTTCCTGCAGTTCGTCCGGTGTCGTTGGGAAGGCGCCGGCGTACTCCTCTTCGACCTGCTGGGCCGACTCGTGCAGATACTTCGCCCGGTTGTTGTAGCCGAGGCTGTGGTTCGTCCAGAATCCAACGACGTCCGCCCGGTCCGCCGCCGCGAGATCGGTCGTCGTCGGCCAGCGCTCGAGGAACCCCTCCCAGGCCTCGACGACTCGGTCCAGTTGGGTCTGCTGGCTCATCACCTCGCTGACGAGGATCTCGTAGGGGTCGTCCGTGCGCCGCCAGGGAAAATCACGGTGATCGCCCTCGTACCACCCGATCAGGGATTCCTGAACGGCCTCGAGATCTTCGGGAAGGGACCACTCCCCGTCTGCGTCAGCGCCACCGTCGCTCTCACTCATCGGTCGTGCTAGCAACCGGGCCATCTTACTGGTGACGGTTCTCGATCTTCCCGGTGAGTGTTCCGTCCCTTCCTCGAGACCAATTGGGCTACTCGGTCACGTTCGGTTTCGGCTCGAAGTACTGGCTCACAACCGCAAAAATAACACCCATAACCACGCCGACCTGAAGCCCGGAATCATAATCATTGGTAACGACACCGAGGATAACCGGTACGCTGAATGCGACGACGAAGAACACGCCTGCGCGAGCGAATTTGTTCGCCAACATAAAACTGAATACATTAAAAGTACAAATAGGTGTCGAACGTCATTGCATTTACACCATTAGAGTTCGATATCAACCATCTCGTTGGACGTGAGATGGGTCAATTGCACGTCCCGCGAGCTTCGAGGCCAGCGCTGAACGAAACTCACCGTGTTAACTACTGCAGTTGAAAACGGAGTCGAACCCCGATATCGGTCGGCGCACGAAAGCCATATCCGAGCGGCTCGAGTTCCCATCCATATGAGTCTCGACGATCTCACCGACGACGTACAGGATTCCTACGGCGCGCTCGACGACGAACTCACCGTCTCGATCGACCGGGAAACACGAAACGAACTCGCCGTGCTCGAGGCGGCGCTCGAGCCCGAAGACACCGACGAACTCGTCCGGCGGGCGATCCACTTGCTCTTCCAGACCACCGTCGATACCGGAAAGCTCGACTTTCAGCTTCGATCGGCGTACGACGTCACCTACGACGAGTACCTTTCGGGAATGACCTTCGAGGAAATGACCGGCGCGGATCAGTACCCGTCGATGGACGACGAGCGCCGCTACCAGTTCTAGTTCGCGCCGGCATCAGAGACGATCGACCCGGTTCGGCAGTCGCGCCGTCGCGATCCAGAACCGCACCACGGGTTGCATCGTTTCGACGAGCGCGTCGGGGTCGCTCGGGATCGGAACGACCGCGTTCGCACCCAGCCGGTAGGCCTCGTGAACGGTCGTCCGGGTCGGTGAGTCAACGGTCGCGACGACGGGGATTCGCGCGAGTGTCGTCTCCTCGCGCATCGTCTCGAGGACCTGCGCTCCGCTCGGATTCGGTTCCCGGTCGTATCGAAGCACCACGAGACACGGTGCTTGCGAGCCGGCGTCCTCGCCACGGCGGTGAAGATACTCGAGTGCGTCGTCGTTTCCCCCGACGGTGTGGAGCGTCGTGTTCGAATACTCGGTAGCGAGCTCGTCCGCCATGAGCCGAGCGATTTCGTCGGAGGGCTCGACGAGTAACACGGTTGCCTGTTCGGCGGAGGTGCTTCGATCGATCATCGGCGGCACCCACACGGCAACGGCACCCGGCGGGGTACGAACTGGGGCTGAACCCGTACGGACGCCTCGTGACTCTGGCGTCGTGTGATCCCACTGAAGGCGGTGTTGGGCGCGATAGGTTCGACGACCTGTTGCTCGTGTGTGGGGACGGCCGCCCGTTGTGCGTTGGCCCACGGCGATACGTTCATCGACACCGGATAGTGCGCCACCGGCTGTAAACGCTTCCCTCGGCTATTGACGGGTCGGCGAACGAACGGTTACACGAACGGTCGGCGTAACGTGATTCGGGGACGCAAAAATCGGCGTCGACAGTCCTCCCGAGGGCCGTCAGTCGTCAGTCGTCGATCGGCGCTGCACTCGAGAGCGCTTCGTCGATCTCGGCCTCTTCCATTTTGTCGACGAGCGCATCGATCACTTCCTCGCGTTTGCCCTTGACGAACTTGATCGAGCCGACGACGAGGTGACCGCCGCCGGAGACGCCGCCGCCCGAAATCTCCTCCTCGAGTTCCGTGACCATGTTCGGAATGTCCAGTCGGACGCCGTCGGATCGCAGGACGGCGAAGTCGGGGCCGTAGCCGACCGTGATGATCGGGTCGCCGGTCTCTTCGATCTTTCGGTCGTGGATCTCGCCGGTCGTTTTGCCGGGCGCGGGGTACGTGAACCGGTGCGCGTAGTTCTCGACGTCGATCCGGTAGAGGTGAGCGCCGTTATCGAGATTCTCGTGTTCGAGGTGGGGCATCGCGGCGTCGAGTTGGACGTCGACCTCGTCGCGGGCGCGGTCGGCGAAGAACTCGACGAGTTCGCGGTGGCGCTCCTCGTCGTCCGAATCGATCTGGAGCAGGTCCTGAATCAACTGGTCGCCGGAGTTGTAGCGCAGCCAAAAGGCGGCGTAATCCAGCGCCTCGCTGAGATCCTGCAGGCGGTTCTCGTCGTACCCTTCCTCGCCGGCGAGCTCGAGGTAGTCGTCCATCGCGTCGGCCTTCGAGCGATCCGAGAGGCCGGCGACGGCGGGGACGTGGCGGAGTTCGTCGGTGATGTCCGGGTAGATCATCCGCGCGAGTTCGACGCAGAGCATCCCCGTCGTGATCCGGTAGTCCTCGTCGTGGAGGTAGGGATTGACGTGGGCGTCGAGCAAGTGCTCGACGGCGTCGGGGTCGGGGTGGTGGTGGTCGACGACTGCGATCGGCATGTCGTAGTGGGCGAGCGTCTCGTAGGCCGGGACGTCCTCGGCCGTCGAGCCGTTGTCCAGCATGAGCAAGAGCGGGAGTTGCTGGCCGTGTTTCTCGCGGTCCTCGAGCGCGAAGTTCAGGTCCCGGGTGGCGTCTTCCATCTCGTAGAAGGGTGCCTTCGCGGGGAGGCGCTTGATGAGGTGTCGCGGCGCGTCCTCGTCCTCGTGGACCTCCGCGATGAATCGCTGGAGGGCGATCTGGACGGGAACCGCGGCGCACATGCCGTCACCGTCGGCGTGGTGGCGGACGCGAATCGGGCGACCCTCGAGGACGGTTCGGCGCAGCAGCGTCGCGACCTCCTTGAGGTTGGGTCGGAGCTTCTCGAACGCGGGCCAGTCGATCAGCGGTTCGACGTCGTGGGGTTCGGCGCGGGACTCGAGGGCGGCCTCGAGGCGCTCGCGAGCCTCCTCGGCGGCCTCGTCCTCGAGTTTCGAGAGGCCGTCGACTTCGATCTGGACCGATCCCTCTCGGCGTTCCGGCGTGCCGGTGACGCGGACGACGTCCCCGACCTCGATCGAGGGATAAGCGCGGACACCGGCCTCTTTGAAGGCGGCACACGGCACGACGCCGTACTCGTCGGTGATGTGGAAGATCGTCGGGCCGCCGGTCTGTTTGACCTGCACGATCTCCCCTTCGAGGTGGATCTGCTCGCCGATGTTGGCCTCGAGGCGGTTGGTGCCGGTCAGGGCGTAGTCGTGGGCGACCGATTCGAGGGAGTACTCCGCTATCTCGGCGGGTTCGAAGGCCATGTCGCCGTTGTCTCGAACGGACTCGAGTTCGACGACGAGCTCGTCGCCGACGCCGTAGGTGCCCTCGAGAACGGATTCGTGGACGAGGCCGGAGACGGATTCGGAGAGATCGACGAAAACGCCGTAGTCGACGATACCGTTGATTTCAGCGAGGTAAGGCCGACCGCTCTCGACGTCCTCTGTAGTACACTCAGCAGCGAGATCGTAGACGACGGAATCCCCGTCGTCTGCGTCGGGTTCCCCGACGGACTCACGTGTCATCTTGGCTCGTCATTTGCGACGGTCGCGTATAACCCTTGTCAAGAAGCGACGACGAGTGTCGGCCGACCGGTGGAAGCGGATGCAGTGTCGCGCTTACTCCGCCTGGGCGTCGACGGTCGCAACGGCTGCCAGGTTGACGATATCGGAAACCTCGTCGTCGCGCTGGAGGACGTGAACCGGGCGGTCCATGCCGACGAGCATCGGACCGATCGCTTCGGCACCGCCCAGGCGCTGGAGCAGTTTGTAGCAGATGTTGCCCGCCTCGAGGTTCGGCAGAACCAGGACGTTCGCCGGTTCGTCCAACTCGGTAAACTCGTAACTCCCCTCGAGCATCTCCTCGACGACGGCGGTGTCGGCCTGCATCTCGCCGTCGACCGGGAAGTCGATCGCCGGATCGTCGCGGAGTCGCTTCGCCGCCCGGCGGGGCTTTCGAGTCCCCTCGTTGTCGACGCTGCCGAAGTCGGAGTACGAGAGCAAGGCGGCTCGAGGCTCGACGTTGAACCGCCTGGCGAGGTCGGCCGTGTGGCGCGTGATCTCGGCCAACACTTCCTCGTCCGGGTCCTGGTTGACCGTCGTATCGGCCAGGAAGGCGACGCGGTTCTTGAACGTCAGCATGTAGACGCCCGCGGCGTAGTCGGTGTCGGGTGCCGTCCCGACGACCTGTAGCGGCGGGCGAAGCGCCGACGGATAGTGGTTCGTGAGCCCGGTCAACATCGCGTCGGCGTCTCCCTGGTCGACCATCACCGACGCGAAGTAGTTGCTATCTCGAATGCGATCTCTCGCCTCGGTTCGGGTGATTCCCTTGCGCTGGCGGCGCTCGTAGAGCGCGTCGACGTAGCTATCGTAGTCGCCGGCGGACGGATCGACCACCTCCGGTTCGAACTCGAGGCCGAGGTTCGCCACGGCGGTTTTGATCACGTCTTCGTCGCCGATCAGGACCGGGCGGGCGATCTCCCGCTCTTCGATCTGGGCCGCCGCGCGGATGATCTTCTCGTTCGCCCCTTCGGCCAGCGCGAGTCGCTGCGGATCGGTTTTGGCCTTGTTGAACACCGTGCGCATCATCTCACGGGACTTTCCGAGTCGGGCCTCGAGGCGCTCGACGTACGCCTCGGGATCGATCTCGGCCCGGGCGGCACCCGAATCCATCGCGGCGCGGGCGACGGCGGGGGCGACCTCGAACAACACCCGCGGGTCGAGCGGTTTCGGGATGATGTACTCGGCGCCGAACTGGAGCGGCTGATCGCCGTAGGCCTTGCGGACGGCGTCGGGAACGTCTTTTTTCGCGAGGTCGGCGATGGCTTCGGCGGCCGCGACTTTCATCGCCTCGTTGATCTCCGCCGCGCGCACGTCGAGCGCGCCACGGAAGATGAAGGGGAAGCCGAGGACGTTGTTCACCTGGTTCGGGTAGTCGGAGCGTCCGGTCGCCATGATGACCGTATCGTCGCGCGCGGTCTTCGCCGTCTCGTAGTCGATCTCGGGTTCGGGGTTGGCCATCGCGAAGACGATCGGATCGGCGGCCATCGAGCGCACCATCTCCGCGGAAACGATACCGCCGGCGGAGAGTCCGACGAAGGCGTCCGCATCCACCATCGCGTCCGCCAGCTCGCCCTCGGGCACGTCTCGTGCGAATTCCCGGCTGTACGGGTCGAGATCGCCGCTCTCTGCTCGAGCGGTCGTCAGAACGCCGTCGATATCGACCATCGTGATGTTCTCCTTTCGGACACCCAGCGACACGAAAAACCGGGCGGTCGCGAGGGCCGCTGCGCCCGCGCCCGCGAAGGTAACGGAGAGGGATTCGAGGTCCTTGCCGGAGATTTCAACGGCGTTCAACAGCGCCGCGCCGGTGATGATCGCCGTCCCGTGCTGGTCGTCGTGAAAGACCGGGATGTCCATGCGCTCCCGAAGCCGTTCTTCGATCCGGAAACAGTCCGGAGCGGCGATATCCTCGATGTTGATCCCGCCGAAGGTCGGCCCCATCGCCGCGACCGATTCGACGAACGCGTCGGCGGTGTCGTGATCGAGTTCGATGTCGAAAACGTCGATGTCGGCGAAGCGTTTGAACAGCACCCCTTTTCCCTCCATGACGGGTTTCGAGGCCTGCGCGCCGATGTCGCCGAGACCGAGCACGGCGGAGCCGTTCGAGACGACGCCGACGAGATTACCCTTCGCAGTGTACTGGTAGGCCTCGTTCGCGTCCTCGTCGATCTCCAGACACGGCGCGGCGACGCCGGGCGAGTAAGCCAACGAGAGATCCCGCTGCGTGCTCGTCGATTTCGTCGTCCGGATCTCGATTTTCCCCGGCGGATCGTCGCGATGGTACTCGAGTGAGTCTTCGTCCAGTGACATACGTTTCGGTACGAATACCCCTGGGAAAAGAGCCTCGCTATTACGGTTCGAGAGCGTATGTACACCTATTTGATCCTTGAGAAACATCACGTACAATCCGGATAGTTCCGAGACGCGGCCGGAACCGGTAGACGGGCCGGCGCTCGAGCCGTCCACCCCTATCGGAACGTTTAGCAACCGCAAGCCCGCAGGTCGTGATATGGGTCTGTTCGACGCGCTGTTTCGCTCGAGCGAGATTCTCGGCATCGCCGAGGAGACGCTCGAGTTCGCCCTCGAGTCCTCGGAGGCGTCCCACCCGAACGAGTACATGGGATTTCTCCGGGGGACCGAGGCGGACGAAGTCGGGCTGGATCGAGACGGACTCGTCATCACGGATATCCTCGTGGTTCCCGGCACCGAATCAAACAGCGTCAGCGCGACCGTCAAGACGAACCAGATCCCGAACGACGTGAAGGCGCTCGGCAGCGTTCACTCCCACCCGAACGGCGTGATCAGTCCGAGCGATGCGGATCTAGGGACGTTCGGCCGGGGAAGCGTCCACATCATCATCGGCGCGCCCTACCGCCGTACGGACTGGCAAGCCTTCGATTCGCGGGGCGAACGGACCCAGTTGAACGTCCTCAACGTGGACCTCCCCGAAACCGAGGACTTTTTCGATTTCACGCAGGCGGATATCGACGACGAACTCCGACGATAGTATGAGTATGCTCGAGACGACTACTGATCTGGACGACCGACGGACGACGGGACCGACAACCGAGGCCGGACGATCGACGGGTGCGAGAGTCACAGCGCGACCGACCGCACCCGCGGCCGTACGCGCGCCGGTGACCGCGACCCGAAGCCGGAGGCGCACATGACGCGGACGGTTATCGCGCAGGGAACCTTCGATATCCTCCACCCCGGCCACGTCCACTATCTCGAGGAGGCCGCGGCGATGGGCGACGAACTGTACGTGATCGTCGCCCGCAAGGCGAACGTCGACCACAAGGAAGCACCGATCTGCCCCGCGACGCAGCGTCGGGACGTCGTCGACGCGTTAGCGGTCGTCGACGAAGCGATACTCGGTCACGAGGAGGACATCTTCGTCCCGATCGAGGAGATCGATCCCGACGTGATCGCGCTGGGCCACGACCAGTACCACGACGTCGGGGCCATCGAAGACGAACTCGAGCGTCGCGGCATCGACTGTACGGTCGAACGCGCGAGCGGGCGCGAGGCGACCGACGAGGACGAGATCCTCTCGACGCGGCGGATTATCGACCGCATCCTCGAGCGACGCGGCTGAGAGGGGAGTACGACCGAGTAGCTCGTGGTACCGTCGGCCAGAAACCGCTCCAATTCTTGCAGCACTCGAGTACGAGCGTGGGTGCAGTTCCGGGAGAGCAAACGGGAGCGAGGCTCAGGCGCGTCGCAGCGTCGCTCCCGCGAGGAGGGCGAGCACGGCCACGAGCGCGCCGCCGATGCCGAATCCGGGGACGGTATCGTCGCTACTCTCACCGCTCTCGTTGCCCGTTTCAGGCGCTTGAGCGTCGACGACGGTCGCGTTCTCGTCGACGATCACGGAGCCGTTGTGGGTGAACGATTGCATGGACCAGTCACCCTCCAGGTCGCTCTCGACGGCGGTGATGTTCACCGGGGACGCCGCACCGTCCGCGCCGTCGTCGACGCTGAGGGTGAGCGTCGCAATTCGGGCGTGACCGGTTGCGCCGCCGTCGACGGGATCACGATACTGTTCGACGCGGGCGTAGCCGGCGCCGTTATCGATATCGCTGTCGGTAACGACCGCCGTCTCGTTTCCTTGTTCCATCCATGGCCCGTGGTGAACGTCCTCGACGGTCAGGACGTCGCTATCGTACTCGACCCCGAACGCGACCCGTTCGACGCCGACACCGCCGTATCCGCCGTCGCTGGTCATCACGACGGCGACGTGGATGGTCTCACCGGGCGGCGTCTCGGCCGTCTCCGGTTCGACCTCGAGGATCGTCGCGCTGTCACCGCCTGCAGCGGTCCCGGCGAACCCAACGGTTGCGAGACTCGCGAGCAAAACGAGGGCGACCACGGAGACGACCGAAATTCCACGTCCGCGCACGATTAGCTCGTCTCCATGCCGCCACGGCCACCTGCACCAGCCGACGTCACGACTGGTCCGTCGATGCACACCGGTCGACGACGCTGCATGATATTCGTACCCAGCGGCCAGATGGCATAAATACTCCGCGATGCCGAACGAGGGTCGTTCCGGTGGGGATCCCGGCTCGTCCCGTTCACAATCGGATGTCGTTCACTACGTGTCGCCACTACTGCGAGTCGGGAAACCGGGCCGAGATCATCAGAAGGAGAGCTGTGGATCTTCCCGTCGCTCCCCCAGTGCGGGCGGCGTTCGATCGGAGTAGTAGCGCCGGCCGATCGCTCGGCTGTCGACCATGTTGAACAGCGCTTGCCGCGCCTCGCTCGGCGACTCGTACGTTTCGTTCGCGAACGAACCGAGGATATCGCCGACCGATTCCGTACCGTTCGGAAACTCGAGTACGTGTTCGCCGTACGCTTCGACGAGTTCTTCGTTCGTACTCGGGTACGAATGCTCCTCGAGTTGCCCTGCTAACTCACCGAATTCGACACCGAGCTCTCGATGTGGGATGTTGCTGTCAGTCATCGTCGATTCGGGATCCCTACACCACCGATTCACAAACGTCTATGGGGGTGTCAATCGGAGTGAACGGTTCTGATCATCCGGTACCAGTCGGTGGGATCCGGGTTCGGTGCGTACCGCTTTCCCCGCCGGATTCGCTCGCTGCGGTCGCGGACGTATGCTGGGGTACGTCCTCGCCTGCGTTGGGCAACACGGCTTCCGAACCCGTTCGCAACTGAGCGGTTTACCGGAGCCATCCCGACGAGTTCCACGGGTTCCACAGATCGCACACCCCTCCGACAGCCCCGAAAACGGGCGTCTCATCCCCTGATAGCGAAGGGGTTTTACTCGGTCAGTATCGATTAGTTGGAGATGACAGAACGGAACACTCGGCGGCGATTCCTCCAGACGAGTACCGTCGTCGGCGGGCTCGCGCTGGCGGGCTGTTTCGGTGACAGCGGTAACGATGATGACGACAGCACCGGTGACGAAGACGAAACCGAAGCGGTGTTCGACAGCGCCAGCCCGATCTGTCACGACTACACGCGGGACGGACGGTACGCCTACGTGACGCTCGGTCCCAACTACAGCGAGGGCGGTCTCGTCGTATTCGACTTCGAAGCCTTCGAAATCGTCGCGGAGTTCGCGGATATTCCCGGTAACTTCGGAGCGATCGCCCATCCCACCGACGCGAAGTGCTACGTCAACGCCGGCCGCGCCGACGTCGAGGGTGTCGATCCCAAAGGCGAGTGGTGGGTCTTCGACACCGACGAGCACCTCCCGATCAACCCGAAAACCGGCGACGTCGACGCGGAGTACGATATCGACGAGATCACTCGAGAGAGTAACGGCTACGACACCCACGGCATCGCGTTCACGCCCGACAGCGAGGAGCTGTGGATGGTCAACCGGGACACCGACGACGGATTCGTCGTCGATCCCGAAACCGACGAAGTCATCGACGAAATCGAGAACGCCGGCACCTCGCCGGACATTCTGACGGCCTCGCCGGACGGCGAGTACATGTTCGCGACGATCCGCGGGCCCGACCAGCAGTCCGGCCCTCACGCCATCGCCGGTGACGAGCCGGGCGTCGCCGCCCTCGACGTCGAGAGCCGCGAGCTGGTTCGGGTCATCGAACCCGATCCGATCGACGGCTACTCCGACGACGAGATCGCGGACGAAAGCATCGCTATCCCGGACTACCACGGTATCGGCATCGTTCCCGACGAGGCCGACGGCGACTACGAGCTGTGGGCTCTCGATCAGGGTACCGCGACGCTGTACGTCATCGAACCGGCCGGCGACGGCTTCGAGGTCACCGCGGACATCAACCTCGGCGACGGAACGAGAGAGACGCCACACATGGTCGATTACGACTCCGAGTTCCGCTACGGCGCGATTCCGAGCACCAGCGGCGGCAAGACGCTGATCGTCAGTGTCGCCGGCCACGAGATCGTCGCGGAACTCGACACCGGTGCCGGCTCGCACTTCGCCGGCGTTGCTCCCGGCGACGAGTCGATCCTCGTCGACGTGATCGGTGCCGAGAAGTTCGTCGAGATCGATGCCGACTTCGAGAACGAGGCGTTCGAGATCGGCCGAGAACTCGCCCTCTCCGAACTCGAGCAGTTTCCCGGCGGCGAATAAGGAGAGCGGATCGAACGCGGACTCGAGCGGATCTACAGTTCTTTTTGCGACGGGGATCGTGAACAGCGCAGCGATATCGAAGACCGAAACCGGACGACTGCTGTGCGTTCCCAGTGACGAACCGGTCGGAGAAAAGAGACGGGCGCTGGTTCACACGGTTTTGCGGCCCCGTTCGAGTCGCTCGCTCAGTTTTCCAGAATGACCGGCGGTGGCAGTCGCAGCGAATCGACCGCGTGGCCCGTCTCGACGAAGTGGTCGATCGCTCGCTTCGATACCTCCGCTTCGGTGTAGCCCTCGGCAGTGCTGGCCTGCCACCCACATTCGAGGCAGTATTTACACATTCGTTACTCTGTCAGTCACTCTGTGGCACTGGCGGGAAAGACCAGTGCAGGAAAGCGAAGGTACGAGCGTGTGCAGGGTCGGAAACCACGGTGAAACGGCGAAATCGGCCGCGGATCGTTATTTTTCTCCGAGTGAATTTCTCCGTTCGACACCGAGCGGTATCACCGCATCGCGTACCGCCGGGCGAAAGTCACGGGTCGTGTGATCTGGGAGCCAGTGCCGGTATCCGAGGCTTTTAAGCGCCGAGGTGGCAATCCCACGGTATGAGCCAACAGCCCGAACAGCGATCGCCCGCGGAGGGCAAACCCGACGAGCTGCCGAGCAAGGAGGTCACGGAGGGGACCGAACGAGCACCCCACCGTGCGATGTTCCGCGCGATGGGATACGACGACGAGGACCTCTCCTCGCCGATGGTGGGCGTCGCGAACCCGGCCGCGGACATCACGCCCTGTAACGTTCACTTAGACGACGTCGCCCAGTCAGCGTACGACGCGATCGACGACGCCGACGGCATGCCGATCGAGTTCGGCACGATCACGATCTCCGACGCCATCTCGATGGGTACCGAGGGAATGAAGGCGTCCCTGATCTCGCGGGAGGTCATCGCCGACTCCGTCGAACTGGTGGCCTTCGGCGAGCGCATGGACGGCCTCGTCACCGTCGGCGGCTGCGACAAGAACATGCCCGGAATGATGATGGCCGCCATTCGAACGGACCTGCCGAGCGTCTTCCTCTACGGCGGCTCCATCATGCCGGGCGAGCACGAGGGCCGCGAAATCACGGTCCAGAACGTTTTCGAGGGTGTCGGTGCCGTGGCCGACGGCGAGATGTCCGAAGACGAACTCGACGAGATGGAGCGCAACGCCTGCCCCGGTGCCGGCTCCTGTGGCGGCATGTTCACCGCCAACACGATGGCCTCGATCTCCGAGACTATCGGGTTCGCACCGCTCGGGTCGTCCTCGCCGCCAGCGGAGGACGAGGCCCGCTACGAGGTCGCCCGCGAGAGCGGCGAACTCGCCGTCGAGGTCGTCCGAGAGCAACGAAAGCCTTCGGACTTCCTCTCGAGGGAATCGTTCGAGAACGCCATCGCGCTGCAGGTGGCCATCGGCGGCTCGACCAACGCCGTGCTCCACCTGCTGGCGATGGCCGCCGAGGCCGGCGTCGATCTCGACATCGAGGACTTCAACGAGATCAGCCGCTCCACGCCGAAGATCGCCAAGCTCCAGCCAGGCGGCACGCGCGTGATGAACGACCTCCACGAGGTCGGCGGCGTTCCGGTCGTCCTGAGCGAACTTCTCGAGGCCGACCTGCTCCACGGCGACGCGCTGACCGTCACGGGAGAGACGATGGCCGAGGCGCTCGAGCGCGTGGATCCGCCGCGGATCGGCGACCTCGACGCCGACTTCCTCTACACCGTCGACGACCCCGTCGACGAGCGGGGTGCGATCCGCATCCTCACGGGGAACCTCGCGCCCGACGGTGCCGTCATCAAGATCACCGGCGAGGACCACCTCCGTCACGAGGGGCCGGTCCGCGTCTTCGAGGAGGAGGAGAACGCGATGGCGTACGTCCAGGAGGGACGCGTCGAGGCCGGCGACGTCCTCTGTATTCGCAACGAGGGACCCCGCGGCGGACCCGGCATGCGCGAGATGCTCGGCGTCACGAGCGCGGTCGCCGGCCAGGGCCACGCCGAGGACGTCGCGCTGTTCACGGACGGCCGGTTCTCCGGTGCCACCCGCGGGTTCTCGATCGGTCACGTCGCGCCCGAGGCCGCCGCCGGCGGCCCCATCGGGGCACTCGAGGACGGCGACATCGTGACCATCGATATCGACGAACTCGAGCTTTCCGTGGATCTCTCCGACGAAGAACTCGACGCGCGTCTCGAAGAGCGCGACCTCCCGGAACCCCAGTACACGACCGGCGTGCTGGCGAAGTACGGCCAGCTATTCGGCTCCGCGGCCAACGGGGCCGTGACGAACCCCGGCGCGAAGCAGGACTGACGGACGATCGGCTCGATCGCCGCGTCGCGTCCATTTTTCGAACGGAGGGCGTCTGGGTTCACGCGCGGACGCTCGTCCGGCCACTGCTCGAGTCGGATACCGGCGCGTCAGAAGTGCTCCCGAGTCGGCGACAGACCGGGGATCGCGTACTCGAGGTAGCCCACGAGATACGCGAGAAAGAGCGGGACGTAGCCCTCTCGTTCCTGCCGGCGGGAGGAGGTCGCCACCGGGCAACGGTGATCGTAGACGACCAGCCCCGCCTCTCGCAGCCGCAGGGAGAGGTCGGTGTCCTCGAGAAAGGAGAGCGCGTCGTCGAACCCGCCGACCACCTCGAACGCCGACCGGCGCACGCTACAGTTACAGCCGGGTTGCTGGACGAAGCCGAGGGGCCAGCTAACCCGGTACCACCAGTCCGAGAGGATGCGAAAGAGCACGTCGTGGCGGAGCGTGCCTGCGAGCGGTCGGAGCGGGCCGCCAACGCCGACGACGGCGGGGGTCGCGTAGTGGCGGAGGTGCGCGCGAACCCACGCTCGAGGGACGACCGTGTCGGCGTCGGTGAACAACAGGACGTCGCCGGTCGCTATCGCTGCGCCCTCGTTTCGAGCGCTCCCCGGTCCGTCCCGGCGATCGTCGACGAGCACGCGTTCGGCGACCGGGTGCGCGCGTGCTGCCGCCAGCGTTTCGTCCCCGCTCGCGACGACGATCACCTCGAGACTCCCGTCGAACGCTTGGGCCGCGAGCGAGTCCAGCGTACGCTCGAGGCGGCGCGGTTCGTCGCGAGCGGGAACGACGACCGATGCGGCATGCATCGACCGTAGCTGTCGCCGCGAGCGCGATAATCGCTTCGACGACAGTCGTTGCCACCGTCGAAACCCCCTTCCGGGGGGGTTCCCTACCGCCCCGCATGGCAATCGCGACCGTCAGCGCGGGTGCCCGGCTCCACGTCGGGTTCCAGAACCTCTCGCTCGCTCGCAGACGGCTCTACGGCGGCATCGGCGTCGGCCTCGAGGAGCCGCGCGTGACGGTCACCGCCGAACCCGAATCCGGCGTCGAGTGCGACGACCCGCTGGCTCGAGTGTACGCATCCCGCGCCGTCGACGTCCTCGACGTGTCGGGCGTCGCGCTGACGCTCGAGGAGCGACTCCCGCGCCACGTCGGTCTCGGCAGCGGCACGCAGCTGGCGCTCTCGGTGCTCGTCGCGACGGCGCGAGCACACGATATGGATCCGCGCGTTCGAGCGCGCGCGCCGGCGATGGGGCGGGGCGGCCGCAGCGGCGTCGGCGTCGCGACGTTCGAGGACGGCGGCTCCGTCGTCGACGCCGGCCATCCGACGAACCGGTTCACGACGGAGCCGCCGGCGGAGGGCGACTGGACGGTCCCGCCGGTCGTCGCTCGTCACGACCTGCCCGACGACTGGCGGTTCCTCGTCGTCGTCCCCGACGCCGAACCCGGCCGGAGCGGCGACGACGAGGACGCGAGTATGCGATCCGTCGTCGAGCGCGCCGATCCCGCCGTCGCCGACGAAATCGCCGGCGTCGTCACCCGGAAACTGCTGCCGGCCGCCGCCGAGGGGCGACTCGAGCCCTTCGGCGAAGCCGTCGCCGAGATCGGTCGCAAGAACGGCGCGTGGTACGCCGACGCGCAGGGCGGCGTCTTCCGACCGCCCGCGGGAACGCTCGTCGAAACGCTCGAGGAGTGTCCGGTCTGTACCGGCGTGGGCCAGTCGTCGTGGGGGCCCGTCGTCTACGGCGTGACGGACCGTGACCACGCCGAGGAGGCCGAAGTCGCGGCTCGAGCTGCGCTGCGCGACAACGGCCTCGAGGGGCGAGTTATCCTGTCACGGTCGGACTCGAGCGGGGCTCGAGTTCAGACCGATGACTAGCCGAGATCGGTACCGCGTTCCGATGGAGGAGCACTTTTGCGGCCCGAGACGGTACGAATACGCATGCAGTTCTGCGACGACTGCGGTTCGATGATGAAAGCCGACGGCGACCACATGGTCTGTACGAACGACGACTGCGGCGGCTCGAGCGAGCGGGATCGCGACCGCGAGGACGCGTTCGTCACGACCGAGTCGCAGACGGACACCGAGGTGATCGAGTCGGACGAGAACGCGAACTTCGAAGGGAAGCCGAAGGCGACGGACGTGGTCTGTGACGAGTGCGGCAATCAAGAGGCGTGGTACACGCTCAAGCAGACGGCCTCGGCCGACGAGCCACCGACGCGATTCTTCAAGTGTACCGAGTGCGGGAAGCGCTGGCGCGGCTATAACTAAGCGAACTGCTCGAGCGTGTCCGTCAGGTACGGACGCTGTTCGCCGAGTCGTGGTGAGTACGAAGGATATCGATCCCGCCGGAACTCGACGGTATCGGAAACGGACGGGCCAGCCGATCCAGTACGATACGTCCCCTCCTGAGAGGGCTACAAGCGTTTGCTCCGCGCCGCGATCACGTCGAGACCCGGACTGTAGTAGTAGATCGGGTCGGCGGTCGGCCGGTCGAAGCCGTGAGAAGCGTGCAGCGTGTTCGTCTCGATCTCGGCGGTAGCCGGGTACAGCGTCCACGGTTCGTGATCGACGTCGGTGTACCGGATCGATCCGTCCTGGGACTCGGTGTAGAACCGATAGCGCTCGACCAGAAACTCGCCGAACGGGTCGTCGGGTGCCGAGAACGGCTCGTCGGTCGGCCAGTAGGTACCCTCGTACTGCGCGGGTCGTGCGCCCGGGTGGCGACGGCGGCTGCTGAACGTTACCCGGCCGTCGTCGTACTCCAGAGCGATACGCGCGTAGTAGTAGGGGAGGTGGTGGAAGAGGCGAGCGCCGATAACGCTCGAGATGCCCTGCGCGTCGAGGCTGAAAAAGTAGACGCTGGGAACGCCGTCGCGGGTGACGTACGTTCTGACGTTGAGTTCGGGCAACCGGATTCCGACCCGTTCCGGCATCCCTTTCGGACGGACGGCGACGTTCGTGAACGGAACGACCGAGAGCCACGCCGAGCCGTCGTGCTCGTCGGGTTCCAGACGCTCCGGAAGGTGTGCGTCCATCACGTCCGGATCGACCGGCCAGTTCTCGAACAAGAGATGCCGCCATCCCATCTCCAGCGGGACTACCATAGAAACGTTCAGTGCTGTCGATAAAAGTTCCTTTGGTCTTTCGCGCCCACCGGCGTTCAGTCGCGACGTTTCCCAGCCGAACCCGCTCCGCGGAAACGCGTACGGTTTCCACCGGACTACCGGCGTCGCTCCTCCGAATACCGGCGACCCGTTGCGCTCAGAGTTCGTTCCTGACGTAGATCCCGAGCACCGCGCCGAGGATTCCCAACCCGACGGCGTAGACGGCGACCACCAGGACGGCGAGGAACAACACACCGAACATCGGCCCCGAGCTACCGACTCCGAGGAAGAACATCGAGGCGAGGAAACCGAAGACGACGAACGGGACGAGCATGACGACTCCGGCGAGTGCGCCGACTCGCAGTCCGTCGGCCGGATCGCCGCCCTCGAGATAGCCGGCGACCGCGCCGCCGAGCAGCGTCGACCCGGGAAGGAACGAGAGAACGATCCCGGCGAGACCGCCGAGTAACGCGTTGAACACGGTGTTCGAGTCGTCGTTCGATCCGGTACCGTAGGTGTCGATCGGCGGTGGCGTATCGGCGGTATCGGAGACCATCGGAGCTAGTTTCGTTACCATGACAACAAGTAGTTGTTGTAGCGTTTCGAGCCGCTGGGTCCGGCGACCACGGGCACAACGTTCACAACGATTCGCGCGAACCGTCCAGTAGACGAATGACCGACGGGCCGCGGCTACCGGGCGTCGAAACGGAAGACGAGGAAGAGCGGATCGTCTGTCACGTCGACGCCGACTGCTTTTACGCGTCGTGCGAGCGCCTCCGCGAGCCCGAACTCCGCGGGGAACCCGTCGTCGTCGGCATGGGCTACGAACCCGGCGACACCGTCGGTGCCGTCGCCACCGCCAGCTACGAGGCTCGCGAGTTCGGCGTCGAGAGCGCCCAGGCCATCTCGAGCGCGCTCGAGCGGCTTCCCCGACGCGCGACTCTCGACGAAGCTGCAGCGGACTACGATCCGGAGCTGACGCCCGAGGAGACCGGATACTACCGGTCCGTCGATATGGACTACTACGAGTCGATCGCTGAGGAGGTCCGCGAGATCCTGCACGACTGTTCGGACACCGTCCGGGAAGTGAGCATCGACGAGGCGTACCTCGACGTCACCGACCGCACCGCCTGGGAGGTCGCGGACGGCTTCGGACGCCACATCAGGGATCGGATCCGCCGGGAGGTCGGCGTCACCGTCAGCGTCGGCGTCGCACCGACGATGAGCGCGGCCAAGATCGCGAGCGACTTCGACAAGCCCAACGGGTTGACCGTCGTCGAACCCGGCGAGATACGGGCGTTCCTCGCCCCGCTCGAGGTCGACCTGCTCCACGGCGTCGGCCCCGTGACCGCCCGCGAGTTGCGCGAGATGGGTCTCGAGACGGCCGGCGACGTCGCCGCGACCGACCCGGAGCCGCTGGTCGAGCGGTTCGGCGAGCGCGGGCAAGAACTGTACGACCGCGCGCGGGGGAACGACGACCGGCGGGTCGAGCCCAAGGGAGAGCCGAAGAGCTTCTCGCGCGAGTCCGCGTTCCCAGCGCCGGTCGAGGAGCCGGAACCGAAGTACGAGCAGATCGAGGCGCTCGCGACGGCCGTCGCCGACCGCGCCCAGCGCGAGGGAGCGTTGTACCGAACCATCGGGGTCAAGGCCGTCCTCCCGCCGTACGACGTCAATACCCGCGAGCGCTCCCTGTCGGGGCCGGTCGACGACCCCGACCTCGTCGATCGCATCGCTCGCGACCTGTTCACGGAGTTCGAGAGCGACCCCGTCCGCAAACTCGGCGTCCGGATCGCTAACCTCGAGTTCGCGGCGGCCGATCAGGCCAGCCTCGATAGCTGGGATCGGAGCGAGATCGACCAGCGAGCCGACGGCAATGACGCAACCGACGATACTGACGAACCTGCTAGTGTCACCGATCACGCCGACGATGACGAACGGGAATCGATGACCCGAGCGCGGAGGGACCGCGCCGACGGTCAGTTGTCGTTGTGCGATTTCTCGTGACGCTTCTGGAACGGTAATCTACGGGTGGACGACGCTTACGGCGTGTCTCTCACGATGAACGCCGTGGACGTGGTGCCTGAAAAACTATAACCCCCCGACGACAACTCATACCAGATTCCCCGACTTTCACATGACTGAGGATTTCTACGACCTTCTCGACGTTCCATCCGACGCCTCTCAGGACGAGATCAAGGACGCCTACCGCGAACAGGTCCGCGTCTACCATCCCGACCACAACGACGACGACCGGGCCCGAGCACAGTTTACGGCGGTCAAGAAGGCGAACGACATTCTCGGCGATCCCGTCGAACGACAGGCCTACGACCGCCTCGGCCACGAGGACTACGTCGCGAAGCGAACCAGCGGACTGCCCTCGGCCGACGTCTGGAAATCGACCGAAACGAATTCGAGCGGGTCGGATTCCGACAGCGCGACCGGATCGGATAGGACCACGTCGGGCGACGGCTCGAGAACGACGTTTACGGACTCCGACGAAACGGCAAACGCCTCGAGCGACGCCGCATCGGAGGCGTCGAAAACGACGGCGAAATCCGCCGCCGGCACGACGGCTGGCGGAACGACATCGACCGGGGGCTCGAGCACGAGCACGAGAGCGAGTGCAACCGGGACCACGGCCGGGACAGCGACCGGGAGCGAGAACAGGGGCACAGGCGAGTCGAACCGAGCCGCTGGATCGACCGACGGCGGGACGGCTCGCGGAACTGCGCGGTCCCGGACCGGCGGGCGATCTCGGTCCGGATCCGGCCGGTTCGGCGACAACGCGGTCGTCGGCTCGTGGCGACGACAGAACTTCTCGCTGCCGCTGATCTGGCTTTCGGTGGTCGTCTATCTTGCCGGACTCGTCGACTTCGGTCTCGCGAACGAATCCGCGCTCCGGACGCTGTGGGCCGAGCTGAGCGCCGTCGGTGGAGATCCAGCCGGCATCTGGGAGACGCTCTCGAGTAGTCGGTACGGCGTCGATCCGACGGCCGAGTACCTGGTCGCGTTCGAACTCGTCGCGCCGGCGCTCGAACGGCCCCTGTGGGACGCCGCACTGGCTGGGATCGTCGGCCTGACGGTCGTCGCCTTGCTCGGCGCTCGAGTGCTCCGGGATCGGGAGACGACGGCGCCGGTCTCGATCGACGAGACGATCGTCCTCGCGCTCGCCCTGACCGTGGCGACCACGCTCGCCGGAGGGCCGCTGCTGGCCGGTGCGGTCTTGATGCCCGTCCTGTTCGGCCTGATCGTTCGTCACACGCGGCGCGGGCCGGGCTGGAAGCCGTCGTACCTGTACGTCGTTCCCGTGCTGGCACCGGCCGTCGGATTCGGGATCACGGCGGCCGGCGAGGCGACGCTGGCGCTCGACCTTGTTACGTTCGTGGTCCTTCCTCTCGTCGGGGCGCTCGGACTGCCGCTGCGGGCGACGATCAGGAAACGCTTCGGTCGGTAGGTTAGCCGACCATCGTCGCGACGCCTTTCGTCTGCCGGTAATCCCGGCCGAGGATCGCCTCGAGTCGCGAGACGATCGCCTCGTGCTCCGTATCCTCCCAGTCGGTCGGATCCCGAATCGGAACGATCAGGAAGCCGCGACCGCGGATCTCGCGGGCGTGAAGCCTGGCCATATCCAACTCGAGTCGATCCCGCTGGGTCGTGTACTCCCGGAGGACGTGGTCCGTCGCTCGTTCGCCGACCGGCAACAGGATGTGGGCGTTGATCGCCCGAAGCTCGGCGTCGAAGTAGCGCTCGAGCGTCGCGTAGCTCTCGTCGGTCGGCGTCTCGTCCGCCGGCAGACAGCACATGTGGATGTAGCTGGCAAAGCAGTTCTCGAGAACCGGGCGATCCCGCGGGCCGGTGGCGAAACCCACCTCGCGAAGGATCGCCTGGATCGCCACTCCAGCCTCGGTTTCGGTGAACGGGACGCCGGTCGATGCGCCGCCGTGGACGCCGGGGTAGTCGCCGATCAGGTGAAAATCGGCGTTGGCGTCGCCGTATCCGAACACGGCCGTCCGCTCGTCGGCTCCAGTTCGGTCGAACGGCGGTCGCAGACCGAACGGGTTGCTCGTCCGCTCAGTGACGTTTTTCACGAGCGTCAAAAGATCACCGAGAATCATATACTGTTCGCTGTCTCGGGCATCCGAGTTCGATCCGTGACGTGGCGCGTTCGCGGACTATCGCTACGCTACTTGAGTAACAACTGAAACGAGTGACACGCTCAATCGGTCCTCTCGGCATCCGACTGTCTCTCGCTCTCTGACCCGTGTTCCGGACGCCGTGGCGACGGATCGAACTCGTCGGAAGCCGAATCGGCGGCGACCGTCGAGTTGATGAGTGCCGTGAGCCCGCGGCGAAGCCGCTGTGAAACGGCGGAGTCGGAAATATCGAGTTGGTCGCCGAGTTCGACGAGCGTGGTCCGTCGCGGAACGTCGAAGTACCCCGCATCGTCGGCGGCGACGATCAAATCCCGTTGTGCCGCCGTCAGGCCGAATCGGCGGTCATCGCTGGGGCTCACCGTTTCGTGTAACTGAACGAGTTCCACCGAGATACCCTGATCGACGCAGTCCGTATAGAACGCCGAGAGATCCTCGTACGACGGGAATCGAAGTCGGAAAGTCCACCGCGTCTCGGTCCCGGTGGCGCTCGTGACGATCACGTCCTGCTCGCGAATCGACTCGATGACGCCGTTGACGCGATCGGTCCACGTGACCTTGATAAGGGCGTGTTCGTCCGTTTCGTCGACGACCGACGCGTCGGAAACGACCGGATCCTCCTCGAGGGAGTCGACGATCGACTCGACGACGTCGGCCGGAGCCCAGAAGTACGGAATCACCCCTTCGCTCGTCGGGACCGTCGTCTCGACGGTCAGCGTCACGTCCTCGTCCAGTTCGAGGGGCGACCCGAGCGGAAACTCCGCCGCTGGAACGGTGATTGTCGCGAGAATACTCATTGCTCACGCGACTCCTCGAACGAACCCCCATCGTCCCTAGCGCCAAATCGTCGAGATCGGTCTAGTTGCGGAGGTGATGACGTCAGCGTCTGTCGAACGTACCGGTCCATAGAGAGCACGTCCGGTGAAACAACTGCAGGAGCTTACAAGAATTGAGAGGTTAGATACCGAAGTAGTTTAAGTACTAGCCGATCGCGGGACGCCACCGAAACGGCACTAGTGATCGCGCTCCATCCCCGTCTCTGCACGGAGTAACGTTACCGAAACACGGCCGACGGCGTCGAAATCCTTCAGACAGTAGACGAGGTTCCGGACTCGCCCGGCCGGTCCGTGACAGAAGACGGCCTCGAGACACCATTCCCTGTGATGGACGTGGCAGGTCGTGTCGGTCTCGGATTGGAACTCGTGTTGGACCTCGTGTAGGTCCTCGATGATCTCCTCGTGGACGTAGTCGAAGACGACCGTTGCCGCGACCGTTCCGTGGGCTTGCTTCAGACGGTGGTGCGATTCGATGTACTCCTGAATCGCTTCCCGCAACGCGCGGGAGCGAGAATCGAGGCCTTCGGCCTGCCACGTCCGGTCGAACTCGGCCAGCATCTCCTCGGGAACGTTGAGGCTAGTTCGCATGTTCGCCCGTTCGCTCGGAGACGAAAAAGGTGCGGCGGTCACGACGCGCCCCTGACGACTACACGGTCGAACGCGCGTTCTCCATCGTGATCGACCCAGCCCGCTCGCTCCGCGTTCGTCGCCGCCGAAATTACGGAGTTTTTATGCGTCAGTGTGGAATTTCGTCGAACGAATGTATCAGTTCGGTCACTACGGTGCCGCGTTGCTCGTATACGCGCCACTGGGTACCGTCGTTGCGTTCGGCGGTTACGAGACCGCGGCACTCGTCGGCGCACTCGCTTGCGTCGCCCTTTCGACGCTCCCCGACTGCGATCACCGGCTCCCGCTAATCGAGCACCGCGGGCCGACCCACTCGCTGGTTTTCGCCGTTTTCGTCGGCGCGGGACTCGCCGCACTCGCCGCACTCTTCGTCGAAACCTCATCGCCGTTCGCCGATCTCGGATTCGTCGTCTTCGCCTTCGTCGTCGGCACCCTCTCGATCGGGTCACACCTCCTCGCGGACGTGTTGACGCCGATGGGGATCCGTCCGTTGTGGCCGTTTTCGCGCCGACACTACACGCTCGAGGTGACGAGAGCCGCAAACCCGATCGCGAACTACGTCCTGTTCGGACTCGGCGTCGCTGCGGTTCTCGCCGGAGTCGTAGTGATCGCGGCGCTCGGCTGATAGCGATACGAAACGGAGGCCGCGCCGACGGTTCGAAGCTGGTGGCGAATCGCCGCGTTAGGGCGACCGTGTGTCGGTCGCCTCGCTCGGGGTGACTCGAGTCAACCAGATGCCGGCGAGGAAGGAGACGAGGAGGAGTCCGGCGGCGGCGATGTAGAGATCGTCGAGCAGGGGGCTGTACGTCATCACGGCCCGGCGACCGACGAAGACGACAAGCAAGGCGAGCGCCGCCGTCCCGCTCAAAAGACCAGTCAGACGGGCGCTTTCGAATCGGCGGCGACCGATCATCCCGGCGACGATGACGGCAGCCAGCAACGCGAGCGTGACGCCGTACTGCGCCATCTGGAGGGACGGGCGATAGGTCGTGATGTCGCCGATCACCAGCGGGCTGAGGGCGACGTGGAACGGGAGCGACACGGCTCCGAGTGCGAGCGCACCGGTGACGTATCCGGCCGTCAGGCGCGGTGCCCAGACGCGGACGGTCGCTACGACGAACAGCACGAAGATGAGGACGGCCGTCCAGAAGTGAAGCGACAGGATATCCATCGTGTACTGGGTGACGGTTTCGCGGCCCAGGACGACCTGGACCGGCGTCAAGATCATTCCGGCGACGACGAGCGCTGCCACGCGCGTATCGATATTCGGCAGTCGAACGGCCGCGACGGCGGTCCCGATGATGGCGACGCCGGCGAACATCGCGACGAATCGGTGGAACCACTCGTAGAAACTGGGGAGGTTCGACGGGAACAGGTTGTACGGCCCCGCATCGCACAGGGGCCAGTTTTGCTCACAGGCGAGCCCGGACCCGGTCGCTTTCGCAGCGACGCCGAGCAGGATGGTCGCCGCGACCAACACGAGCGTCATCGCGAGCAGGTGGGGAAAGCCAAACCGTTCGATCAGCGGACGGAGTACCGGACGCGAAGTGTGACTATCGGTCGACACGGGCGTTCAGCCGGGGGTTAGGTCCAGCTATACTTAGGTTGCCCGAGTCGTTCTTAGTACGCTGGAATCGGGCGGTAGAACCGACCACAACCGGCGGGTAGCGACACGCGACGGTACGACGATCCCGCGACCCGCGCCGCCGTGTTCGTCGCATTCAAGGGCCGGCCACGCCAGCACCCCGCATGGACAAACGCGAGCGACTCGAGGACTACCTCGAGTCCAACGGGTTCGATTCGGTCTGGTTCGCGCGGCCGAATGGGTTCGCCTGGCTGACGGGCGGAAACAACGTCGTCGACCGCGAGACGGACGCCGGCGTCGCCGCCGTCGGCTACGACGGAACGGACCTGCGGATCGTGACGAACAACATCGAAGCGGATCGGATCGTCGCCGAGGAGCTTCCGGACCTCGACTCCGAGGACGTTTCGGTCGAGCAGTTCTCGTGGCACACGACCTCGCTCGGCGAGGCCATCGCCGCCCGCACCGGTGCCGACGAGCGAGCGGCGGCCGACATCGACGTTCCGGGACTCGAGCGCGTCGACCCGACGCCGCTCCGGCAACCGCTGACCGACCGCGACCTCGAGCGCTACCGGAAACTGGGACGGGAGACGGCCGCCGCGGTCGAGTCGGTCTGTCGCGAACTGCGCGCTGACGACAGCGAACACGAGGTCGCCTCGGCTCTTCGAGTCGCCCTCTCCGCGCGCGATATCGAAGCGCCCGTCGTGCTCGTCGGCGGGGCGGAACGAGCCCAGCAGTACCGCCACTACACCCCGACGGACGCCGAACTCGGCGAGTACGTCCTCGTCTCGGTGACGACGCAACGCGCCGGTTTGCACGCGAGTTGTACCCGGACCGTCGCCTTCGATCCGCCATCGTGGCTCGAGGAGAGACACGCGGCCGCGGCTCGCGTTGAGACGACGGCGCTCGCGGCGACGCGGGCGGCTGCGAACGTCGACGAACGTACCGGAACCGACAGCAGCGCCGGGACGGCCGGGGACGTCTTCGCGGCGATCCAGCGCGCCTACGAGACGCTCGGCTATCCCGGCGAGTGGGAACTCCACCACCAGGGCGGAGCTGCCGGCTTTGCGGGTCGAGAGTGGATCGCAACGCCCGATCACGAGGCACCGATCACGGCCCCGATGGCGTACGCGTGGAATCCGACCGTCGAGGGGGCGAAAAGCGAGGATACCGTGCTCGTCGGCGACGGCATCGAACCGCTGACCGACACGGACCGCTGGCCGACGACGACCGCGCGGGCCGTCGAGTTCGACCTGGAAATCGAGCGACCGGCGGTGCTCGGACTCGACGACTGACGGTCGAAAACAGGACTCGAGAACTGGGGGACGCTGCGAGACGAGCCGCGAGACGGCGACTGGACGGTGTCTCGCTACTGGTCGTCGGCTCCGTTCGATTCTTCGGCGTCGTCCTCGCCATCGATGGGAGCGCCTTCGGCGTCACCATCGGTCTCGTTCGGTTCGCCGTCGGAACCGTCGACGCCGGGTTCGTCGGCGTCGCCGAGGACGAGGGGCTCGGTGTCGTCGACGGTGATCGTTACCGGTTCGGCGTCCCCCTCGAGATCTCCCTCGGATTCGGGCTGGCGATCGAGCACGCGATCGAGCGTGAAGATCGTGTTCAGTTCCTGTTGAACCTGGTCGACGACGCCGCCGACGAGGTCGCTCGGCTGGATCGCCGTGTACTCGTAGGGATTGTTCCCCGCCCCTTCGCTCGCGCGTTTTTCCCGCGTGACCCGGTCCTCGGCGTGGAGTTCGGCGAGCGCTTCCCGGACCGTACTCGGATAGAGCCCGGTTCCCTTCGCGACCTCCTCCGAGGTGCTACCGGGATTCGCCAGTAAGTGAACGTAGATCTTCGCGCGCGTCTCCGTGTCGAGGATCCACGAGAGCAGGTCGACGATCCGCTGGTCGACCTCCTCGGCGGCGGCGGTTCGAACGCCCTCGCCGTCCCCGTTGTCGGAGGGATCCGCGTCATCCCCCTCGAGCGAGTCGTCCGTTTCGTCACGATCCCCGTCACCGCTCCCGCCGTCTACCCGGTGCTCGTCCAGTTCGTCTGAAGCCATAGTCCTCTCGTCTGAGATAAAGTCTCGCACGGAAGTAAACCTTTGCGGGCCTCGTCGCTACCGGACGTACTCGGTCGAAAACGGCGAAAACGCGACCGCGCCCGCTACTCGGGTCGAAGCGTCAGCGATTCACACAGCGCGTCGGGGCCGTCTTCCTCGAGCAACCGTCGCTGGCGCTGTGCGCCGCTGACGCGCTCGTAAACGCGCTTGATCCCGCTGACGCCGAGGCGTTCGCACTCGCGGTCGACGAGTTCGCCGAGGCCGATCGTTCCCTTCATCTCGCGGTCGATGAAGCGAGCCTCGTGGCCGTGGCGGATCGCCCGCCACTTGTTCTCGTCGAGGAGTTCGCGCCGGTGAGTCGCTCCGTAGCCGCTGGCACCGTCCTCGTACGCGTCGGCGAGGGCGTCGACGAGCGCGTGGGCGTACTCGACGAACGCGAGGACGACGTCGGGGTCCGCCTGTCCGTCCGGCGTGCGCAGTTCGACCGTTCCGTGGGCGGTGTGCGGGCGAACGTCGTACCAGAGTTCGCCGCGGTCCTCGATCGCATCGGTCTCGAGCATCCGGCGCTCGAACCGGTCGAAGGCCTCGTAGTCCTCGAAGTACGTCGGCATCCCCGTGTTCGGCAAGGCCTCGAAGATCTTCGCGCGGGCCGACTGGAGCCCGGTGTCGAACCCGTTCCAGTACGGCGAGTTGGCCGAGAGCGCGAGCATGATCGGGACGTACCAGCGCAGTTCGTTGGCGATCCAGACCGCCTTGTCGGCGTCGTCGACGCCGACGTGGATATGCACTCCGGCCGTCGTGTTCCGGTGTTGGGGGTACTGGATCCGATCGAGTTGCGATCGGTAGCGGGGCTTGTCGGCGTGCTCGAGTTCCTGCCACTTCGCCAGCGGGTGGAGCCCGGCGGCGGCGATTCCGTAGCCGTGCTCGGCGGCGTGATCGACCAGCGCCCGACGAACCTCGAGGAGCGACGCTCGAGCGTCGCCCGGACCCTCGATCAGCGGCGTCTGTGTCTCGATGACGCACTTGAAGAGTTCGTGATCGAGGCGACCGGCGAGGATCTCGGGCGGGTCGTGCTCGTAGACGAGTTCGTCGGTGCCGCTCGTGGGGCGGCCGTCGTCGTCGACGACGAAACATTCCTCCTCGATCCCCAGCGTGCCCATGCGCGTAAACGATTCCCGGGACCCGCGTTCCATCGTCTCCCGTTTTTGGCCGCGATGATAAATACCGTTTGGACTCGGCGGCGCGTCCCCGTTGTTCGACGGCGTCGGCCCGGTACCGGCGCGACGCGCCGGTTGTACTGGATCGACGGCTCGGAATCGGAGACGGGCGTCTCGCGAGTCCCCAGTCCGTCACGACGAACGGAACGGCGGTCGTGCGATACTATTTATGCGACGTTCGTGATAGCAGCGAACATGGGGCAGGATCGACGGCGAGACCGCAATCCCGGACGCCAGACCCGACCGGCTACCAGCGCTACGCGCCGCACCTGGTACGGCCTCGGCAAACTCTCGAGCGCCGAGAAGAGCGGGTTCGGCCGAATCCTACACGACTGCAGTCACGTCTTCGGCGATATCTCGATTCTGGCGCTCCCGACGCTGTTCGCGATCATGGCGGCACCCGGGCGAGGGATCGCCGACGCGACCGCCGCCGGCCTCCTCGCGTGGACGACGATGGTCGCCGTCGCGACGCTGATCCGCGGCGGCTGGATCGAGCCGGTGGGAACCGACGTGCTCGGCTGGGTGGCGATCACGCCGTCGCTGGTCGTCGTGCGATTCGTCTACTACAATCTCGCGTTGTCCGTCGCCGTCTTCGGCGGGGTGTGGCTGGCGGGCGTCGTCGGCGTCGCACCGCTCTCGCTCGTTACGGCGCTGGTCGTCTCGAGCGTCTCGATGCTGGCGTTTCCGCGCCTCGCCGAGTCGGCGTACGGCAGCCTCCGAGAGCGGTAGCCGGAGCCGCTGCGATGACGCTCAGGACGCGACGGTCTCGGCCTCGGGATCGACGTCCGCCTCGCCCTCCCGGAGTTTGAACTTCTGGATCTTCCCGCTGGGATTCTTGGGGAGTTCGTCCACGAAGTAGTACGCCCGCGGTCGCTTGAAGTCGGCGAGGTGGTCGTTCTCGAGCAGGAACGCGTCGAGTTCGTCCGCGGAGACGCCGCCGACGACGTACGCGACGACCCGTTCGCCCCACTCGTCGTCGGGTTCGCCGACGATGGCCGCCTCTTCGACGGCGTCGTGGGAGAACAGTGCGTCCTCGACCTCAGCCGGATAGATGTTCTCGCCGCCGGAGACGATCATGTCGTCCTTCCGGTCGACGACGTAGAGGTAGCCGTCGTCGTCGAGGCGACCGAGGTCGCCGGTGTAGTACCACGTCGTCCCGTCGGCCTCGCGCAACGACTGCTGGGTCGCCTCGGGACGGTTCCAGTACTCCCGCATCGCACACGGACCGGCGATCAGAACCTCGCCGATTTCGCCGCCCGCTACCTCCTGGTCCGGGGCCGCGTCGGGTTCGACCACGCGCAGTTCGTGGTTGAGCGCGGGCAGTCCGGCGGAGCCCTGCTTCGGGAGTTGATCCTCCGACGGTTGGAAGACGGCGGCGGGACCCATCTCGGTCATGCCGTACGCCTGGACGTAATCATCACAGAGGTGTTCCCGGCAGTTCTCGAGGACCTGCTCGGGCATCGGTGCCGCGCCGTATAGACCGAGTCGGAGCGACGAGACGTCGACGTCCGTCTCGGCGGCGGTCAGCGACAGCGCGTTCCACGCCGTCGGTGCGGCAAACAGCTGCGTGACGTCGTACTCCTCGATCGCCTCGAGAGCCGCTTGCGGCTCGAACTCGTGGTGGATGACGGTCGCCGCGCCGCGGTGGACCCGCGGGAACAGATTGCAGTGGAGTTCGGCGCAGTGATACAGCGGCATCATCGACAGTCCGATATCGTGGCGGGTGAGATTCAGCTCCGCGATGCACAGCAGATCGTGTTCGACCATACTCCGGTGCTCGTGGACGACCCCTTTCGGACGGCCGGTCGTCCCTGACGTGTAGATGAAGGCGTAGACGTCGTCCTCGGCGACGGAAACGTCCGGCCGGTCCGCGGAACTCGACTCGAGCAGGTCGGCGAACCCGCTCGCGTACTCCGGCGCGTCGTCGTCGATGAAGACGTACTCGCTCACGGTCTCGAGGGACGGGCGAGCGCCCTCGACCGCCTCCCGGGTCGCGAATTCGAACAGGAGCAGTTCGGCTTCGGCGTCGGTGACGATGTACTCGATCTCGCCCGCCGGAAGCCGGAAGTTCAGCGGCGTGAAGACGGCGCCGATCTTCGCACAGGCGTAGACGGTGAGCGCCATCTCGGAGCCGTTGTACAGAACGGTTGCCACCCGGTCTCCCTTCTCGATGCCGAGATCGAGCATCGCGTTCGCCAGCCGATTGACGCGCTCGTCGAACGCCGCGTAGGTCCACCGCTGGTCCTTCCGCGGATAGATGATCGCGTCGCGGTCGGGGTGTCGACCGACCGTCTGCTCGAGGGTGTCGCCGATCGTGGGATGTGATGGCATGCCGTGTTGCGATTGGACAAGGAGTCTTATAGTAGTTATCGCGCTCGCTCCCGCGCGACCGGCGACGGGGACGCGTTCGGCCGCCCTCAGGCAGGATTACCGCGGCCGTGCGACGATGCCGAGGTGATCCGCGTGGTACGTCTCGAGTCGCCGCGTCTCGAGCACCTCGTAGCCCTCCTCGAGGGCCGCCCGAACGTCTTCGAACACGTCGGCGGGTTCGCGCGTCACGTCCTCGCTTCTGGCCTTGACGGCCAACAGCAGCCGACCGTCGTCGGCGAGGAACCGTTTGTTCTCGAGGGCCACGCGGGCCTGCCCGCGCGTCGCGACGTCCTGAATCAGTACGTCGACGTTCGATTCGACGACGTGCGCGTAAGTTTCGGGCTTTCTGGCGTCCTTGAGTAGCGGGAAGAGTCGCGGGCGCGATTCGGCGGCCTCGAGCAGGTCCCGAGTCGGTCGGGCGGCGAACTCGACGGCGTAGGTCGGGCCGGCGAAGTCGGCGACGTGGCTCACCGTCGTCCCGCTGGCAGCCCCGAGGTAGAGCACCGCCTCGCCGCCTTCGAGGCCGGTCTCCATCCCGAGGTCGAACATCGCGCCCAGCTTCGAGCGGTTCGGGCTCCAGGCGCGCCACTCGCCATCCGTCGGCTCGCCGTAGACGGGGTCGCCGCGGGTCGCGAGCCGTTCGGTACCGTCGAACGTGCGGCGTTCGACGCCGTCGGGGAGGGGGGCGTTACTCATCGGCGTCACCCCCGTCGCTATCGACGGACGCATCCTCGCTATCGCCGTTCGTGGTCCGCGCCTGAATCGTCTCGATCCGCTCCGCGAGTTCCGCCTCGAGTTCGGGCTTGCGCTCGCCCGAGTAGTGGTCGACGCGGGCGGCGATGGCGAGTTTTCCGGCGAGTGCGCGCGCCGCCGAGCCCCGGTCGTCGGGATGGGTTCCGCGGACCGCGCTGTGCGTGAAGATGACCCCGTGTTTCGGCGACGGCGCGTGACCGCGCAGGTGCGCGAACAGGGCGTCTTCCGCGCCGAGAACCTGCACCGTGCCGCTCGGTTTCTTTGCTAAGTCCTCGAGACCGCCGGCGAGCGAGATCAGCCGCGCCGCGAGGACGGGGTCGGCGAGCGCGGCGAGGTTCGGCGCGACGGTCGGCGTCTGCCGTTCGACGTACTCCCGCAGCGCGTCGGCCTCGTCCGCGAGCCCCGTCACGCGCTCGGCGAGCGAGACGATCGCTTCCCGACCGGGCTCCGGGGCTCGCTCTCGAGTCGCCAGTTCACGGGCGTAGTCGACGCCGGTTCCGGCGTCGGGGTCGACGGTGCCGGCCCACTCGGCGAGTCGTTCGGCGAGTTCGTTTGCCGTCCGAGTGCAGTCGTCCATCGCCCGCACCGCGTGGACGAGTTGGCGATCGTCGGCCCCCTCCCGTTTGGCAACTTCGCGCCGCGTCGCGCGCGTCGTCGCCTCGTGGAGTCGGTCGTAATACGCCTCCGTTGTTTCAGCGTAACCGGCTTCGACTGCTCGCCGGGGCCAGTCTCGCGGCGTCTCGGCCGTGCCGTCGGTGATCGCGTCACTGGCGGCGTCGGCCGCCCCCGGTTCGACGTCGACGAACCAGCCTCCCTCGACAGCGGTGTGTTCATCCATAGCTGGCTCTAAGACACCCGACTCGTTTATGGGTTCTCGATGGCGCGCGCCGACGGACGGACGCGACCGAGAAGCGGAGGGGCGAACGCGCGCCGCCGAATCCGGGAGTCCTCACGACCTGGATCGTCGGGCGACTGCGGGACGGAGCTAACGCGAACCGGCCGACGGCATTACTCCGTTCGATATCGCTTCGGGACGTACCCCTCGAGTCGATCGGGGACGTACCCGAAGACGTCGGGAGCGATCGTCGCCAGTCGCTGACGAAGGCCGGCGTAGACGGCCCCGACCACCAGCGCGGCGGCGACGACGGCGCGAAACGGACCCTCGAGAACGACGAGCAGCGGAACGCCGATGCTTACCAGCAGCGCGAGATCCTCGGGCGAGCCGTCGTACCGGACCCACCGCATCGGTCGCCGCCAGCGCCCTCGCACGTGATCGTAGACCGCGCGGTCGGAGGTGCCCTCCCACGGACGGAGCTCGAGGCCGCCGCCGAACCGATCCAGTTGACAGTGGACGGCCGCGCCGACGACGGCGGATGCGACGCCGACGGAGACGGTCGTCGGCACCGCCACCACGAGGGTAACCGACGGGAGCGTGACCAACGCGTATCCCGTCGGCCAGTGAAGCGTCCGCCGGTGACCGGCGTACAGATCGAGATCCGGAACGAGACTCCCGGCGAGGGCACCCGCGAGCGCGACCGGAGCGAGATCGGGATAATAACCCACGAGCGGCGCTGCTATCGCCAGCCCGATTACGGCGTGTGTCGGCAACATCATCGTCTACTGAACTCCCCTCTGAACCACATTCAGGGAACGACGACGTATGAGTCCTTCTCCGATCGAAACCCTGTCACCCCGCAGATTTCGCGGTCGCGGCCTCGCTCGAGCGCGGGAGAGGCGAACGCCTAATACGTCAGCGACATCCCGCCCTCGTGGGTCATGTCGCCGCCGTTGAGGTGCTCGCTGTGGATCGAACAGCCGATCACGAAGAGGTTCGCGACCTCGTACGGCTCCATCATCTCTTTGGCGCGGGTCCGTTCGAGCATGACCTCCTCGACGACTTCGTCGACAGTCATCCCGCGGCGGTCCGCCGTCGCCGGGAGCTGTTTGGCGACGAGTGCGGTCTTGACGTAGGCGGTACTGACGGAAAACGAGCGGACGGTTCCGTCACCCTCGGCGGCGATGGACTGCGTCAGCCCTCGGAGGCCGAACTTCGTGGTGTTGTAGGCGACCTTATCGCGGGTGACGATGTGACCGTGGACCGAACACATGTTCGCGACGACGCCGCCCCCGTCCTCTCGAAAGTGGGGCATGCACGCTTTCGACAGCACGAACGGCGCTCGCTGCATCACCGCCTGCATCGTGTCGTACTTCTCGAGGGGGAACGATTCGATCGGGGCCACGTGTTGCAGGCCGGCGATGTTCGCGAGATAGCGAATCGAGCCGTGGTCGGCGGCCTCGTCGACGATCCGCTCCAGATCGTCGTCGACGGTGAGATCGGCGACGATCGGGACGATCTCGCCCGGTAAAGATAGCTCCTTGACCGTCGATATCGTCTCGTCGAGACCCGCTTCGTCCAGGTCCGTTCCGGCGACGGTAAGCCCGTTCGCGGCGAACGCGAGCGCCGTCGCCCGCCCGATCCCGGATCCAGCGCCGGTAACGATGACGACGTTTTCGGGCGCGTAGTGTGGATCGTCGAGCACGAGAAAGTCGTCTGCGGTCGGTGCCGTCGGGCCGTACCGCTCCATCGCCTCGTCGATGGTCATGTCAGCCATACCCACAAGCGAACGACTCCGGGTAAATATCTATCGGACGGCGGACCCGAACCGCAAGGCGGAGTCGCGGTTCATCGGTTCCGGCTGACCGGAAACCCGACCCGGTCCGGGTTGTCGTTCATCCGCTCGAGGATGCGTTCGTAGAGGTCGTTGCGGACGCGCTGGCTCGTACGCGGGTGCACGAGATACCGGAGTCGGAGGTCGACCCACGACTCCTCCTGGACGACGTTCACCGACGGCCCGTCGCGGACCTCGAGTTCGACCGGCGTTTTCGCGAGTCGCTTCCGGTACAGTTCGACAGCCCGTTGCATGTCTTCGCCCAGGTAGTCCGTCGCCTCCTCGATCATGAGGGCGCGTGCGAACTCGAGGTCGGTTTCGTAGGCGACCTGAATCGAGAGTTCGTTCCAGACGTGCGGGAACGACCGGTAGGAGTAGTTGTACACGTGCGAGGAGAGAACGACGCTATTGGGGAGGGTGATCACTCGCCCCGAGGGCTGGTTCGAGGAGACGAGTTCGCCGTTGATCTCCCAGAGCGTCGTTACCAGAAAGTCGACTTCGACGACGTCACCCTTCGACCCCTCGATGGCGACGCGGTCGCCGACGCCGTACGGGCGTTTGATCATGATGTACAGCCACCCGATGAGCGAGAAGAGGGGCTGTTGCAGGGCGAAGGTGACGGCGAAGCCGACGATACCGAGCGAGAACAACACGCCGACGTACTGTCTGGTGAGCACGCTGAGGACGCCGACGGTACCGAGTACGATGAAGGTCAGTCGAACGACGTTTTTGAGGTCGTGTCGTCGCCGTTTGTCGGCCGTCCGCGTCAGAAGGACCCGGGCGACCAGAGCGTAGCCGCCGAAGGCAGCGAAGCCGACGGCGGCGATCAGTAGCGCCTGGGCGAGCAGGCTGGTGGCGGGAACGCCACCGACTTCGCCCGAGACCACTGCGACGTCGAACCGTCGAACGATACCAGCAGTCACGCCGAATCCGAGCGCAACTAGCAAGGAGACGGAGCCGAGATGGCGGTTCACGTGCGTCGGTGACGCGCGGGCTACAAAAAGCTGATTGCGACCGTATCCGGTCGAGTGCCGTCTCGAACGGCGTTCGCGCCGTAATTCGGTTGGCGATCGATCACGTCGGATCACCGGCCGTTCGTCGTAACGCCTTTCGTTCCGCCAGCAAAACATCCAGGGAAGAATGCGTCCGCGGAGGATCCACCAATGTACGTACTAATCGTCGGTGCGGGTCAAGTCGGACAGATGATCGCTTCGAATCTCGAGGACTCACACGACGTCGCGGTGGTCGAACGCGACCCGGACATCGTCGACGAGATCACGTACTCGTACGACGTCCTCGCCGTCGAAGGCGACGGAACGGATCTCGAGGCCCTTCGAGAGGCGGGCCTCGGTCGGGCTGATCTCGTCGTCGCGTGTACGAACGATGACGAGACGAACATCGTCGTCTGCGGGACCGTCAAGACCGTAGACGACGTCTTTACGATCGCACGAGTGCGGAATCGAACGCTGTTGAACACGTGGCAGGGATCGCAGGACGCTTTCGGGGTGGGCTTTATGGTCTGTACCGACCTGCTGGTCGCCCAGACGATCTTCCGGATCTCCGGGTTCCCGCGGGCACAGGACGTCGAGATGTTCGCCGGCGGACTCGTCAGGATGGCCGAGTTCGATATCGACGCCGAGAGCCCACTCGTCGGCCGACGCGTCGAGGAGGCCGATCAGTACGATTCGATGACGTTCGCCGGCGTCTTCCGGGGCGACGAGATGATCGTCGCCCGCGGCGACACCGTTTTCCAGGCCGACGACCGGATCGTCGTCATCGGGAGCCCCAGTTCGGTCAAGGAGTTCGCGATGGAGGTGTGCATCCCCGAGGGAACCTCGAGCGCGGACGACGTGGTCGTCGTCGGCGGCAGCGAGATCGGCTTTCAGACCGCTCGCGAATTCGAGGCCCACGGCTTCGAGCCGCGACTGATCGAACGTGACCACGAACGCGCCCGCGAAATCGCCGAAGCGCTTCCCAAGACGTTCGTCATGGAGAGCGACGCGACCGACACGGACTTCCTCTCCCGCGAACACATCGACGAGGCCGACATCGTCATCGCCGCCCTCGACAGCGACGAGAAGAACCTGCTCGTCTCGCTGCTCGCGCGTCGGGTCGGCGTCGGTCGGACGGTCGCGATCATCGAGAACACCGAGTACACCGATCTCTTCGAGACCGTCGGCATCGACGTCGCGATCAATCCTCGTGAAGAGACCGCCGAAGAGATCGTCCGCTTTACCCGGACCGACCAGACCGAGAAGATCGCCATGCTCGAGCACGACCGCGCAGAGGTCATCGAGGTCGAACTCGGGCCGGGGAGCGCCCTGGCTGGCCGGTCGATCGCGGACTCGATGGCGGACTTGCCCGACTGCGTCGTCATCGGTGCGATCTCGCGCGGCGGCGATCTCATCACGCCCCGCGGGACGACGGTTCCCCAGCCCGGCGATCACATCGTGATCTTCGTCGATGCGACCGTACTGGACGAGATATCGGCAGTGCTGTGAGTCGTCCGATCCCGCTTCGAGACATGGGATCCGTGTCGACCGCCACTACCTGTAGAGATCGAGTTCCCGGAAGGCCGCTCCCAGCAGCACTGCGATCGGGATAATCTCGAGGCGACCGATCCACATATTGCCGATCAACATCAGCTTGGTTACCGCCGGCATCTCCGGACCGGTGATCCCCGTGCCCAGTCCGACGGTACTCTGAGCGCTCATCACGTCGAAGATAATGTACTTGAGGGGATACGCTGACGGCAACATCCAGAGGAAGACGGCGACGCCGACGGCGAGTCCGGCGATCCAGAGGATGAAGACGACTGCTGCTTCGGTGTATTCACGCTGGACCTGTGACTGGTCGAGGGTTCGCTCGTCGAGACGGAGCCGTCGAATCGCGCTGGCCGGTGTGAAGACGCTCCTAATCTGCCAGACAGTTCCCTTGACGAGGGTGATGACGCGGATGAGTTTGAGACCTCCGACCGTCGACCCGGCCGCTGCACCCGTAAGCATCCCCAGACAGAGCAACAGGGTCGTCCCGGCCGTCCAGATCTGCTCGGTTCCATCGCCGATCGCTGTCGTACCGAATCCGGCGTTCGATGTCGCGGAAACGAACTGGAACAACGCGATCCGGAACGTCTCCTCGAACGTGTCGTACTGGCCATTGGTCCAGAGGAGCGCCGTCAGCGCAACGGATCCTACCGAAAACCAGATGAACACCCAGCGGGTCTGGATATCGGTGTAAAAGTTCCGCAGGTGGCCTTTGAGAATCAGGTAGTGAACCGGGAACGCGATACTGCCCGCGACCATCACCGGGATGACCGCGTACTCGATTACCGCGCTGTCGTAGTAACCGATCGAATCGGCGTGGACCGAGAATCCACCGGTCGAAATGGCCGTCATCGCGTGGTTGATGGAATCCGACAGCGGCATTCCGGCGGCGAGAAACAGCGCGACCCCGGCGAGCGTGATTCCGAGGTAAATCTTCCAGATCTCCGTGACCGTCGAGACGATACTCGGATGGATCTTCTCGGAGCGAGCCTCGCTCTCGTAGAGCGTGAGCGACCCGCTGCCAGGACGGGCGAGAATCGCGACGGTCAGAACGATGACGCCGACACCGCCGATCCATTCGGTGAACGACCGCCACCACTGCAGCGATCGGGGGAGGTCCTCCTCTATCATCGCCATCGTCAACCCAGTGCTGGTGAAGCCGCTGATACTCTCGAAAATTCCGTTCAGTGGGTGGCGAAAGACGGAAACTGTCTCGTTCATCGGCGGCGCGTTCGCCCACGCGGGATACGGATTCAATGCGATCGTCCACGCAACGAGCAAGAACGGGAGCCCACCGAGGATGCCGACCGTCCCCCACGCGGCAGCCGCCGTAACCATCGCCTCGAGTTTTCCCGAATCCGCCACCTGCTGATACCGGCGCGCGAGCCAGATCCCGAGACCACCCATCACGACAGCCGAGATGGTGAACGCCGGGACTGCGTAGAACTCTTGATTGATGACGGCGACCGCGATCGAAACGAACGCCATCAACGAGACGACCTGCAGGATTCGACCGAGGTCTCGTCCCACTGCCGGATACCGTACCCTCATGGATGTCGCCGGTAAACGCCTCAACCGCGTCGGACAGGGCGGAGTCGTCGGTAAAGACCGTCACCTGATCGCCAGTCCGGATCGTCGTATCGCCTCGCGGCGCGCGGATTTCCTCGCCGCGTTTGAGCGCGACGACGAGACAGCCGTCCGGAAGTGAGCCCGTCTCGATGGCCGTCTCGAGCGGTTGACCGTCCATCGGCGCGCCGTCGGTCACGGTCAACTCCACGAGTTCGGTCTCGTCGTCGAATTCGATGAAATCGCTGACGTTGGGGTATCGAACGGAGTGATAGAGATAATCCGCGATCAATCGTTGCGGGTTCTCGATGAGCGTGACGCCGATTTTCTCGAAGATCGGCAGGTTCTCCGTATCGTGAACCACGCTGACGAGGTTCGGGACGTCGTGTTCCTGGGCGAGCAACATCACCATAATGTTGACCGCATCGATGTCCGTCGTCGAGATGACTGCATCCGCGCGGTCGATACTAGCGTCTTTGACCGTCCCATTTTTCGTCGCGTCGGCGTTGAGTACGAGACAGTCGTACTCCGAGGCGACATCGTTCGCTCGCTCCTCGTCGGTCTCGATGACGACGACGTCGTTTCCGTCGCGGACCGCGAGGTCGATTAGATTCGAACCGATACTCCCTGCGCCGATGATAACGAGATACATTCTCAAAGCCTCTCTACTGATCGTTCGAGCCGCGTCTCGAGAACACGATAAGGGGTAGTTCGGTCTCGGTTATTACTCTATACGACTCGCCGATAGCCGATTCGAGAACACCACACGCCGCCCTCGTTCGCAATCGGGAGTCGACGTGGCTCGCGATGTCGTCAGTCATCGGTCATTCATCGCGATCCGAATTGGCCGCTCGTGACGCTGATTACACGACATCGATTCACTACCGCAGCTTTTCGATTCGGTACTATAAACTCTCTCATCTATGGATACAGTAGATACTCCGCGGGATATTTTCGCACTCGTTCATCATCTGGAGGAGTGCTCGGATGAGCAGTAGGGATCGTGACGAGCGATAAAAAGCAGAACCCTTCAATCTCGCGAGCGTACCCGTCCGTATGAGCATCCGCTTGGACGAAGTAAACAAACGCATCATCCATGCGTTGATGAACGATGCGCGGGGCACGTCCGCACCGACGATCGCCGAGGAAGTCGGCGTTTCGCCAGCGACGATTCGAAACCGGATTCACCAACTCGAGGACGCCGGAATCATCCGCGGCTACCACGCGAACGTCGATTTCGACGCCGCTGACGAGATGCTCACGACGCTCTACGTGGCGACAGCACCCATCGAAGAGCGCGCGCGACTCGCCCAGCAGGTCCGAACGATCACCGGCGTCGTCAACGTTCGCGAGTTCGTGGCTGGAACAGAGAATCTCCACATACTCACCGTGGGCAACGACGTCGAAGCGATAAACGACATCGCTCGAGAGCTAACGTCGCTCGGCATTGATATCGACGACGAAAAAGTCGTCCGAACGGAGCAGTTTCAGGCGTACCACCCGTTCGGCCCCGCCGAAATCCACCAGCAGTTCTCCAACTATATTAGCCTCGCCGGCGGCAACGAAGTCGTCGAACTCACCGTCGATGCCGACGCACCGATCGCCGGGTTGACCTTAGAACGCGCCGCGCGCGAGGGGCTCCTCGAGGACGGCGTACTCGTCGTCTCGATCGAGCGCGACGACGCCGTGTTGACGCCGCGGGGGGAAAGCGAGATTCGAGCCGGCGACATCCTGACCGTTCTCTCCCGCGGCGGCTTTACCGAGCGTCTGTTCGATACGTTCGAAACCGGATCGAACTAGTCGCTGACGCGAGGTGAAGCGGTCGGAACGAACGGGGTCGGTCGGAGTTGATCGTCACGGGAGCCGGGTTTTCGGGCGACCGTCGAGTGAGAGCCGTGGACGACCGTCAATCGTTTCGACTGCCGAACAACCGATTCCAGAGCGACCGTTTTGTCGGCCGTTCGGCCAGGAGGACGGAACAGTCGACCTCGTTGACGACGCTGTAGGCGAGCGAGCCACGCAGCAGCCGAGAGAGCAGCCCGCGTTCGGTCGCCCCGAGGACGATCAGCGAGTGATCCCGAGCCGCCGTCGCGATAGCGTCCTCAACGTCGTCCGAGGCATCGACGCGGATCGTCGCGTTCTCGAGGTCGTGATCCGCCGCCCAATCGGTCAGGAACGCTTCGCCCTCCGCCTCCTCCCCCTCGTCGACGACGTGCAACAGCGTGATCTCGGAACCGAGTTGGTCGCGCATATATCGAGCCATCTCGGCGCTGAGATCGGAGTCTGGACCGCCGGCGGTCGGGACCAGTACGCGGTCAGTCTCGAGACCGCGGTCGTTCAAGACGAGGAAGTCACACGGCAGATCGTGGGTCAACTCCTCGAGTGGCCGTTCCGCGCGACCGGCGGTCCAGGGTCGGTCGGGGCCCCAGCCCATGACGACGGTGTCCGCGTTCTCGCGGCGAGCCACGTCGAACACTTCTTCGAACGAGCGATGAGACACAACTGTCCGAATGTTGACGGGAGCGTCGACCGTTTCCGTACTCTCCCGAACCTGATTCATCAATTTCCGAGATTCGTCGTCGATACGCTGGATGTGTTTGGAGCCCTCGACGAGCGGCGTCTGGTCGGGAACCTCGACGATGTGGACCGCCTGGACGACGCCGTCGTTGGCCTTGGCAACGACGCTCGCCAGTGAGAGGAGGTGGGCTTCAGTCCGCGGGTTCGAGACCGGGACCACCACGGTGTACTCGCTTCTACCGGACGGCTTCGCCGCGGTCGCAGCGGAGACGGCCGCATCTGGCATCTCCTCGGATCGCGAGAGGATGTAGTCGCTCAATACGCCCTCGCGATCGGTTTCGTGGCGGGCGTAGATGCCGTACCAGGCGATCGCACCAAGGACGAACGCTAACCCCAGCGCGATCTCGATCTGATTCATGAACGCGATCAATCCGAGCGAGAACACCACGCCCAGAATTGGCGTAATCGGGTAGAACGGCACGGTGAAGTCCGGATCGTACTCCGGCACGTCAGCCTCACGAAAGACGATCAGCGCGACATTGATGAGCGCGTAGACGACGAGATGGAGAACGCTCGCCGCTTTCGAGAGAACCTCCAGGTCGCCGCCGAGGACGACGATAAAGAGGAGGATCATCGCACCGGTAACGGCGATCGACCGGTACGGCGTGGCGAATCGCGGATGGATCTCGTTGAGCCAGTCGGTGACGATCTTGTCACGGCCCATCGCGAAGTTGATGCGTGCGGAGGCGAGGATCGACGCGTTCGCGCTCGAGGCCGTCGCAAGCAGTGCAGCCAGTGTGATCGAGGTAACGCCGATCACGCCGAGATTGCCCTCGAAGATCACGCTCGCGACATCCGACATCGGGGTGTCGATGTCGATCTGGTCGTAGGGAATGATGCCGACCATGAGGCCGACGAGAATCGAGTAGACGACCATCACGATGGCAACGCTGCCGATGATGGCGATGGGGAGATTTTGGCCCGGATTTTTGAGTTCCTCGCCGATCGTCGCGATTTTGGCGTAGCCGAGGTAGGAGACGAACACGAGCGCAGTCCCCGGGAGCATCTCGCCGTAGCCAAGCGGCGCGATCCCACCGTCGATGGTGACCGTTCCCCAGTCGAACGAGAAGAAGCCGACGAGCGCAAAAACGGCCAGGATCCCGAGTAGGAGGGTGACGATAGCCGTCTGAATGCCTCCCGTCTCCTTCGCACCGATGTAGTTGATGCCGACGAAAACGACCCCGGCAATCAGGGCACCGATCTGGATATCGGCCAGGACCAGCGGCCCGAGAACGATCGTCGGCAGCAGTGCGATACTCCCGAGGCCAGGTATCGGTATGACGACGCCGTCGAGCAGCGTTGTAAGGTAGCCGCCGAACCCGATACAGTAGAAGGCGCTTGCAAAGGCAAGCCCCATCCAGTCGCCCATTCCGGAGACCGATCCGAACAGGGGACCGAGCGCGCGATTGATGTAGTAGTACGCACCGCCCGCTTTGGGCATCGCCGTCCCGAGTTCGCTCACCGAGAACGCGTTTATCATGGCGATCATGCCGCCGATGATAAACGAGAGGACGACGATCGGACCCGCCTCTTGGGCCGCGACGCCCGGAAGAACGAAGATCCCCGCGCCGATCATCGTTCCGATCCCGATCGCGAGCGCGGAAAACAATCCGAGATCTTTGGCGAGTTCCTCGTCTCCGCCGGTCATCGTCGGTCCCTCCGTCTCGAGCGATTGTCAAATACCAGTAAGAGTGACATGGTTGGGTTCGGAGCGTAAAGGACACTCCCGATACCGTGATCAATAGATCGATCCCTCTTAAGGCATTCGCCTTCCTGAATATATGGCCGAGTCAATAACGCATTCAAAATCTAGTGCGCCATTAATTATCGAATCCGGATGTTTCCCTCGGCCGTTCGGGGCTGTCATCCCGACCCGTCGGCTTCGGCGTGATACCGATCTCGTCCGCCGACTCGTCGCCGCTGGCGCCGAAGATCCGTTCGCGGAACGTGCGTTTGTGACGTTTCTCCGCGAGCAACACCGAACAGTCGACCTCATCGAGAACGTCGAGAATGAGCGAACCGCGGGCGAGTCGCTCGAGGACGCCCTTCTCCGTCGCGCCGATGATCAGCAACGTCGCGTCCGACGCAGCCTCGGCGATACGGGTCTGGACGTCGCCGGTCTCGACCCTGCACGTCGCGTCCTCGAGGCCGCGGTCGCGAGCCCAGTTCTGGAGGAACTGCCGTCCCCGCTCGCGGTCGTCGGCGACGTGGAACAGCGTCACGTCCGCGTCGAACAGGTCTTGAAGCGCGCGCGCGACAGCCGCCGCGAGATCCGAATCGGGGCCGCCGGCGGTCGGGAGCAGGATTCGAGACGGGTCGAATCCACGGTCGCGAAAGACCAGGAAGTCACACGGGAGCGACCGCGCGAGTTCGTCGACGGTGGTTTCTACGCGACCCGGCGAGCCGTGAGAGTCGGGACCCCACCCCATCACACAGCTGTCGACGCCGTATCGTTTTGCGGCGTCGAACACTTCCTCGATGCCGCGGTGTGAGAGCACCACGTGCGTTTCCACGTCGACGCCGTACGTCTCGGCGTCCGCCCGCGCCTGCTCGAGCAGGTGCGCGGCCGCTTCGTGGTCCTTCTGTTTCCGAGCGGCCCGCAACGAGGTTTGATCGGGCACTTGCTCGATGTTAACGGCGACGACCGTCCCGTCGTGTTGGGCGGCGATCGCCGATCCGAGTGTGATGAGATGTTTTTCGTGAGCGGGGTTCGCGAGCGGGACCATCACCCGGTAGTCACCGCCCTCGGGTTGAACGGACGTGGTCGCGGAGACGGCCGCGTTCGGGAGTTCCTCCGAGCGCTCGAGGACGTAGTCGGCGAGAACCCCTGGCGACTCGATCTCCGAGCGGGCGTAGCCGAGGTACCAGACGACGCCGAAGACCACGAATCCCATCGAGAGCAGGATGACGATCGGTTCGATGAACGCGATCAGCGCGAACGAGAAGACCGCGCCCAGAATCGGCGTCGCGGGGTAGAACGGCACGGTGAAGTCCGGATCATAACCCGCGGGTTTGGCCTCCCGGAAGACGATCAACGCGATGTTCAAGAGACCGTAGACGATGAGGTGGAGAACGCTGCCAGCGGTTGCCAGTATCTCGAGGTTTCCAAAGGCGATAAACAGGAGGATGAACGCGCCCGTGATCGCAATCGCGCGGTAGGGCGTCGCAAAGCGTGGATGGATCTCGTTGATCTTCGGCGAGATCAGTTTGTCCCGGCCCATCGCGAAGTTGATTCGGGAGGACGCGAGGATCGACGCGTTCGCCGACGATGCGGTTGCGAGCAGCCCGCCGAGCAACAGCGCCGCGGCACCGACGGGACCGATCAACAGTCGAGCGACGTCGACGACGGCGGTTTCGTTGTTCGCGACGAGGCTGGTTTCGACGGCCGCGAGGATCGCGAGGAGAATCAGGGCGTACATCACGGTGACGATCACGACGCTCCCGATCACCGCCCGCGGGAGGTTCTTCCCCGGTTCCTGAATCTCTTCGGCGACGGACGTGATCTGGACGAAGCCGAGGTAGGAGACGAATATCAACCCCGTCACCGGCAACAGGGGTGCCCAACCGAACGGGTCGATCGGACGGAGCGTTTCCAGATCGGCGTTGAGCAGGCCGAACAGGGTAAAGACCGCCAGAATTCCCATGAGTACGATGACGATAACGTTCTGCAGCCGCCCCGTCTCCTTCGCGCCGATGTAGTTGATCGCGATGAAAAACCCCGCGCCGACCAGCCCGATCAGCTGGGCCGAGTCGAAGCCGAGGGGGCCGAGTGTCACCGACGAGATACTTACGAACTGGTTGACGTACTCGCCGAACCCGTACATGTAAAACGCCGAGGCGAACGCGAGCCCCATCCAGTTGCCCCAGCCGGCGATCGAACCGAACAGCGGCCCGAGTCCCTGGTTCACGTAATAGTATGCACCGCCGGAGACGGGCATCGCCGTCCCGAGTTCGGATGCCGAAAGCGCCGTGAGCAGCGCGAGTCCGCCACCGACGACGAACGCCAACGCCGCCAGCGGCCCGAGCTCCGCCACCGCCGGTCCGGGGAGGACGAAGATCCCCGCCCCGATCATCGTCCCGACGCCGATGGTCAACGCGGCGAGCGGGCCGATGTCCTTGGCGAGTTCCTCATCGCTTCCGCTCATGGTTCCTCCTCAGTACTCGTTCACCGGGAATCAGCTGTGGATTGCGTGTCATTCTGTGTTACGAACTGCGGGAATCGGTCGCCGAGTATCCGTCACGATAGCGCACTCAGATGTGGCCGGAATGTTCTGTCGAACTGAAAGTCACGCCTGAACGGAGTCCATCCCGAGCATAGTGAGGCGAAGTAGGACTCACCCCTTAACAGGTTCGTTTACCGCTCGAGACCCGACTCCGATCGAGCCGTTCGTCACCGTCTCAAACCGAGTGCCGTCTGCGGTCCGGTTATCGGGTCGCTTCTTCGAGAATGTGAGTAATGGCCCAGATGACCCAGATAAAGACGAGAACGACAAAGACGCCCATCTCGAGGCGAACGAACGAACCGTGCCAGACGGCGAGAATGACCGCAACGACCGTAATCGAAACGGCGGTAACGGTAAAAATGTCGAAAAAGGAGGAGGGCTCTCGAACGCTGGGCAGTCGAGTCATGCCAATCACGTACTCGTAGGGGGCCAACGCATATAGATCATCGGTCAACACGTCTGGACGACGGAAGCGGTGAGCGATCAGGTGTCGATACGTGGCGTCCGCCAGCGAGCCGGGAGGCTAGGTCCGGATCTAACTTCAATAGAATTATGTGCGACCGAAATTTTGGAGTAGCGTGTTTCTGGCAGTGCCGTCGCCAGATGTGTGAGCATGAATATACGTGTTAACTGGCAGGCAAGCATTGCCCTCACTGGAACCGTTCTCAAATATCTCGCCCTCGCGCTGCTCGTCCCGCTCGTCGTCGCCATCATCTATCAGGAGGATATTTTCGCTTTCGTGGCGACCATCGTGATTACCGTCACCGTCGGATTCCTTCTCGAGCAACTCGATCCCGATCCCGATCTGCAACCGCGGGAGGCGCTGTTGCTGGTCGCGATCGCGTGGCTCGCCGTCGCGATCATCGGATCGGTTCCGTACGTGATCGCGGGCTACGACACCGCTTCCACGCTTGCGCATCCGGTGAACGCACTCTTCGAGTCGATGTCCGGGTTCACGACGACGGGAGCGACGGTGATGGGCGAGATTTCCGTCGACGATCACTCCCACGCGATCATGATGTGGCGACAGCTCACGCAGTGGCTCGGCGGCATGGGGATCATCGTGCTGATGATCGCGATCCTACCGGAACTCGCCGTCAACGGTGCACAGCTGATTCGAACGGAGGCACCGGGACCGGAGTTACAGAAGCTCACCCCCAAGATCGCCGAAACGGCCCGCATCCTCTGGCTCGTCTACTTCGGGTTTACGGTCGTCCTCATCGGGTTGCTCTACGGGCTCAATCGCGTAGGAGTAGCTCCCGAAATGACCTTCTACAACGCCGTCGCACACGGCTTTTCGACCCTGCCGACTGGCGGGTTCTCGCCCGAAGCGAACAGTATCGCGGCGTTCTCGGCGGTCGTTCAGTGGGTCATCATCCCGTTCATGGTCGTTGCCGGGACCAACTTCGCGCTCTTTTGGTACGTGTTACACGATGAGCCGCGACGGATCGTTCAGAATACCGAGTTTCGCACCTATGCCGGGGCAATCGCGGTTCTCGCGGGGCTTCTCGGTGCGCTGTTGTACAGCGGTGGGGCACCCCCACTCGGCGACCTGGGCGGGACGACCGAGGGAGTAGGCGAGAACGCTATTCGACAGGCGCTGTTCCAGACCGTCTCGCTGTTGAACTCGACGGGATTCGCGACGAGCAACTTCGCACAGTGGGACGGGGCCGCACAGGTGGTCCTCCTGACCGCCATGTTTATCGGCGGCAGCGCCGGTTCGACCGGTGGCGGGATCAAGATCATCCGCTGGCTGGTCGTGTTGAAAATCGCTCGCCGGGAACTGTTCACCGCTGCGCACCCCGAGGCCGTAAAGCCGATCCGGATCGGCGGGTACGTCGTCGACGAGGACGTGATCCGTGGCGTGCTCGGCTTTACGTTCCTCTTCTTGCTCATCTTCGCCTTCGCAACGGTGTTCCTCATCGTCGATGCGGCCCGCGTCGGCTACTCGCTGACGCCCCTCGAGGCCATCGGCGCGAGTATCGCGACGATCGGGAACATCGGTCCGGGATTCGGCGCGGTCGGCCCGTTCGGAAGCTACCTCGAGTTTCCGGTAACCTCGAAACTCGTGATGATCTTCCTCATGTGGATCGGTCGCCTCGAAATTATTCCGGTGCTCGTCCTGTTCACGGGCGCGTTCTGGAAGCGATGACCGCTCCTCACGCTATCGAAGCGGGTCCCGCGTTCGGCGGACGCTCCGCGGATCGATACCGGCCGTTCGCGGGCGATACACCGGCTCCCGTTTCGTGGATACCGCTACAGGCGCGGACGTGAATCTGCGTCGTCGAACTCACGGCTCTCGAAAGCAATTGTCACTCGAGTAGAAATCGCCCGTACGACGGCCCGTCAGATGCCGAACGTCGCCCTGAGCATATCGCGACTTCCCGGACCGAGTCCGACGGCGACGACGGTGATCATCATCACGATCGCAAACCGGGGGTTCTCCTCGAATATCTCCTCGTTGAACACCCAGATGATGAACACGGGAGCGGCGAGTTTCACGAGCGCGAACGGCCACGCAGAACCGGTAATCTCGGTGATGCTTGCGGGAAGAAACGACCCCGTCACGTTGACGATCGCCTCGTTGACCGGATGTTTCGGACTGTAGCCGAGGTTCCAGACGTGCGACCAGTCGAGCATGAGCTGGTTCGCGAACCCGTCGATCGCGTGGGCCCAGATGATGATGATCCCCATCAATCCGGTACCGCGGTTCAGATCGGGGGCGAACCGCGTGATCCCGATCCAGATGATGGCCGTCGAGACGGTCGCGGCCGTGAGGACGATGGTCGCGATCAACGGGTGAAACGAGACGTACTCCGTCGTCGCGGCGAGATAGCCGAGCCAACCGAGCGTGACGGCGAGCGCGGTTGCACCGATCGTGACGAGGGGATACTCATAGCCCGAGACGTACCCGTTTCGCTCGAGGTAGACGGAGCCGGCGACCGCGACGAACGCGATGAAGGCCACGGTGAAGTAGATCAACGGACTGATCATGAACCCCGACCACGGCAACTGAATCGCGAGTTCGCCCGTCTCGCGGTAGGCGGCGACGTTCGCGTCCTCGACGGTTCGGAGGGCACCGCCGAAGAGCATGAACGGGAACAGGGCGAAAAAGCCCGCGCGGTAGCGTTCGATCTCGAGGCGGCGAATCACGAACAGGATCCCGATCACGAACAGGATAAGCGTCGGGATGTATCCCGAATACGAGACGAGCGTGTATCCCGGCGCGGCGGTCGGTCCGGCGTCCGCGGGCGCGTTGTTACAGTGTACCTGTTCGCCACCCGCCCACGCGATACAGCTCCATCCGTGAGCGTCAGCAACCACCGGTCCCCAAAAGTACTGCCAGATGATGTCGACGTACACGCGCTGTGGGAACACCAAGGCGGCGAGTGTCACACCGACGGCGAGGAGGACAACGGTCGCGGCCCAGATCCGTTCGGCCCCGTACCGTTCGATATACTCGTCCATGGACGATACCCGTCGGGGCGGGTGCTTACCGTTTCCGATTTTCTGCAGGGATAGACAGTCGACAGTCGGTGACCGTTACTCGCCAGTGAACTGGGCCTCCCGCGTTGCCGCACGCAGTTCCTCGTGGATCTCACCGTTCGAGGCCACCAGCCCGGTGCTGTCGTGTCGCCAGCGGTTCCCCTCGAGGTCGGTGACGGTCCCGCCGGCCTCGCGGACCAGCTGGACGCCGGCGACGGTATCCCACGAATTCGCCCGCAGGTTGGTCATCGTCCCCTCGAGCGTCCCCGCCGCGACCATCGCTAACTCGAGTTGGGCGCAGCCAAAGCGACGCATGTCGCCGAAGCGCTCGACGATGGCTCGCGTCGCCCCGGCGTACTGCTCACGGTCGTCGAAGTCCCACCAGAACGTGGGACAGACGGTTGCGGCCTCGGGGTCGCCGCAGTCGCTGACCGAAAGCGGTTCCTCGTTTCGAAACGCCCCCTCGGGGCCGACGCGATACGTGTCCGACAGGGCGGGACAGACGGTCGCCGCGCCGACCGGCTCGCCGTCGCGGACTGCGGCGACGGCCGTCGCGAAGGCGCGACTCTCGTTGACGAAGTTGTTCGTTCCGTCGATGGGATCGACGATCCAGGCCGGCCCCGTCTCCGGAACCTGCTTCAGCGCATCGTCCTCCTCGCCGACGATCGGATCCGCCGGAAACGCCTCCTCGATGACCTCGATAACCGTCGTCTGGGCGTCTCGGTCGACCTGCGTCACGACGTCCGTCTTCCCGTCCTTGTACTCGACCTCGAGATCGGTTCGAAACGACTCGTCGGCGACGTCTGCACCCGCGGTAGCCGCGCGGACCGCGACGCTCGCCCGGCGAGCGTCCCCGTTGCGTTCGCTCATTGGCTACTGTCGGGAGGCCGGCGTGAAAAGCGGACCTACTCGTTCTCACGGCCGGCGAGCAGCGGGCGGCGATCGCGAGAAACGCTCTCGAGACGCTGCAGACCTCGGTGTGGCGCCACGGAGCGACCGCTCGCGGAGTGGTGAGATCGACGCGAGAAAATACCGAGGTGGGCCGAAGCCGAGTTAGACGAGTTGGATGACGTTTCCGTTCGAGGAGACGTGGATATCCCGTCCGAGATCGTAGCCCTGGTTCGAAGCGAGATCAACGTAGCCCGACAGCCCCTTCAGATTCTGGTGGGCCGGGATGATGTGCTGGGGCTGGAGCGCGTCGAGCATCGTGTAGTGGCCCTCCTGGCAGAGGTGACCGGAGACGTGGATGTCGTCGTAGACGCGTGCACCCTGCATGCCGAGCAGTTTCTCCGCCTGGTAGCGCTGGCCCTCGTTGGTCGGCTCCGGAATGACGCGCGCGGAGAAGACGACCTTGTCGCCATCGTTCAGCTCGTACGGCGTCTCGCCGCGAGCCATCCGGGTGAGCATCGCACGCGGCTCGCCCTGGTGGCCCGTGACGACGGGGAGGAAGTTCTCCTTACCCTCGTTCATGATCCGTTCGAACGACTGATCGACGGAGTTTCGATGGCCGAACATGCCGAGGTCGTCCGGGAAGTCGACGAAGTCGAGTCGCTCCGCGGTGCCGGAGTACTTCTCCATCGAGCGCCCGAGCAAGACCGGCTGGCGGCCGATGTCCTTCGCGAACTCGACCAGCGACGTCACCCGCGCGATGTGGCTCGAGAAGGTGGTGGCGACGATGCCGCCGTCGTAGTCCTCCATACTGTAGAGGACGTCCCGAAGGTGTTCTCGAGCGACGTTCTCGCTCGGGGTTCGCCCCTTCTTGTTCGCGTTCGTACAGTCCTCGATGTAACACAGCACACCCTCGTCCTCCCGACCGATCTCGCGGAAGCGCTTCATGTCGATCGGGTCACCGATGACCGGCGTGTGGTCCATGCGCTTGTCCAGCCCGTAAACGATCGCGCCCTCGGGCGTGTGGAGGACCGGGTTGATCGCGTCGATGATCGAGTGGGTCACGTTGACGAACTCGAGTTCGACGCCGCCGTCGCCGATCGTCATCGATTCGCCGGGATCCATCGTCACCAGTTCGTTTTCGGTGCCGAACTTCTGTTCGTCCTGCAACTCTTGTTTGACGAGTTCGATCGTAAACGGCGTCGCGACGACGGGAGCGTCGTACCGGTGGGCCAGTTTCGAGATGGCGCCGATGTGGTCGAGGTGGCCGTGGGTCGGCACGATCGCTTTCACGTCGCCCTCGAGGTCGCTCATGATCCGATCGTCGGGGATCGCGCCCATGTCGATCAGATCCAGACTGTGCATCCCTTCCGTCCGGATGTTGTCGTGGATCAGTACCTTCGACAGGTTGAGACCCATGTCGAAGATAACGATGTCAGTACCAGCGCGAACGGCAGTCATCTGCCGTCCGACTTCCTCGTAGCCGCCGATCGTCGCGATTTCGATTTCCATAGTGAGTGCCGATCATAGCAGTCTCTTCACAGGGCGCGCCAGCAGATACTGACTGCAACAGGAACGAATCGACGGACGTGAGGCGTCGTCGGTCACGTCTCCGATATCGCCATGTGAAAGACGGCGCGTCTTTCGGTTATCAGACCAGTAGCCCTTCGGCCGTATATAGTTCCGGATTCGGTTCGGAAACGGGCGGTTCTCCGTCTTCGCTCGGCAGACGCTGTTAGATCCATCGACACCACCGCAGAAGTTTGCGAGGGCAAGACGCTCCGTCTTGCCGCACTAGTTGTGTAGTGCGAGGGGAGGGAATCGAACCCACGAACCCCTACGGGAGCGGATCTTGAGTCCGCCGCCGTTGGCCGCTTGGCTACCCTCGCACGCATCGTGAGCTTTCTCCCTCACGAGGTTAAATCGTCCGATTCTCGTTCCCCATGTCCGCGGCCTCGAGACGCGGCGCAACTGAAAACGCTTAGGGGGCTCTCGGTCGATAGCTCGAGCGTGAGCGAGAATCGCGTCGTTCAGGGGCGAATGGTAACGGGCAAAGCACTCGCGGAGCTGATCGAGGACGATTCGGTGATGGAAGCCGAGCCGATCGAAGACGCCGACAGGGACTGTCCCGAGTGCGGTGGAAACGTACTCGAGGTCGGCTACATGCCCTCGGTCACCGAGTTCATCACCGGCTGGAAGTGCCAGGATTGCGACTGGAGCGAGACGGATCGAGACTGAGTAGCCGGAGCCGACCAGCGGCGACGATAGCGAGCCCGGATCATCCGTAGCACGGAAACTCGTCGAGACGGTCCGCACTCGACCGATGCTCGAGGTTACCAGAGCAGCCACTCCAGCGCGAGGACGACCGCCGCCAGAAACACGTGCTCGCCGTCGACGACGAACCCGTAGTACAGCGGGCCGCGCTCGGGCGTCGCGAACGGAACGTATCCCGCGACGTAGCCGTTCATCGCGAGCAGCGCGAGGTACTCGAGCGACAGTCCGGTTCCGACGACTAATCCAACGACTGCGACGGCGACGGCACCGTTTGCGATCTGCGAGTAGCGACGAGTCGCCGCCACCCCGAGCGTGTTCGGAACTGTGGCGATTCCTTCCTCGCGATCACCCGGGATGTCCTTGACGTCGAAGATCACCGCCGCGATGGTGATCATCGCGGTCACGTAGCCAGCGAGGAGGAGGATCTCGAGCGTCCAGAGCCGGTCGTAGTAGTAGCCGACGCCCAGCGGAATAATCCCCCACGCGAGACCGACGAAAACGTTCTTGACGAGAAAGAGTCGCTTGATGCCGCCCAGCGAGTAGAGGAGTGCGACGACGAGCGGGAGGAGCATGTACAGCGCCCCCGGAACCCCCAGCGCGACCGCGGCCCCGATCGCAGCGAGATAACAGGCACTCCCGAGTGCCAGCCAGAGCCGACCGTAGCGCTTGGTAAGCGCTGCTCGCTGCGGGACGTTCTGTTCGTCCTCCTCGAGGTCGGTGAGTCGGTTGATCGTGTAGACGAACATCGTCGCCGCGAAGACGATGAACATCGGCAGGATCTCGAGGGGAAGTTCCACGAGGAGTATCGTCGTGATAGCAACGCTGACGGTCGCGATCGAGATGAAGAGATTACTGTGTACGAGCAACCGGAGGACGGCCTTCAGCGACGAGACCCATGCTGGCGTTCGGTGCGTCGCGGTGGGATTCGTCACGTCAGTTCACGTGGGTGCAGAGAGGGATGGCAGACGTTTTAATGCTGTGTTGGACATACTGTCGCCGTCGGGAGCGGATACTCGAGTGCGTATTGGTCTTTCGTCGAACAAGTCGCTATGGGCCTTCTATCGCCGATCTCTTGGGGATCGGGAGACGACCTGTACGGATAAGTATCGGCGGTCGCTATCGTGAGTATGACCCAGATCGAGTTAACCCCTCGTCAGCGGACGGCGCTGACGGCGCTTCTGAATCACTATCAAGATACCGGGTCGCCGGTCGCCGCCAAAACCATCGCCGAAGAGACCGATCGAAAGCCGAAATCCTTCCGCAGACAGTTGGTGAACCTGAAGGAACTCGGGCTGGTCGAAGGCGTCCGCGGACCGAACGGCGGCTACAAACCCACCGAAGGCGCGTACTCGGTGCTCGAGCGTGAGGCGGTCGATGATCCGGAGACCGGTGTCCTCGCGAGCGAGTTCGAACGCATCGATGCCATCGTCGACGAGATCCGCTTTACGAACGTACACAATCCCGACAAATGCCGGGCGCAGATCCGGTTCCAGCAGTCGATTCGGGGGTTCGACGACGGCGACGCGGTTGCGATCGGCGTCACGACCGGGACGGAACTACTCCTCGCCGGCGTGATCGACGTCATCGACACGACCACGAACGTGATTATCGTCGACATCGCTCAGTTGGAGACGCCCGGCAACTGGGAGGGTGGCCGCTCCCGACCGTCACCGCCAGTCTGAGCGACAGGCGTCGGGGGGAGTCGACGACGGACGCTCGAAATTCAAAATCGGGCATTCGTCCCGACGCTTTCCGGGGACGTTCGAACGAGTGGGTACGCACACCGGTCACACGATTGAACTATTACACAAACAACAGGCGAGCGAAAACGGTACGCATCTTCCGGTCGCACTCCAGTTGATAGTCGTCGATGGTTTTCCGTCGCGAGTGGAAACTAACAGGATTTAAGCAAGGTCGGAACGGCCGTTCGAATGGCTATGAAACTACACGAGTATCAGGCGAAGCAGGTCTTCGCCGACGCTGGGATTCCGACGCCAGCGTCTCAACTCGCCTCCGACGTCGACGGCGCTGTTGCCGCGGCCGAGGAGATCGGGTATCCAGTCGCAATCAAAGCGCAGGTACAGGTCGGCGGCCGCGGGAAAGCCGGCGGGATCAAACTCGTCGACGACGAGGACGAAGCCCGCGAGGCGGCCGACGAGATTCTGGGGATGGATCTCAAGGGCTACCACGTCGGGAGCGTGCTCGTCGAGGAAGCGGTCGACTTCACCAACGAACTCTACGTGGGGATCACGATGGACCGCGGCGAGGGCAAGCCCGTCGCGATGGTCTCGACCAAAGGCGGCGTCAACATCGAGGAGGTCGCCGAGGAAGACCCCGACGCCATCGCCCGCGAGCACATCGACCCCTCCTTCGGCATGCATCCCTACCAGGCCCGCAAGGCCGTCTACGATGCCGGCGTCGATCAGGCGATCGCTCGCGACGTCTCGAGCGTCCTCACTACGCTCTATCAGCTCTGGGACGACCGCGACGGCGCAGACGCCGAGATCAACCCGCTGATGGTCACCGCAGACGACGAGGTCATCGCGGCCGACGCCGTGATGAACATCGACGAGGACGCGTTATTCCGCCAGCCCGAACTCGCCGAGATGGAGGCGGAAGCCGCCAGCACCGGCGACGAACTCGAGCAGATGGCGGACGAGTACGACTTCGACTACGTCCGACTCGAGGGCAACGTCGGAATCATCGGCAACGGTGCCGGACTCGTGATGACCACGCTCGACCTCGTCGACCACTACGGCGGCGAGCCCGCGAACTTCCTGGACGTCGGTGGCGGCGCGAAGGCCGCCCGCATCGCGAACGCGCTGGATATGGTGTTCTCCGACGACAACGTCGACAGCGTCGTCTTCAACATCTTCGGCGGGATCACTCGCGGCGACGAGGTCGCCCGAGGAATCAACGAGGCGCTCGAGCAGTTCGACGAGATCCCCAAGCCGGTGGTCGTGCGACTGGCCGGCACCAACTGGGAGGAGGGCATGGAGATTCTCAACGAGGACCTCGTGACGGTCGAACAGACCCTCGAGGACGCGGTCCAACGTGCTGTCGAGTACGCTGGGGAGGTGAGCGAACAATGAGTGTACTAGTCGACGACGACACGCGCGTCGTGGTACAGGGCATCACCGGCGGGGAAGGCAAGTTCCACGCCGAACAGATGATGGAGTACGGCACCAACGTCGTCGCCGGCGCGGTTCCCGGCAAAGGCGGCCAGGAAGCCGCCGGCGTTCCGGTCTACAACACGGTCCACGAGGCCGTCGAGGAGGAGAACGCCGACACGTCCGTGATCTTCGTCCCGCCGGCCTTCGCCGGCGACGCGATCTTCGAGTCGCTCGATTCGGGTCTCGACCTCGCGGTCGCGATCACGGAAGGCGTCCCGACCCAGGACATGGCTCGCGTCAACAAGCGCCTCTCCGAGACGGACACGCGACTCATCGGCCCGAACTGTCCGGGCCTCATCACGCCGGGCGAGGCCAAACTCGGCATTCTCCCCGGAAACATCTTCGCGGAGGGCAACGTCGGCCTCGTCTCCCGCTCCGGTACCTTGACCTACCAGGTCGTCGACAGCCTGACCAACCGTGGCATCGGCCAGACGACCGCCATCGGTATCGGCGGCGACCCGATCATCGGCACGGACTTCGTCGACGCCCTCGACCTCTTCGAGAACGACCCCGAGACCGACGCGATCGTCATGTGCGGTGAGATCGGCGGCGAAGACGAGGAGGAAGCGGCCGCGTTCATCGACGAACACGTCGACACGCCGGTCGCCGGCTTCATCGCCGGCCGCACGGCGCCGCCGGGCAAACGGATGGGCCACGCGGGCGCAATCGTCTCCGGCTCCGGCACCGGCACCGCGGAGAGCAAGATCAACGCGCTCAACGACGCCGGCGTCCCCGTCGGCGACACCCCCGAGGAAGTCGCGGACCACATCGAAGGGTTCCTCGACTAACGCGCTGCACGCCATCTTTCGTCTTTTATCGGTGCGAGCGATTCGGCTTCGTTATTCTGAGTCGCGTGGGACTGACCCCCGACTAGCACGGGGAATACACGGTGTCGCCCGCTCTCTCGCCGCATGGTCGATAAAGAGACCGTTCGTCGGGGATACGACGAGATTTCGGCCACGTATGCCAGCGAACGAGCGCCCGGACGACGGGAGATACCGATCGTCGAACGGTTCCTCGAGCGTCTTCCGCTTCGACGGCGAGTTCGTTATCACGTGGGAGGGAAGCGCCGATGCTGACGACGGTCGCCGACAATGCCGTGCCAACGCTTGTTGTGCTCTACGGAGAATGTAAGGATATGTCCGGAACCGACGACGAGGTACCCGCATCCGAAACCGAGAACGAAACCGGTGCGCCCGACGGCGTCGTCCCGGCGACCGTCGCCGACGCGAGCGGCTACGGACTCTCGCTCACGCTGATCGGCGGCGTGTTGCTCGCACTGGCGTACTACGGCTACGTCGCAGTGACCGGTCCGCAGGCGCTCGGGCAGGCCGTTCCCCGACCGTTTTATCTTCTCGTGTTCGCGCTCCTATTCGTCCTCGAGCTGTTTCAGAGCCGCGAGCGTGGAGGAGTAGCAGTGGTTCGGGCGACCGCTCTGGCGCTCTTTTACGGCGGGCTGACCGCGTTCGCGATAGAGGGCGGCGTCTACCTCTGGGAGAACCCCTGGGCGGCGCTCGACGGCTTCGTCGGCGTCACCGTGCTGGCGGTGTCGCTGGTCGTCGCGGCGCTCGCGTACTTCGTCTACCTGTCGGCACTCGAGTCGACCGGGACGGGTCGCTGACGTCGCTGCGCTATCCGTCGTCGGCCCCCGCCGCTCGTAGCCGGCCCGCTCACGCACCACGGTAACGGTCGTTCGTCGGAACGGACTCGAACGGCACCCCGAGCCGCGAACTCGAGTCGCTAAAACAGGCCGCCGAACTTCGATCGAAGCCAGCCGAGCAGTCCGGACGAGCGCTCGTCGTCGTCCGTCGTCGCCGGGAGGTCCGCCTCCGTTTTGGAGACGATCGCGGTTTCTTCTGTCGTGTCCGTCTCACCAGCGTCGGTGTTCTGGAAGGGAACGTAGGCCGACGAGTCCGTGGCCTCGGGCTCGTCAGCGTCGGTCGTCGCAGCATCGGTCGCGGTGGAGTCAGTATCGGAACGATCCGAGTCGACAAACACGCCGGCGGGATCCGCCGACTTCTGGGTGTCGGATTCCGCCTCTGTGGCGTCGTCTCCGTCCGCGTCGATCCAGAGGAACTCCTTTTCTTTCGTCCGGTCCGTCAACAGGAGGTCCTCGAGCGCGTTCTCGTCGACTAGCAGGTCGTCGTCGACCGATTCCGACACCGGATCCGGCTCGTCCGCACTCGCGATGATCTCCTCGGGGCTCTCGTCGTCGAGGACGCTATCGATGTCGTCGGTATCGGAAACGGTCGCCTGGAGCTGTCCGAAGACGGCGGCGGCCGTCTGGTCCTCGATCTCGCTGTCGGACGCCTCCGCCTCGTTGTCCGCAACTCCCCCGTCAACTGCGTCCCCGTCGGGTGATTCCCCCTCGATCTCCCCGAACAGTTCGTCGGTGGTTGCTCCGACATCGAGTGCCCCATCACTCGAGTTCGTGTTTATCCTGCTATCAGTCATGACTTCTTCCGCAATGATAGATAATCACATGACTTTAACTTTTGGAATTTTTTCACCGCGAACGGGCCGGAGTGATACGACATTAATGTGACGGCCGTCTCCGGAAACGCGGAGTAGAGTGGGTGGACGTTTCCGTAGTAATCTGCCGTTCGATGGATCGATTATGAACATCAGCGCGCGAGAGCGTACCCGGTTCCCGTGATCGCGGCGTCGTTCGCGGGCGATAGTGGTCGTCGAACCTCTCCCAACACGGCTACCACACCAGTACTCACAGAGGCGCGAACTCGCAAATGACGTGAGTATCCACAATCGTTATAATACCGTCAACCAGTGTTGGTATCGTGGTTTACGAGACGAACAACGAGACGGTCGACGACGCACTCGAGCGGGTGCTGGCCGGCGAGCGACTCGATCGGACGGACGGGCTCGCGTTGCTGGCCCAGCCGGTCGAACCGCTCGCGGAGGCCGGTGCGGCCGTGCGCGATCGCTTCGGCGACGGCACGGTCGACGCCTGCTCGATCGTCAACGCGAAGGCGGGCAACTGCGCCGAGGACTGTGGCTTCTGTGCGCAGTCGGTCCACTTCGACACCGGCATCGACACCTACGATTTCCTCGGTCCGGAGAAGGTTCTCGAGGCCGCCAAACGCGCCGAACGCGACGGTGCCCAGCGCTTCGGGATCGTCGTCGCGGAGAAGGGCGTCTCGAAGGAGAATCGCCCCGAAGAGTGGGAAGAGGTCCTCGAGTCCGTGCGACTCGTCAGGGACGAATGCGACCTCGAGGTCGACGCCTCCCTCGGCATTCTCACCGAGGAGGAGGCCGCGATCCTCGCGGCGGAGGGAATCAACCACTACAATCACAACATCGAGACCTCGCCGAACTACTTCCCCGAGGTCGTCGGCTCCCACAGCTTCGCGGATCGAGTGAAGACCCTCGAGACCGCCAAGGCGGCCGGGATGGACCTCTGTGCCGGCGTTATCCTCGGCATGGGAGAGTCGCCGACCGACCGCGTCGACGCCGCCATCGCGTTACAGGATATCGGCATCTCCTCGCTCCCGGTCAACGTACTGAACCCGGTCGCGGGGACGCCGATGGCCGAGCGGGGCGGGAACATCACGACCGAGGAGATCGTCAAGACGGTCGCGGTGTACAAACTGCTCCACCCCGAATCGCGGGTGCGACTCACCGGCGGCCGCGAGGTCAACTTAGACCCCGACGAGCAACACCTGCCGCTCGAGGCGGGTGCGGACGGCCTCCTCACCGGCGATTACCTCACGACCGAGGGCCAGTCGCCCGGCGAGGACTTAGAGATCGTCGAACGCGCGGGGCTCGAGCCGAACCGGGAGACCAACGAGTTCGATCCCGAGGAGGTCAAGGCTCGCTACGGCGACTCTGCGGAGTCGTCGACCGAAACGACGGCGAATACGGGCGCGGAACCGAGCGACGACTGACGACCAGCATCCGACACGGAAGACGACACAACACAATGGACGACATAACGTTTGCAGTAGTTGGAACCGGTGGTATCGGCCGACGAACGCTCGAAGTGAGCCAGCACAAAGACGCCCTGACGCCCGTCGCGGCGTGTGACCGACACGGCATCGCGATCGATTCCGACGGCCTCGACGTCGACGAACTGCTCGCGGCGACGGAGGGGAATATCGACAGCGAACCGCGAGACGGCGACGTTGCGACCGACGGTGGAACGGGCACAGCAACCGACGAGAGTGAAGGCGGCGTCAAACAACACGGCGAGGACAGGGGCGTCGTCGCCTCGAGTCAGGCCCGTCCCAGCGAGGATTCCATTCGGGACGTCATCGACCGCGGCGACGAGATCGACGCCGTGTTGCTCGCGTTGCCGAACTACGAACACGACTTCATCCCGCGCGTCGCCGATCGCTTCCTCGAGGGTGGCTACTCGGGAGTTATGGTCGACGTTCTCAAACGCTCGCGCGTGATCGACATGCTCGACGACCGCGGCGAGGCGTTCGAACATGCCAGGATCACCTTCATCTGCGGCGCGGGCGCGACGCCCGGGCTGTTGACCGGTGCGGCGGCGCTCGCCGCCCAGTCGTTCGTCGAGGTCACCGACGTCGAGATCCGGTGGGGCGTCGGGCTCAAGTCCGGCTACGCGGACAACCGCGGTACCGTCCGCGAGGACATCGCCCATCTTCCCGAATACGATATCGAAACGGCTCGCGACCTCTCCGAGTCCGAGATCGAATCGATCATCGACGACCACGACGGCGTTATCGAGTTCGAGGACATGGAACACGCCGACGACGTCCTACTCGAGCGCGCCGGCGTCTGCGACGCCGAGGACGTCAGCGTCGGCGGAATCCTCGACGTCGAGCGCGATACAAAGCCGACGACGACCACCGTCAGCGTGACGGGGACGACGTTCGACGGCGAGACGGCGACGAACACCTTCCAACTCGGCGACGAGACGAGCATGGAGGCGAACGTCAATGGTCCGGCGCTCGGCTACCTGAAGACCGGTGTTCGTCGCAACCGCGCCGGCGAGTACGGCGTCTTCGGACCCGCTGAACTGATGCCGGGGTTCTGAACCATCTGTTCTTGAGAACCACGCGGCTCCGGGTCCCGAATCGCCGTTGCGCGCGAGCGTGATCACACTCGACGGTCGCGTCACTTGTCAGCACGAGACGCGAGCCGTGTCGAATAGAACCGTGAAAGTGAAACCATGGCAATGATACCGTTCACTCGAATGGAAGACCGCGGGTTCGACCTCGAGGAGCGAGTCGACGCGCTCGAGGAATCCACGCTGAAACGATCGCTATCACCCGTCGACCGGGTCGCCGAGCGGGGTTACTTCGCCCCACCGCCGGGGAGCGAGCTACCGGTTCTCAGCGCGGACGAGGCGCTGGTGTTCGCCGCGAACAACTACCTCGGCTTGACCGACGACCAGCGGGTGCAGGACGCGGCCCGACAGGCTACCGCGACCGTCGGCACGGGTGCCGGTGCGAGCCGGCTCGTGACCGGTGATACGATGGTCCACCAGGACCTCGAACGGCTGCTCGCCGAAACGAAAGGAACCGAACGTGCGCTCTCCTTTTCGTCGGGGTACGCCGCGAACGTCGGGACGATCACGGCGCTCGAGCCGGACGTCATCTTCTCCGACGAGTACAACCACGCGAGTATCGTCGACGGCTGTCGGCTGACGGCCGCCGAAACGGTCGTCTACGACCACTGTGATGCCACGAGCCTGCGGTCGAAGCTGGCCGCCCGAGCCGAGAGCGCGGCGGCGAGCGACGAGTCCTGGCTGATCGTCACCGACTCCGTGTTCAGCATGGACGGCACCGTCGCGCCCCTGACCGAGATCTGCGAGGCCGCCGAGGAGTTCGGCGCGTGGCTGATGGTCGACGAAGCCCACGCCACCGGCCTCTACGCGAACGGCGGCGGCGTCGTCCAGGCGGAGGGGCTCGAGGATCGCGTCCAGATCCAGATGGGGACCCTCTCGAAGGCGCTGGCGAGTCAGGGCGGATACGTCGCGGGCAGCGACGAACTGATCGAGTGTCTGGTAAACGACGCCCGCTCGTTCGTCTTCTCGACCGGTCTCGCGCCGCCGGCCGCCGCGGCCGCGAGCGAGGCCCTTCACATCGCCCGCCACAGCGACGTCCGAGAACGGCTCTGGCAGAACGTCGCTCACCTCCGGGACGGCCTCGAGACGATGGGCTTTGACGTCCTCGGAGACTCCCAGATCCTCCCCGTGCTCGTCGGCGATCGAGACGACGCGGTCGCCCTCGCCGACGGACTCCGGATACGGGATATCGTCGCGCCGGCGATCCGACCGCCGACGGTGCCCGAGGGAACCAACCGAATCCGCGTCGCCCCGCTGGCCACGCACGATCAGGACGACATCGTCACCTGTCTCGAGGCGTTCAAAGACGCCGGCGAGGACGTCGGACTATTGTGAATACGTGATGACCGCCCCACTCGCAATCGTCGGCACCGATACCGGCGTCGGCAAGACCGTCGTCACCGCGGGGCTCACCCGCGACCTCCGCGAGCGAGGGTTCGACGCGCGGGCGATCAAACCCGCCCAGACCGGCTACCCGCCGGACGACGACGCGGAGTTCGTCGCCGACGCCTGTGACGACCCGGACGCCGCGACCTGTCCCCGGTACCTCGAGCCGACGCTCGCCCCGCGCGTCGCCGCGGTAGAAGCCGGCGAAGCGCTCTCCTACGACTCGATCCGCACGGCGTGTGCCGAAGCGATCGCCGAGACTGAGGTCCCGATCGTCGAGGGAATCGGCGGCCTCCGCGTTCCGCTGGCCGGCGACCGCGAAGTAATCGACCTCGTCGCCGACCTCGAGGCGACCGCGGTCGTCGTCACCCGATCGGGACTCGGCACGCTGAACCACACCGCGCTCTCGGTCGAAGCACTCGAGTCCCGCGGCGTCGATATCGCGGGACTCGTCTGCAACGAGTACGCGGGCGCGACGGTCGCCGAGCGGACCAACCCCGACGAACTCGAGCGCATGACCGGCTACGACGTCGAGACGGTGCCGCCGCTCGAGGGCGAGACGCCGCGCGCGCTGGCTGCCGGCGTGACGGCCGCGCTCTCGGCTTCGTTTTTGGACCGACTCGTACCGGAAGAACGCTGACGGAGTACGGTGGAGGTCACGGATCAGTCGGCCGACGGCATCGGTCGGTCCTCGTCGGAGACCGCCCGATCACTATCGGCGGAGGTGTCGGCGATGTCGCAATGTGCCTCGACCAGGTGTGTCACGATCTCCGACTTTCGATGTTTGACCTCGAGGTGAACGCGAAGCGCCGCTCGTTCGTCGTGCGTCTCGGTACAGAGGGGGCAGCGATGGGAATTGCTCATTCGACCGGTCACCGGTGTCTACTGTCGACGGTATCCGAAATAATAGTGTTGGTCGTTTCACACGTGGCCAGTCTGGAGTAATGGAGTGTCTCGAGCGACACGACGAGTCGCCGGCGACTGATCACGCTCACATGAAGTCGCTCAGTCCCGACTGCCCGTCGTCCGATTCGTCGGCGTCGGTCGTCGAGTCCGATTCGGACGGCGTCCCGTCCTCCGCTGCCCCGGTCGCCGCGGTGAGCGTCTCCTGCCCGTCCGCGTCGTCGCTCGTCTCATCGCTCGAGTCCGCGTCGGTGTCGCCGTTGCCGGTCGGATCGTCATCGGCGCCCGAGTCGCCGGCGTCGAAGAAGGCCGAACCCGAGTGTTCGACCGTTTCCGCCTCGAGCAGTTCCTCGGCGTTCGCGACGATCGACTGGACCTTGTTGGTGTCTTTGCCGCTGCCGGTGACGAAGGAGACGTCGCCCTCGTCGAGTTCGTAGACGGCGGCCATTCGGACGGTGAGGTCGCGGTTCTTGCAGTGGTAGGTCATGGCAGAGAGGAACGGTAAGATCTCCCGGCGGGCGGTCGCGACGCTCGTTCCCTCGCGCTCGGCGATCCGTTCCGCGATGCCGTCTCGAGTGTTCCGAGTGCCTTTCGTGCGGCCGAGTTTGGACCAGTAACTCGGCGGCCCGTAGCGCGTCCAGCCGCCCTTCGGCTCGCGGCGGGAGGCGGCGACGCCGGCGGTCATGTTGTCCGTCGCGTACCGCCAGTAGGAGTAGTTCTGCGTGGCGCGCACCCGGCCGAGCCAGCGGTCGGCGTTCGAGAGGTACTCGTAGGCGTCGGCCAGCTCCGCCCCCTCGTAATCCTTCGGGACGTTGTCCTCGATCCAGTTGAGCATCTCGTCGGGGTTCTCGTCGACGTCGTAGGAGGCTCGCAGCGCCCCTTCGGCGTCCTCCTCCTTGATCAGCGCGTCGAGGAAGTCGAAGATCCCCTCGGTGGTGTCTCGTTCGCCCGTGACGACGTCCTCGACGGTCAGCCGTTCGGCCTCCTCGGCGACCGCCTGCAGGTCGTTGACCGCCGAGCGCAGGTCGCCGCTCGTGCTCTCGGCGATCTTCTCGAGCGCGTCCTCCTCGAACTCGACCCCCTCGCGCCGGCAGATGTCCCGTAGCACGGGAACGATGGAACGCTTCGAGACGTCCCGAAACTCGATCGTCTCACAGGAGTTGCGCAGGGACTGGCTCATGTCGTAGAACTCGTTGGCCACGAGGACGATCGGTTGATTGGCGTTTTTGACGACTCGAGTCACCTCCCGCGAGCCGCCGTAGTCGGCGTTGCCGTGGAAGTTGTCGGCCTCGTCCAGAATCACGAGTCGGCGGCCGGCCCCGCCCGCGGTCAGCGTGCCGCTCTTTGCAGCTTCGCCGGCGATGCGCTCGATCACGTCGGCCCCGCGGCTGTCGCTGGCGTTGAGTTCCATCACGGGCCAGCCCATGTCGTTGGCCAGCGCGTGGGCGGCGGAGGTCTTGCCGACGCCAGGGCTGCCGTGGACGATCACCGCCTTTCGGTGGTCGTCCCAGGTCTCCGCCCACTCCTCGAGGCTGTCGCGGGCCTTGTTGTTCCCTCGCACCTCCGACAGCGTCGTCGGGCGGTACGTCTCGGTCCAGTCGCTCATTGTACAGTGGTTGGGGTGAGTCGCGTTTAGTGGTTGCGGAGCGTCACTCCTCGCCGACCGTCTTCAAGTCGAGACGGGATGTAACGTCCGCGTACGCGTCGTCGCTCGAGACGATGGTATCGCCGTTCGACGTGTTCGACGGGCAGTCGTATACACAATTCATCGCTACTGGAGATTCGATACGGACCGATAGACGCGGATAGCAACCAGTTAGATACGCGATGATGAGTGTAATCAGATGTGATGGTTTTGATAGGTATTGATGTAGGTCGACGGCAATAGATCGGCTATGGAACGGCGAACGTTTATCGCGACTACGGGAACAGGGGTCGGTATCGGAGTTGCTGGTTGTCTGAACGCCGAGGATACCACTACCCCAGAGAAGGAGACGACGGACCTCGAGGACGACTCATCCGAACCGACGGCGGCCGAGACGAACGAGAGCGGTGGAGACGACGGGGAGTCGAACGCGGAGACCGACGACACCGGCGAAGATGACGATGGAAACGGCGGTGACCCCGGAGAAGGCGTGACGTTCGACTCCTGCGAGCGAGCGACGGTCAGCGGAACCTTCGAGGACGGAGAGATCGCCTACGCGAGCACCGGGTTCTACGATCAGGCGGGATTTGGCAATACGATCATCGAAGACGGCATCACCATCGGCGAGGACGTCGCGCCGTTTACCGGAACCATCGTCTTCGAACTCTCGGACGAACAGACCGTTTCCGAACGCGTGGACGGAGTGACCATTAGCGTTCCCGACTACGGGGAGTACGGCACGGTCATCACCGGGCTGACGACCGATCGAGAGGACTACATGGTCGCAGGCATCACCCACGCAAACCCCCACGCGGAGGCGTGTCTCGAGGAGATCGAGTCCGAGTGGGAGGACGAGACGAACGGCGGGAACGGCGATCCGGCGCCCGCGACCTTCGAGGTCGCGTCAATGGCGACGAACTCCCCGGTCGGCGGCGGGGAGGTGCTCGAGGTGTCGGCGACGATCGAAAACGTCGGCGACGAGTCCGGAACGACCGACGTCGACCTCGTGGTCGGCCACGATCCGGCCATCGAAGACAGTCGGATGCTCACCCTCGAGCCGGGCGAATCGGCCGATATCGTCCTCGAGTTTCAGGCGGGCGAACCCGCAGGCGACACCGAAGAGTTCCCCGTTCGCGTCGATACGGGCGCACACGAGGCCATCGAAACGGTCGTCGTCCAGTAGGGTAACGGGCGGCGGCTACTGGTGTTCACGCGGACGGCTGCAGATGCCGATGTGTAGAAAAACGGGACGGAAACCGAGGTTCAACAGCGGTGGCGCTAACTATCGAGACGAACAACTACCGGTATGAACGTCGCAATCGTCACCGTCGGCGACGAGCTACTGGCCGGCTCGACGACGAACACGAACGCCTCGTGGTTGGCGGCGCGAATCGACGATCGAGGAAGCACCGTCGTGCGAATCCTGACGATTCCCGACGACCGCGAGCTCATCGCCGACTACGTGTCGCGCTGGGCCGACGAGTTCGACGCCGTCATCGTCACCGGCGGCATCGGCGGCACTCCCGACGACATTACCGTCGAAGCCGTCGCCGACGGGCTCGAGCGCGACCTCGTCGTCCACGAACGGATCAGAGACGAACTGCTCGAGAAGGCGACGGCCTTCCGCGAGGACAATCCGGATCTGGTCGACGAGTACGAACTGAACCTCGATATCGACGCCGCGGCGTCGATCCCCGAGGGCGCGACGCCGATCGTCACCGATGCGGGATGGGCACCGGGCTGTATCGTCGACAACGTCTACGTCTTCGCCGGCATCCCCGACGAAATGCAGGCCATGTTCGAGGCGGTAGCCGGCGAGTTCGAGGGCGACGCCGTCGCGCGGACGCTCTTCACGCCGGCTCCCGAGGGGGCGCTCCACGACGCGCTCGAGGGGGTCACCGAGGCGTTCGACGTCGCCGTCGGCAGCTATCCGCGCAGCGAGGGGCGTCCGGGTCGCATCCGCGTTCGAGGAACGAACGAAGCGGTCGTCGAGGACGCGATGGCGTGGCTCCGGGCGCGGATCGAGACGACCGAGCCGCCGGCGGCCGACGATTGATCGCGAGGTGGAGTCGCCCCGCGGTCTCTCGGGCGGCACGCGCACCGACGAAACGGGTTTCCCTCGAGACGAACAAGCGGGTACCGATGGCGGACGGCGAATGGGCGTCGCTATTCACGATCGTCCGACCCGTTCCGGCGGTCCTCGACGATCCGGAACGCGACCGTAACGAAACTGGCGACGACGAGGACGAGTTGCTCGCCGGTTTCCGCGACCGGGAAGGACCGTTCGGCATCCGACGACGGCTCACCCGGTGTCGGGTTGAATCCGGTCGAGTAGTAGGTGTCTTCCGTCGTGCCGAGCGTGGTCGGCTCGCTAATCGCCCCGGTCGCGCTATCGAATTCGACGAACGTCTGGACGACGCCGCGCTGGTTCGAAACGATCAGTTTCCCCGAGAGATCGTAGAATCGATCCTGCAGCGGCCAGAGGAGGTTCGCGCCGCTGTAGAAGGCGTCCAACAGCACGTGTGCGAACAACATCGTAACGAGGGTCACCCAGATAACCCGGTAGCCGTAGGCGTCCCACCGCTCGAGGACGAACGAGGAATCGCGACGGGTGGCGTCCCAGAGGAGGAACGCGGCGGGGACGAGAACGATCCAGAGATTGTGAAACAGCGCCCGGTGAGCCCCAGGCGCGTAGAGCCCGACCAGCGTATCGAGATCGAGACAGGCGGTGGCGAACATGACGGCGAGGATCGCCTTCGCGTCGAAGCGATCACCGAGCAGTGCCGTCCCCAGTAATCCGGCGAGGGCGACGTGGACGGCGACCGAAGGCATACCACGGCTTGCCACAGTGCGGCGCTTCAGTCTTTGGCTCGGTCTCGGCCAGAGAGACAGCTATCTGATAATTTCGATGACAGTCGTCGCAACGAACCGTCTTCAGTAGCTACTTGAGTCGACCAGCCGACCCTCGCATATGGTCGGACGTGGGCCGAAACGGGAACTCGCAGAGAAAATTGCCGGAGAGATCACGCTGAGTGACGATCCCGGTGCGACGCTGCGAAAGTGGCGCACCGACTTCGATATCTCGCAGACGGATCTCGCCGTGGAGCTAGAGATTTCGTCGTCGGTGATCTCCGATTACGAGAGCGGACGACGGGAGAGCCCCGGTATCGGCGTCGTCCGTCGGCTCGTGACGGGACTCCTTTCGATCGACGAACGACGGGGCGGCGACCGAATCCGACAATACGGTCGAGTGCTCTCGGCCGGGTTCGACAGCGACGTCGTCTACGACCTTCGGGAGTACGCGAGTTCGATTCCGCTCGAGCAACTCCACCGCGAGTTCGACGCGACCGAGATCGCCGGGAGCACCACCGAACTCATCAGCGGCCACACGGTCATCGACAGTATCGAGGCGATCACTCGCCTCTCGAGCGAGGAGTTCTTCCGGCTGTACGGACAGAGCACGAACCGCGTCCTCGTCTTCACCAACGTCACTCGCGGCGAGGGCGTCGGGATCGCGCTCCGCGTCCTCAATCCGACGCCGAACGCCGTGATCCTCCACGGGCTCGAGGAAGACGAACTGTGGGAACACGCGGCGGAACTCGCACGCATCGATAGTTATTCGCTCGCGGTCACGTCAGCACCGCTCGAGGACGTCCTCGACTATCTCGGATCGCTCGAGTGACACGGGACGGAGGGACGACGGCAAATGCTCGATAGAACGGAACGGGCGACGGTCGCGCTAACGACGGTCTACGTTCTCACGCTTGCGATTACGGTTTGTCTCGGGAACCCGGCGGTGTGGGTCGCTTGGGGTGCCCTCATGGTTCTTCTCTCGGGAAGCGCACTCCTGCTGGCGAACCGGGAGCGGGTCTCGGATCGGTAGCGACGGAGTCGCCGCTCCACAACGGTGCGCTCGAGCGAGAACGGTGAACGGTTCGGACCGCTCAGGCGATCTGGTCTTCGTACTCCTCGGCGCTCAACAGGGCCTCGAGTTCGCTCGTGTCGTCGGCCGCGATCTCGAGCATCCAGCCCTCGCCGAAGGGCTCCTGGTTGACGAGTTCGGGGGCGTCGAACAGCGCCTCGTTGACCGCTGTGACCTCGCCGCTGACGGGCGCGTAGAGGTCGGAAACGGCCTTGATCGATTCGATAACGCCGAACTCCTCCGATCGGGTGACCGCATCGCCCTCTCCGGGGAGTTCGACGAAGACCACGTCGCCGAGTTCGTCCTGCGCGAAGTCGGAGATACCGACCCGCACGGTGCCGTCGTTCTCGAGCGCCCACTCGTGTGATTCCTGGTACCGTCTGTCGTCGGGAATGTCGAAGCTCATTATACTGTATCGATGAAGGGTGTCGTTTCAACTCTTGCCTTTTTGGACTGCCCGCGGACGATGATCTGGAGCGTCGTCCCCGGCTCCGCGTACTCGATCGGGACGTAGCCGAGTCCGATCGGCTTCTCGAGGGAGGGACTCATCGTGCCGCTGGTCACGGTGCCGACGACTCGGCTATCCGTGTTCGTGATGTCGTATCCGTGTCGCGGGATGCCGCGGTCGATCAACTGGAAGCCGACCAGTTCCTCCTCGATCCCCGCCTCGTTCACTCGCTCGAGGGCATCCCGGCCGACGAACTCGGTCTCGAGGTCGACGGTGAAGCCGATTCCGGCCTCGTAGGGCGTTCGCGGATCGGACTCGTGGTCGAAGTCCTGGCCGGCGAGCAGGAAGCCGGCCTCGATTCGCAGCGTGTCCCGCGCGCCGAGCCCGCAGGGCTGGCACTCAAACAGCGACCAGATGCGTTCGGCCTCCGGCCACGGTACGATCAGTTCGAAACCGTCCTCGCCGGTGTACCCCGTCCGAGCGGTCCAGCAGGTCACGTCGTCGATGGTCGCGTCTCGGGCTTCGAACCGGTCCAGTTCGTCGACGGGTTCGTCGGCGAGGGTCGCGACGAGTTCGGCCGCCTTCGGCCCCTGCACCGCGAACATGGCGTACTCGTCGGTCCGGTTGTCGACGGTGGCCTCGAGGTCCCACTCGTTCCGGTAGCCGATCCACCGCTCGTGGGTGGCCTCGTCGGTCCCGGCGTTCGGGACGAAGAGGTAGGTCGGATCGCCTCCGTCGGCCGGAAGTCGGTACACGACGGTGTCGTCGATGATGTTTCCCTCCTCGTCGGTGATTGCGGCGTACTGGGAGTCGCCGACCTCGAGTCGGCTGACGTCGTTCGAGGTGAGCCGCTGCATGAGTTCGGTCGCGTCCACCCCGGTGACGTGGATCTGTCCCATGTGAGAGACGTCGAAGATGCCGACGTCTTCGCGGACGGCGGCGTGTTCCGTCTGGATCGAATCGAACTCAACGGGCATATCCCAACCGCCGAACTCCGTAAACTTCGCTCCGCGATCGTCGTGAATCCCACGTAACGGCGGCGTCTGAAGCGGCATACTCGGGTGGACACGCCCGAAATAGTAATGTCTTTTCGTCGGTCTGCCACGCCACGGTACGGCCCGGCCGATTCGAGACCGCTCACCGTCGCTCGAGCGAGCAAACGCGAAGAAGTTCGATCTGTACTTCCGTCTTGGGACGCGACGAGGGAGCGGTAGCGCGGGGAGGGGATCAGCTACCGAGTTCTTCGATGGTCAGGGTGTAGGAACCGCTGCCGCTGTACTGGTCGACGAGGATGCCGAACTCCTCGCCGCCGGAGAGGTCGACGGCGATCTCTTCGTCGGCCCCCCAGTTGTACGATCGTTCGTCGTAATCCGTCGTCGTCGGCGTTCGGCCGTCGAGGGTCAGGTAGAGATCGAACGTCGCGTTCGACGGGCCGTCGAGGGTGACGGTGGCGCTACAGGGGTTTGCGGTCTCGAGCGCGTAGCTGTAGGCGTCGCTCGGATTACCCGTCGTGCCGCCGCTGAGTTCGCCCTCCGCAGTCGTGGTGTTGACCTCGTCACCGCAGTCGCCGGGCTCCGGATCGGGGTCCGGATCGGTGCTTGACCCCGGTTCGGTAGCGACTGCGTTGTGAGCGTCGACCCGCCCGTGACCCTGTTCGTTCGAAGCCAGGCCGACGTCGACCGCCGTTTCGTGGAGGTGTGAGCGCAACTCGTCGTTCGAGAGCGAGGGCCACGCCGACAGCGTGAGGCCGGCGACGCCGGCGACGACCGGCGAGGCCATCGACGTTCCGGAAAACGTGTCGTAATCGTCCCAGTTGATCGACGAGAGGACGTTGCCGCCGGGGGCGGCCAGTTCGATCTCCGGACCGACGTTCGAGAAGGCCGACAGCGTCTCGCCCTGGTCGAGCGACGAAACGGCCACGACGCTGTCGTAGGCGGCCGGATACGAGACGCTGCCGCCGTAGTCGTTGCCGGCCGCCGCGATGACCAGCGATCCCTGCGAGTGGGCGTACGAACAGGCGTCCTCCAGCAGTTGCGTGTAACCGCCGCCACCGAGCGACATGTTGATAACGTCCGCGCCCTGGTCGGCCGACCACTGAACCGCGTCGGCGATGCCCGAGAGCGAACCGCCGTCGCTGCCGAGCGCTCGAGCCGATAGCATCGAACAGTTCGAGATTCCGGCGTGCCCCTCTCCGTTGTCGGTGCCGCCGCCTGCGATACCGGCGACGTGCGTGCCGTGGTTTTCGCCGGCGCTCGGCGGGTACGGATCGTCGTCGCTATCGACGAAGTCGTGCCCGTGATTCGAGACGCTGCCGTCCATGTTTGCCGCGAGGTTGGGGTGGTCGTACTGGACTCCCTGATCGACGATCGAGATCGTGACGTCCGGATCGCCGAGGGTCGTGTCCCAGGCACCCTCGCAGTTGACCTGCTGCGGTGCGTACTGGCTCCCGAAGCTCGGGTCGTTTGGCGTGTAGTTCACGCCCACGTCGCTTTCGGTCGCGGCGTCGCCGTCGTCCGTCTCGAGTCCTTTCGCCTCGAGCGCGTGGAAGGTGACGTTCTCCTCGGCGTACTCGACGTCGTCGGCCTGAAGGACGTTCTGCTTGAAGTTCTCCGTGGCCCGCCCCGCGGCGTCCTCGGGGAACTTCACCGCAGCGTAGCCGAGCGTCTCGTTCGTGTGGACGATCCGTGCGTTGCTCGGAATGTGCGACTTGACCGTCGCTTCGGCGCTCGAGACCGAGGCACCGGCGCCGACGATAATCTCGTTCTTTCTCGGGCCGGGTTCACGGCCGGGTGTCGCTGACGTGACGCCGCTGATTCCAAACAGCGCACCGAACGCGCCAACCGCTTTCAGAACCGATCGCCGATCGAAGTTCGGATCATTATTACCTACCATGATCTGCAGGTAACAATACGATATAGATATTAAATTCTTGTTAAACTTCACGAAACATAATAGGTTTCTGGTATGATAAAATCAGATTCCGTGATAGAGACAGATGTGCCGTGGCATATGCTATCATTGTCTCCCTGAGAGTGTGTCTCTATCAAGAAAATAAACGGAAATCGCGTTTCTTTTCTATAATCCAGACGCAGCTTGAAATAACGAACGTACCACTGTATCGGTGTGTGAGAATCAGCCGGTATTCCGGATACCAAGACTGACCAACGCGATCCGGCGGGACGATTCGAGTGTGAACGATTCAGTTCGCGCAGAGAATACCCGAACGCAACCGCACCCGTCCCGCTCGCAGTACGGTGTCGTTTCGCCACACCTATCTCGCGGCCGCAGAAACGACCGTGCATGTTCGACCGCGTTCGCGCCCGTCTCGCCCGTCTCGCCGGTCCTGAACCCGACGCCGAGCCAACAGTGGGCCTGTTCGTCGACGGGCCGAACGTGCTCCGAGACGAGTTCGACGTCGACCTCGATGACCTCCGCGATGCCGCACGCGACCTCGGCCGCGTCGGCGTTATCCGCCTCTATCTCGACGAACACGCCACGCCCGGACTCATTCAGGCCGCCGAAGCGCGCGGTTTCGAGGTGATCATCACCAGCGGCGACGTCGACGTCAAACTCGGCGTCGATGCGACCGCGCTCGCGAGCGACGGGACGATCGACCGCCTCGCGATCGTCTCCCGAGATACCGATTTCAAACCCGTCCTCGAGTACGCGGGCACCGTCGGCGTCGAAACGATCGCGATCGCACCGGGCGAGCACGGTCGCTCGGACGCCCTGCAGAACGCGGCCGACGAAGCGGTCACGCTCGATTCCTGACGACCGCTTCTACCCACCGCAGTCTCCCGATCGGAAACGTACCCGCGTTAACCAGCATCTCGCCCGTTGCTCCCGAAGAAGTAACGAAGTGTTCATAGTTGCTGCTCCGGTAATCGGTCTTCATGTGTTCTTTCGGCCACGACGAGCAAACCGACGATAGTGTGCGGGCAGACGATCGGAACGGTTCGCTCGGATTGGAAAGCGGTCTCGAAGCACTGCGCTCGAGCGCCGAGTTTCGTGGCCCCGTCGAGTCGCTCGGTGATCACGACCCAAACGAACACCTCGCGGTGATCTACGAGAGCCAAGCGGAACAGTTCGCGGCCGTCGTTCCGTTCATGCGGCAGGGACTCGAGCGCGGTGAGTGCTGTCTGTACGTCGCCGACGAACGCTCGGAGGGCGAGTTGATCGAGGCGATGGAACGAGGCGGGGTCGACGCCCGTGCAGCCCTCGAGTCCGGCGCGCTCTCCGTTCACACGATCCAGGACACCTATCTCAGGACCGGTACGTTCGATCCCGACGAGATGCTCGAGTACTACGCGGAGGCCATCGAAGCGGCGACGGCGGAGTACGAGGGACTGCGAGTCAGTGCCGAGACGACGTGGATCTTAGAAGAGGGGACGAACCTCGAGAAATTCATGGAGTACGAGAGCCGGGTGAACGACCTCTTCTACGGCGAGGACTGCATCGCGTTGTGTCAGTACGACCGTGACGTGATTCCGGCCGACCTGCTCTGCGATATCGTTCGAACCCATCCTCATCTCATCTACGACGAGACGGTCTGTCACAACTTCTACTACACACCACCCGAGGAGTTCTTCGGCGACGACCAGCCGGATCGGGAGGTCGATCGGATGCTGGGAACGCTCCACGACAGAACGACGGCGAAAGTCGAACGCAACGAGATGATCGACGCGCTCGAGGAGTCGAACGAACAGCTCCAGCGATTCGCCTACATCGCCTCTCACGACCTGCAGGAACCGCTTCGGATGGTCTCGACCTATCTCCAACTCCTCGAGCGCAACTATTGGGACGACCTCGACGAGGAGGCACGGGAGTACATAGACTTCGCCGTCGGTGGGGCCGATCGCATGCGCGAGATGATCGACGGGCTGCTCGAATTTTCTCGGATAGAGACGGACGAGACGACGTTTGAACCGGTCGACTGCGCGGACGTGGTCGACACCGTCGTAACCGACTATCAGGTACAGATCGAGGAGAGCCGAGCGACGATACACTGGGGTTCGCTACCGACGGTTCGCGGTGACCGCAGACAACTCGAGCAGCTCTTTTCGAACCTCGTCGGCAACGCGATCAAGTATCGCGGCGACGAGCCGCCGCGGATCGAAATCGATGCGGCCGAGCGCAGGGGCCACTGGGTGCTCTCGGTTTCGGACAACGGGATCGGGATCGACCCGGAGTACACCGACGAAATATTCGATATCTTCAACCGACTCCACGCCGAGGAAGCGTATTCCGGCACGGGAATCGGGCTCGCACTGTGTCGGAAGATCGCCGCGAACCACGACGGCGGGATTCGTGTCGACTCCGAACTCGGCGAGGGGACGACGTTCTCGGTGACGCTGCCGGCCGCACGAAACGCCGACTGAGAGCCGTCACCCGACTCTCGAGCGCGAAGTCGGAGATTTTTCCCGCGCGGCGAGCCTATCGGCGGACATGAGCATCGACGAGACGCCGGTCCTCGACAACCACCTCCACCTCGACCCGGACAATCACCGCGGCATCGACGCCGTCCGCGATTTTGCGCACCTGGGCGGGACGCACCTGCTCGTGGTGAACAAACCCTCCTGGCATCTCGGCGTCGAGGTCGAGACCGGCGACGACTTCCGATACGGCTTCGATCGCACCGTCGAAATCGTCTCGGAGGCCTCGAGCGAACTCGAGGGGCGGGCCTGGCCCGTGCTGGGAGTTCATCCGGGATTGATCTCGCGGCTCGTCGACGATCGCGGCTTCAGTCCCGACGAGGCGCGCGACCTGATGCGCGCGGGGATCGACGTCGCGGCCGAGTACGTCGAATCGGGGGACGCACTGGCGTTGAAATCCGGCCGTCCCCATTACGAGGTCGACGAGGACGTCTGGGACGCCTCGAACGCGGTCATGCGTCGAGCCTTCGAGCGCGCCGACGACCTCGAGTGCGCCGTCCAACTCCACGCCGAGGCCAGCGAGGACATGACCGAGGTGACCGACTGGGCGGCGGACGCCGGGCTTCCCGCCCACAGGGTCGTCAAGCACTACGCGAGCGGCCGACTCGAGGGACCGATCCCCAGCGTGATGAGCGAGAAAGACCGCCTCGAGACGGCCGCCGAGCGGGGCGCGCCGTTCCTGATGGAAACCGACTACATCGACGACCCGGATCGACCCGGCGCCGTGTTGGGACCCAAGACGGTTCCGCGGCGAGTCGCGTGGCTCCTCGAGAACGGTCACGAGGATGCAGTCCGGATTGCACACGTCGAAACGCCTAAGCGCGTGTACGGAATCGAGACGGAAGAGACCCTCGAGCGGGCCTAAATCGGCACCGGCTATTCGGTAGGATCCGCGTACAGGTAGAGAAAGGCATTTCAAGCGGCCGGTGTAGGTGTCTGTATGAGCAATCCCCCGACCGAGTTCTACTCGGAGGAACGCTGGCAGAACTGGATCGGCCGCATCAAAGACGAGGAGATCGATCCGGAGGACGAATCGTCGGCGCGACTCCTGTTGAACCTGCAGGACGATACGGCGATCGCCATCGCAAAGATCGTCGCCGCCTACGACGACGGGGATCTAGAGCAAGAGGCCGCCCTCGAAGAGATCAACGACGTTCGCCAGATCGTTCTCAGCGAAGTCGATCTCGAGGACGAAGAGAAACTGATCCTCGTCGACGGCGTCCAGACGAGCCTCGTCTGCGTCTTCTTCGCCGCCGAGGAGTACATCGCGGGCGGCCCCGCAGAGGATGGAACCGTAAGCGACTACCTCGCCGCCGCCGCCGACGCCGAGGCCGAAGAGGACCTCGATGCCGCACTCGGCTACGCCGCGCAAGCGGGGACGCTCATCATCGACGGCGAGGAACTCGATATGTCCATGGCCGAAGACCTCGAGTACGGACTCGTCACGGAGTGGATCAACGGTCTCGACAGCCTCCAGAGCGCGATGAGCGATCCGGAAGTCGTCGAAGAAGACGAGTAAGGGGTCGTCCTCGAGCGGCGGTCGTTCGATCGCATCGAATACGCGACTCCACTCGACGCACAGATCGCCCGCCACCGGGGACCGGGAACGAGAGATTCGTCGGACGCGGTTCTTCGATCCGTTCGTTTCGAAACGCACCTGTTCCGGACGCGAGAGCGACCGCCATCCGACCGGCTACTCGAGTCGGTTGTGAGTGGCTACCAGTTGTGATAGTGGCGATATCATCCGGATTTTGTCGGCCGAAGATTCGATCCATCCCGTCGCCGGACCGGCCGTATTGTGACCACTCCACACAGGATCGAACGCCACTGTTTCGCCGGTAAATTCCTACTCAGCGATGAAATACCGCGGTTAGAACGTCTGTCGAGCCTGTTTTCGATATCCACTCGTTGGTAGTCTTACGCGACGCCCACCCTCAAGCGCCGAATCACGCTCTCGTCTCAGCTTCCGACAGACGTTTCCGGACCCCCAAAGGGTTTAACCGTGGTAATTATATCTCATTACATTGCATGACGGAGAACTTCCCCGAGTACGTCGACGTCGACTACGAGGATGGTGAAGGCGAAGATCCGGAGGACTACCCGCACGTCCAGGACAAGATCGAGAAGGCGATCGAACTCACCCGCGAGGGCCTCGAGCAGTACGAGAACCCGGCCGTGATGTGGACCGGCGGCAAGGACTCGACGCTGACGCTTTACTTCATCAAAGAGGTCGCCGACCGCTTCGATCTCGAGGTGCCGCCGGCGGTCTTCATCGACCACTACCAGCACTTCGACGAGATCCACGACTTCGTCGACCACTGGGCCGACGAGTGGGATCTCGAGGTCATCTACGCGCGCAACGAGGACATCGGCGAGTACGTCGAGGAGCACGGCCTCGAGCCGGGCGACGACATCGAGATCGCCGAACTTTCCGAGCACAACCAACACCACGTCGAGAACATCCTCGAGTACGAGGAGGACACCTTCCCGTTCCTGCTCGACACCTACGTCGGCAACCACCTGCTGAAGACGGTCGCGCTCAACGACGCCTTAGAGGAGTACGACATCGACGGCGTCATAAGCGGCGTCCGCTGGGACGAACAGGAAGCCCGTGCCGACGAGACGTTCTTCTCGCCGCGTCACGACCCCGACATCTACCCGCCACACGACCGCATCCAACCCATCCTGCAGTTCGAAGAGGCGGCCGTCTGGGAGACCTTCTGGAACTTCGTCGTCCCCGACACGGTCGAGGCGTACCCGGACGACGGCTACGTCCCCGAAAGCGACGACGACCTCCCGGAGGGCGTCGAGCAAGCGGACATCCCGATCTCGCCGAAGTACTTCGCCGGCTTCCGCTCGCTCGGCAGCGAGGTCTCGACGGAGAAATCGGACGAGGACCCCGCCTGGCTACAGGACCTCGAGGGAACGACCGAGCGCGCGGGCCGCGCCCAGGACAAGGAGGACCTGATGGAGCGCCTGCGCGACCTCGGCTACATGTAGGCCGATCGCCATCGACGGTCGCCCGACCAGAGAACCGCCGATTTTCGGTTTCGTTCGCTCGAAAGCGACGGCGCTGGTCTTGGGGACCGTCCGACGGACCGCGCCGCTGTAGCATACGCTGGCGCGTGTGATCCCGAAAATCGGACCGCGCCGCGCTATCGCGCCGCCGCGCGGTACTCGCCGTGTTTGATACCGAGTCCGAGCATCAGGAGACCAAACGCGAGCATCGACGGCGCAACCATCATCAACACGGTGTTCATGGTCATCATCGGTGCGGCGATCAGGCCGACGACGCCGATCGCGATGACGGCGATGAACGCGGCGGCGGTTGTGGGAAGGTCGAACTCCATACGCGACTCTTTGAAGTCGAGCCCCTAATGCTGTCGGGAATCGGCAGTCGATTCGGAACCGTCGGCCGAAAAACGGAGACGACCTACTCCGAGGGACGCACCAGATTCGCGAGGGCGACGACGATTCCGAGGAACCAGCCCAGCGGAATCGAGATGCCGAGCCACATCGCCGCGTAGGCCGCACCCTCGAGGCTGAAGTTACCGCGCAGGTACTCGCTCAGCCCGCCGACGTAGAGGACGTTGTCGAGGGCCCAGACAGCGAACTCGTAGCTGGGGTCGAGGACGTACGGGTGCAGCGACGGCGTCACGAGGGCGGCGACGACCGGCGGAAGGAACAGCGCCGTCATCGCGAACGGGTACGCGAAAACGACCGTCACAGCGCGGCCGCCGACTTTCGAAAACGTCGCGGCGAGCGCGGTCGAGAGCGTCGCGACGCCGCTCGCGGCGGCGACGGCGAGCACCGCGTCGAGCGGGATGTCGATCCGGTCCATGTACGCCATCGCACCCCAGGCGACCGTCAGCAGTCCCCAGCCGAGCAGCGCGATGCCGGTGACGCCGACGATGCCGAGTCGGGTTCGCGTCGAGTCGAGTTTCGCCGCGTAGAAGCGGGTGCCGAGACCGACGACGGTGAGCGGGTAGAGGAGGAGTAAGCCGAACAGACCGAGGATACTCCAGACGTGGTAGCCGAGCTTCTGCGGGAGCGACTCGGGCTTCCACTTCCCCATGACGGAGTGGCCGCGGCCACGCTGGCGCGGAAAGACGAGTTCCATCCAGCCACCGTGTAACCGCTGTACGTCGGTCTTGACCGCGACGACGACCCCACCACCGCCACCGTTCCGTGAGCGGGTGGACATATGCGAGCCAAAAAGCCGGCGTACCGTAAACTTTCCTGCTTTTTCCCGTTTGATAACAGGTCGCCGCCGTCCGACCGCATCGACCGTCGGTCCCCAGTCGGGCGATCGGGCGGCAGGCCGCCCGTTAGCGGCCAGCTATCGGCTCGCGGCCGCACTTCTCAGTTCCAGGGGGCGAAGCCGGGGTCGACCTCGCGACTCGTCTCGTCGATACTGTCTATCGTCTCGATATCTTCGCGATCTAGCTCGAGGGCCAGCGAGTTCCAGTTCTCCCGAATGTGGGCCTCGCCCGTCGCCTTCGGAATCGCGGTGACGCCCTTCTCGCGCAGCCAGGCGAGGCTGACCTGGGCCTCGCTGACGTCGTGTTTGTCGGCTACGTCCTGTATCTCGGGTCGGTCGAACACCTCGCCGCGAGCGATCGGCGAGTAAGCGACGACTTCGATACCGTTTTTCGCACAGGCCGACCGGATCTCGGACTGGGGAAGCAGCGGATGGAGTTCGACCTGATTCGCCAGAATCGGCGCGTCGCAGACGTCGAGCGCTTCCTCGAGCTGTTCGGGAAGGAAGTTGCTGACGCCGACGTTCTCGATCAGTCCCTCGTCGTACAGTTCCTCGAAGGCCGAGAGGGTTTCCTTCGGGTCGTACGCTCGAGCCGGCCAGTGGACGTACAGCATGTCGAGGGAGTCGACGCCGAGTCGATCGATGCTCTCGCGGGCCGACTCGAGGACGTCGTCGTGTGCGAGGTTCGAGGGCTCGATCTTGGTCGCGAGGAAGACGTCCTCGCGGTCGACGTCGGAGCGTTCGATGCCGTCGCCGACGGCTGCCTCGTTCTCGTACATCCGAGCGGTGTCTATGTGCCGGTAGCCCATCTCGAGGGCCGTTCGAACGCTCTCGATACACTGCGTCGGATCGTCGTTTTGCCAGGTGCCGAGACCGAGCATCGGCATGCCGTTCGCGGTCGGGCACAGTTCTGGCGTCGCGGTTTCGGCGTCTTCCGTTCCCATAGGTGGGAGAAACGCCAGCGCACGAAAATGGGTTTGGGTTGCGGCGGGAAGGTCGGGTACTCGGCCACGTTCCACCGGTCGCTCCCGGGACACGCGTCGCGGTCGATACGGAGCGCTCAAGGCGCTCGCAGTCTTTGGAAAATCCAGTGATTCGAGACCTTCTCGGCGTCCTGTTCGCCGATCCGTTCGTCGTGATGAACACGATCGGACTGGTCGCGTTCGCGCTGGTGGGAGCGAGCAAGGCGATCCGCGAGGAGTTCGACCTGTTCGGAATCGCCGTCGTCGGACTGGCGACGGCGTTCGCGGGCGGCGTGACGCGGGATCTCCTCGTGAACCGCGTTCCGTTGGCGCTTCGCTCGCTGAGCGAAATTAGCCTCGGAGTGGTCGGCGTCGGGCTGGCGATCGGGTTGAGCGTCGTGATCGAGTCTCCGGACGAGCATCCGATCACCCTGTTCTCCGATGCCGTCGGGCTCGCCGCGTTCGCGACGGCTGGCGCGATCGTGGCGACCGAGCTGTCGGTCTCGGGCTTTGGCGTCGTGGCCATCGCGACGATCAACGCGGTCGGCGGCGGCGTGCTCGCGGACGTCCTGCTGGACCGGACGCCGTTCGTGCTGTTCGAGGACTTCTACGCGAGCTGTGCGGTCCTCGGTGGGACGACCTACTGGCTGGTCGTCGCCGCGGGTGTGGGTGGAAGTACCGCCGCGGCGATGTGTGCCGGAGTGACGATCGGAACGCGGATCGTCGCGGTTGCCCGCGGCTGGACGCTCCCGACGGCACAGACGCTCGAGTCGGCCCGTGACGAGGTCAGAAACAACCGGTAACGCGTCCAGTGACCGGAATCGAGCCACCCGCTCGCGTCAGTACTTCGGATCGGCCCCGCTGATCTCGTAGACCCGGTCCATCACGGCGTCGCGTTCCGCCCGCCAGTCGGCGAAGCGATCCGGGCTGGTGGGATAGTCGTCGTAAACGTCCTTGAGCGAACCGGCCGCGTTCTGGACCTTGTAGAGGCCGTACAGGGTATCCCAGTGGCCGAACGTCTTGACGAGCGTCTTGAGTTTGAGCCCGAGGCTCATGTCGGCGGTCCCCCGCTTCCCGATGGCGTCGATGAGTTGATTGCCGGGGATGGCAGTGACGATCGAGACGAGTTCGTCCAGGTCGTGGGCCGTGCCGAAGACGTTGTACAGGTCCATCGCGGCGAATCGCTTGCCGAAGTCGGTCTGGACGCGGCGGTTGTACTCCCACAGCGCGGCTTCGCCGACGTCGCCGCTCGAGATCGCCTCGGTCGCGATTTTGGCGGCCCAGTGGCCGGCCTTCGCAGCGCCCTGAATCCCGCCGCCAGTACAGGGGTTGACGTGGCCGGCGGCGTCACCGACGGCCAGGTAACCCGGATGGACCGCCGAATCGTAGGGTCGCCGCGTCGGGAGGGCGGCCCCGAGTTTGTTCTTGACGGTCGCGCCCGCGAACTCCGCTCGGTTCGCGATATCGTCTTTGAGCACGTCGACCAGTTCGATCGGCTGCTGGGTCATCTGGAATCCGAGTCCGGCGTTGATCTCCGTCGCCGACCGCGGGAAGTACCAGAGATACCCCAGCTCCTCGGTCGGTTTGAACACCAGCGCATCGTCCCACTCGATCGGTTCGGGGACCTCGAGCACCTCTCGATAGGCGGAACAGAAGTGCGTGTAGTCGACGTTCGTATCGAACGTCGAGTGCGAGAGATCCGCCTGGTCCTGCAACACCGAGAGCGCGCCCGCGGCGTCGATGACGAGGTCGGCCTCGTACTCGAGCGGGTCGCCGTCCCTGATGGCCCTGACGCCCTCGACCGCGCCGTCGGGCTGGACGACGTCGTTGACGACCGTATCGTAGCGAACGTCGACGCCGGCGGCTTCGGTTTCCTCCAGCAGGATCTGGCCGTAGGCGTAGCGGTCGACGACCGCGCCCGTCTCGTCGAAGGGGATGTCGAGCGTGTCTCCGGTCCGCGGGTTCTCGAAGATCGCGCGTTCGATCCCCTGATTGGTGAACGACTCCTCGGTGAGGCGGTCGCGGTCGACGACGTCCGGGAAGGTACTCTTGCCCTTGATACCGTCTCCGCAGGCGATGTGGCCGCCCTCGTCCTCGCTCTTTCGCTCGAGGAGGACGACGTCAAGCCCCGCTCGAGCGGCGGTCGCCGCGGCGAAACAGCCGCCCGTGCCGCCGCCGACGACGACCATGTCGTACGATTCCGTAGTCATCTCTAAGCTTCCTGAACGTTCTAGCCACTGAAAAACACGTGGGAAGTGTTTTGACGCCGATAAAACGACACAACGAACGCCGAACGCTCGAGTTCCCGACCCGCGCCTCGTCGGTGGGTTCCGTGCTCTCGCCGAACCAGTTCGACGGCGGCCAGAACGCACTCGAGCGCGGTTACTGATACATTCGCAACGGCTGGGCCTGCGAGCTTTCCTCCTGTCCGATCGTCTGCATCTGTTGGGCGAACTGCTCTCGTTTCTCTTTGATCTCCGTCGCGCGCTCGAGTAAGTCCGACGTGTCGACCGAAAGGTCGGCGATCGGCGCGATCGCCTCCTCGAGGAGCACGCTCGCCGCCTCGGGGTCCGGGAACTGCGGACTGCACTCGACGACGACCGCGAGACTGCCGTAGTCGAGTTGCGCCGCGCGGTTGAGCAACGCCCCCGTCGGGCCGGTGATGACGCCGTCTTCGGGCGGCAACGCGATATCGTGGCGATCGAGGGCGTCGGCCGCGTCGCCGGTTGCGACGCCGTAGAGGGTCGGTTTCTCCTCTCGCTCCGCGGGGAGGCCGCTGAGGTAGAGCGGCGTCGCGTCCGCGTCGACGATCCAGTTCGTCACGCATCCGGTGACGTTCTCGACGGCATCGGAGCCGATCGGCGCGTCGCTCTGGAGCGCCAGCAGGTCGTGCTCTTCGCTGACGTAGATCCGGACCGGCGGGCGAACGGTTCGGTCGTCGCCGCGGTAGACGCCGACCCGCGGCAGGCCGTCACAGTGGACGCTCGCGTAGTAGCGCATCTCGAGTTGCTCGACGAGGTGATCGGTCGCGATCTTTCCGACGAGTCCGACGCCCGGAAATCCCTCGACGAGCGTCGGATTCTCGAGGGCAACTTCGGCCCCCCGCATTCGAATCTGTGACATACGTGAGCAATTGACTGGTAAGCGTATAAAGCCGACGGCGGCGCGTTCGCGCCCGGAGAGCGAACCGGGCGGACGATCCGCGCACCGACGGCGAATCGGAGCGAATGATCGGCGTACCGGCGGTACCGCTTCGAAACCCACAAACGCCGGGCCCGCGAAGCCGGAGCCAATGGAGCCACTCGAGCGGTATCGACCGATCATCGACGATTTCGAGGCGTTTCTCGAGGCCTGCGAGCGACCGCTCGGCAACGCCGTCCGCGTGAACACGATCAAGGCGTCCGTCGAGCGAACGCTCGTGGCGCTCGAGGAGGACGGCGTCGCGTACGAACAGGCCGACTGGAACCCGCGCGTGTTGGACCTCGAGACCGACTCGCCGGGATCGACGTGGACGTCGTTTCACGGCTTCACCCACGGCCAGGAGGAGGTGTCGGCCGTCCCGCCGGTCGTCCTCGATCCCCGACCGGGCGAGCGGGTCTGGGACTGCTGTGCCGCGCCGGGCGGCAAGGCGACCCAGATCGCGGCGCTGATGGACGACCGCGGGACCGTGGTCGCGAACGACAACAACCTCGGTCGCATCTCCGCCCTGCGATTCAACGCGGAGCGACTCGGCGCGACGAGCCTGGCCGTGACGAACGACGACGCGCGAAACTACTCGCTCGCGCGGTTTTCCTTCGACGAGTTCGACCGGGCGCTCGTCGACGCGCCCTGTTCCTGCGAGGGGACGATCCGGAAGAACCCCGACGCCCTCGAGAACTGGTCGGACGGACACATCTCCTCCGTCGCGGGCATCCAGAAGGGGATCCTCCGGCGGGCGATTCAGGCGACACGCGAGGGCGGCACGGTCGTCTACTCGACGTGTACCTTCGCGCCCGAGGAGAACGAGGCCACCGTCCAGCACGCCCTCGAGAACGAGCCCTGCCGCGTCGCCGACTTCGATCTCGACCTCGAGCACTCGCCGGGGCTCACCGCCTGGGAGGACGAGACGTTCGATTCGAGCCTCGAGAAGGCGGCCAGGATCTATCCCCACCAGAACGATACCGGCGGGTTCTTCGTCGCGAAACTGGAGGTGACCGCCTGATGGGTGGCGACGCCGACGCGGACGCGACCGGAGGGGACGAGACGAACGCGTCCGAGGGAGACAGCGTGAACGCGCTCGAGGGAGACGACGCGACCGAACTCGAGCAAAACGACGGCCAGCGCTTCGGCCGACTCCCCGCGACCGACGCGGAGCGAACCGTTGAGGGCCGGGCCAGCCGGGAGGCGGTCGTCCACTACTTCGCGGATCGCTTCGGTATCCCGTCCGGGACGTTCGACGACTACACGTTCTGGGAGAAGGGTGCCGGCAAGATCTGGATCTTCGCCGGGGACGCACCGTCGCCCGTCGAGATCGAGGCCATCGGCATGACCTGCCTGCGGACCCGCCAGGAACACTGGAAGCCGACGACGGACTTCGTCCAGCGGTTCGGCCGGTACGCCACCGACTGCGTGATCGAACTCGAGCGCGACCAGGCGCGAGCGTTCGCGTCGGGCGAGGATCAGCCCCTCGAGCGGTGGGACGGCGACTGGGGCTACCTCATCGCGACCCACGAGATCGCCGGCGAGTTCGAGCCCCTCGGCGTCGGATTGTACGTCCACGGCGAACTCCGCTCGGTGGTGCCGAAGGGCCGACAGCGGGATCTGTGACGCCCGACGGCTCGGTCTCGAGGGGGTCGCCAGTCGGCACATCCTGGGGCCAGCCGAACGAACGCTACGGGGGGCGCTTTGCGCCGACTCGAACCGGTTCGAAGCGCGATCCGATTAGCGCTCGACGACCGTGCCGCCGGCCAGCCCCTCCCACTCGACGCGATAGCCAAGTTCGGCGAGGAACGCGCTCGAGTCGGTGACCCCGGACGCCTCGAGCACGTCCTCCGCCGCGGCGAGGTCCATGCCGGCCTCGAGATCGGCGGCGAGCGACTCGAGGACCGACGGCCGAATCAGCGTTCGTCCCACCCGCTCGTGGTCGGGAAACGCCGTATCCGCGAGCGCGTCCTCGCTCACGCCGCGGCGGGCGGCGAGGGACTCGAGCGAGACGACGTCGTCGTTCGGTCGCAACTCGTCGGGCAGCGCAGCAGCGCTTTCGGCGACGAGTTGGCGTTCGTACTCCCGGAGGACGCCGGCGACGTCTTTCAGGCGGACGGTCCCCGAGTAGGGAATCGCCCGAAAGTCGCGGGCGGCGATTTCTTCACCGACGCCCAGCGATTCGTCGACGGCGACGATCAGTTCGACGTCCTCGAGATCATCGAGCTGTGCGAGCTTCTTCGCGACGTACTCGGGGGTCCAAAAGCCCATGATCTCGAAGTAGACGCGGAACTCGCCGCGTTCGCCGCCGGCGTCGGACGGCGATCCCCGTCGGGCAGCGCCCGTCGGATCGTAATCGAACGCGAAGTCCGGGATCATCACCCGCGTTCCCGTCGCGAGCGGCGCGGGTTCGCGCACGAGATTCCACTCGAGGTCGAGGGTCGAAAACCGTCCGGCGAAGTCGGCCTCGACGCTACTGTCGAAGGAAACGTCGGCGACGGGTTCCGCGTCGGGGACGCGGACGGGATCGGCGTTGGAGAGCGCGAGCGTTCGCTCGGTGCCGCGGTCGTCGATCGTCGCCTCGAGCGACCACGCCCCGCTCTGCGCGACGGTTCGCAGGAGCCGCGCAAAACGGGTGCCGTACCGGCGGGTCGCCCGAAAGAGGCGAGTCGGACCGGTGACGACGACCTCGCGCCGGGCGATCCCGCCGTCCCCATTTCCGTCGGCGTCCTCGATCGCGGGTTCACCGTTCGCTTTCGAGGCGCGTTGTGCCTCGTCATCGAGTCGACGGATCTCGTACATCAATCGCAGTCGCTTGATCGCCGACACCAGCGCTTTCGGATCGCTCGAGCGGACCCGGAGTTCGGTCGCGTCGAACAGCGCCGTCTGGGCCAGCGAGAGATTGTACTGCGCCACGAGGTCGTCGGGGTCCCACCGCGAGTCCACCGCGGTGAGGAGTTGGCGTTCCTCGAGGTCCGCGTACAGCGCCCTCTCGAGGGCGTCCGCCGAGACGTCGAGCGACTCGCCGGCGCGGACGAGCGCCATCGCTCGCTCGTCCTCGGTGACGACATCGACCGCTTCGGCGGCCTCGAAGGCCGCCTTTCTGGCGCGTTCGGGATCGACCGCCGCGTCGGTTTCGAACGTCGCCTCGCGCTCGAGCAACGCGGCGAAGCCGCGGACGAGTTTGAAGTCGTCGGCGTCGCGTTCGAGATCGGCGAGCGCCTCCTCGAGCGCCGATCGGGGTTCGCCGACGTGGCCCTGAAACGTCCCCATAACGCGGGCGGCGAGCGGCCGGTGTTCTCGGCCGGCGAACTGGGGATGGTAGCCGCCACCGGCCCGGGAAACGCGGAGCAGGTCCTTCGTCAGCATCGTTCTCGAGTCGGTTCGCGGTTACCAAAAGTCACCCGGACGGTGCGGACGGACGATCGATTCGTCTCGACGGCACTGACAGATTCCCGTGGCCGTCTCCGGGTGGGATCCTCGACACATCCGTTCGGCGGTCGTTCGAAGGACCAGTCGCCGGATGTGCGGTCGTGTCGGGAGGGGCGGTCGTGGTTTCCTGTCGATCGTCGACCACATCGACGAGAACGAGAGACGGAGCGGCGACAAGGCGGCGATCAGACGCTGAGCGCGACTGCACAGGCGGCCGCGGCGACGGCCCAACCCACGCCCGTCCACGACAACACGAAGAACGCTTCGCGAGCACTGGCCTCGGTCCACCCGGAACTCACGTCGAGTCGGTCCCGCATCCCCTCGATAGTGCGCCCGAGACCGACCGCCGTCGACCACGCGGTGACGCCGAACCCGAGGACGAGCGCACCGAGCGCGAACGCCGTGTCGGTCGCGGCCCGCGGCGTCCAGACCGCGAGCAAGCCCAGCGAGACGGCCACCCCGAGGGCGGCCCCGACGGACACCCAGCGAACCGTGGCGACCGCGAGTCGGTGGACGCGCTCGCGGCGGGCCGGCGAGACCAAGACGCTGGAATCAGTCGACGGCATCTCGCATGCGGGGATCGAGGGCGTCTCGCATCCCGTCGCCGAGGAGGTTGAATCCGAGTACCGTGAGCGCGAGGAACAGGCCGGGGAAGAACGACCACCACCACGCGCCCGAGAACAGCCCCTTGTCGACGCCCTCGGCGAGCATCATCCCCCACGACGGGTCGCCGCGCTTCGCGCCGAAGCCGAGGAACGACAGCGCCGCGATGTCGATGATGGCCAGACCGTAGTTCAGCGTCGACTGGACGGTGATCGGCGCCAGACAGTTCGGCAGGACGTGACGAATTAACAGCCGCGGGTCGTTCGCACCGAGCGCACGCGTCGCCTCGATGTACTCGTCCTCGAGGACTTTCAGCGCGGCGCCGCGGACGACCCGGGCGAACCGCGGCGTGTACACGAGCGTGAGCGCGATGACCGCGCGCCACAGTCCCATCGACTCGGGGAAGATGCTGACGAGTGCGAGCGCCAGCAACAGCGACGGGAACGACAGGAGCACGTCCATCGTCCGCATGATGACGTTATCGGTGAGGTCGCCGTAGTACGCCGCGACGATGCCGGCAGTGATTCCGAGGACCGTGGACGCGAGGACGGTCGCGGTCCCGAACTTCAGCGCGTACCACGCGCCGTACAGCACGCGCGGGAAGATGTCGCGGGCCTGCCCGTCCGTCCCGAACCAGAACTCGATGCTCGGGCCCACCTTCGTCGGGTTCGCTTCGAACTGCGTGCCGATGATGGCGTCGAGGTTGTAGGCGACTCGAGCGTAGATGGCGACGAGGAACATCCCGACGATGAGGCTGAGGCCGACGACGGCAATTCGATTCGATAACAGTTCCGTGAGGAACGGGTTGGTGCGGATGCGCTCGACGGTGCTGCGTTCGACGTCTGACGATTGGGATTGGGTTTCCGTGCTCATTGATCGATCCGTGGGTCGAGGATGGAGTACGTGATATCGACGAAGAGGTTTACTACTGTATACATGAACGCGAAGACGAGGACGGTCGCCTGTACCACCGGGTAGTCGCTTTTACTGATGGCGTCCACGAGCAGCGTCCCGATACCGTTGATCTGGAAGACGGTCTCGGTCAGTACGGAGCCGCCGAGCATCGACCCGAACTGGATACCGATGATGGTGATGACGGGGATGAAGGCGTTCCGGAGCCCGTGTTTCATGATCGTCGTCTTCGCGCCCTGTCCTTTCGCGCGGGCCGTCCGCATGTAGTCCTGCCGGACGACTTCCAGCATCGACGACCGCATCATTCGGGAGATGAAGGCCATCGAGTAGACGCCGAGGACGACGACGGGCATGAACAGATGGCGGGCAGCGGACTGAAACGCCGCCATGTCTCCTGCCAGGAGGGTATCGACGAGGATGAACCCGGTGCTCGAGTCGATGAAGTGCGTCGATCCGATACGACCGCTCGTCGGGAGGACGCCCAATACCTGTGCGAACAGCAGGATGAGGAGCGGACCGCTCCAGTAGATGGGGATACTGATACCGGTGAGCGCCCCAATTCGGGAGAAGTGATCGGTCAACGTGTCCTTCTTGACGGCGCTCAGGATTCCGAGCGGGAGCCCGAACAGCAGGCCCGCAATCTGGCCGAGGACGGCGAGCTCGACGGTGATCGGGAGCCGATCGGCGAGGATTTCACTGACGTCGGTGCCGCGACGAATCTGGTAGGACTCCCCGAACTCGAGCGTCGCAGTATTCTGAAGGAATCGGATGTACTGCTGCCACAACGGGTCGTTGAACCCGAGGTCGGTTCGAATCTGGTCGATGAATTCTTGACTCGCACGTTCGCCCGCGATGGCTACCGCAGGGTCTCCCGGCGAGAGATGGAGGATAGCGAAGACCACTGTCGCCACTCCGAACAGCACCGGACCGAGCAACAGCAGCCGTTTGGTAATGAACCGCTTTGATACCATTATTCGGAGGTACGTTTGATACCTTAAAAAGCTCCCGTCACCCGGGCGCGTTACTCGAGTTCGACCAGATGGAGGTGCGGGCCACCGATGGCCGAGATGGTGTAGTTGTTGACGTTGTTTCGGACGCCGCGGATTTCGTCGGCGTAGTCGATGTAGACCCACGGGGCCTCGTCGTGGGCGATCTGGGCCGCCTCGTGGTAGAGGTCAGCGCGTTCCTCCTGGTCTTCCGTCCGCTGGGCATCCTCGACGAGGTCCATGAACTCTTGATTCGCCCACGCACTCCGGTTGGACGTGTTGTAGTCCTCCGTACTCCAGTCCACCCAGTCCTGCCCGTCGGGAGAGTCGACCTGCGGGTGAAGGAGGACGTAATAGAAGTTGTCCGGGTCGGCGTTGTCCGTATACCAGCCGGCCAGAGACGCGTCGTGTTTCCCTTCGGAGGTGTACGTGAGGTAATCCGAGAACTGGCGCTCGTCGATCGTAACGTCGATGCCGATCTCGCTTAGATTCGTCCGGATAGTCTCTGCCGTCGAACCCGGCGCCGGGTTGTAGCCGCGGGCGTTCCGGAACGTCGTCAGGTCGAAGGAGAAACCGTCACCGTACCCGGCCTCCTCCAGCAGGGACTGTGCCTCGTCAGTGTCGTAGGCGTACGGACTGAGGTCGTCGTTGTGTCCGAAGAGGGCCGGCGGGCACGGCTGGTCGGCTTGCTCGGCGATGCCCGAGTAGACTTCGTTGACGATGGATTCAGTGTCGATCGCGTAACTGATCGCCTGCCGGACCTTGGGATCGCGGAACTCCTCCACGCGGGACTGGTTGAACGACATGTACCCGATGTTGATCCCCTGTCCGGACTGGACTTCGACGTCGTCAGAATCCTCGACCGTTCCGATGTTGTCGGGGCCGAGGTTGTCGATGATTTCGAGTTCTCCTTCGATGAGAGCCTGCGTGCGCGTGGAGTTCTGTCCTTTCTCGATGAACAGGAGTTCATCCACGTTCGGGCCGTCGCCCCAGTAGTTGTCGTTGGATGTGAGCAGAATGCGGCCGTTCGAATCGTCGAGTTCCTCGAGCTGGAACGGACCGGCGCCGTTGGCGTCCGAGGCGAAGTCGAAACCGTCCTCGATGTCGTCCTTCGGGAGAACGACGGCGGCGAACATCGCGAGGTTGCGCAGGAACGGTGTGTACGGCTGTGTGAGCGTGATGTTCAGCGTGTAATCGCCGTCGGCCGAGACGGAGTCGATCCAGCTTCCGAGCGTGAACGGCCCGTACGCGGACGCTTCATCGGAGTAGTGCTCGTAGTCCTCGTCGACGAACCGTCGGTAGGTCGCGATGAAGTCGTCTGCGGTGACGTCGGTGCCGTCATCGAACTGTGCGTCCTCGCGCAGTTCGAGCGTGACCTCCTCGCCGTCCATCGACCAGTCGGTCGCGAGGCTTTCCGTGATGGCCGCCTCGCCGGGCTCGAAACCGATAAGGCCGTCGTAAATCTGGTTGGTGACTTTCGCAACCTCGCCGCTGGTCGCGCCCTGCGGGTCGAGGGTTTCCGAGTGCGAGCTGCGGCCGTACCGGAGCGTGCCGCTGCCGTTACCACTATCGCCGAGACACCCGGAAATGGAGGTCGCCGCGGTTGCAACAACTGTCGCACTACCGGCAGACTTTAGGAAACTACGCCTGGATACCTGATTGCCATTACCTGACATAACACTATTCCTTGCATCAGCAATGATAATACTACCGATCGATATGGAGAGGCGGATCTCGATTTACAGATTCTGGCTCGTTTTGTGATCTATGTACTAGCATCCGGTGGGATCGCACAGTGGGATCTGAGACGGCCCCGGATTCGCGCCGTTGACGCGCGCCACCGAATCAGCGTTTCGCGGTCGATCGAATAACGCCGCATCGTGCTCGGTCGATTACTCGGTGTCGGTGAAGATGTGGCAGGCGGTCGGATGTTCGCTATCGTCGAGTGCGGGGTTGCGCCGCTCACAGACGCTCTCGAACGCGTCCGCGAGGACGGCCTCGGCAGCTTCCCAGTCGCCGTCATCGAGGTGACGATAGGACTCCTCGACCGCCTCGCGAGCGCGACCCGACAGCGGCGCGTCGAAGAACTGTGCATTGAGCGCAGCGGCGAAATCACTACCGCCGTCCGCGACCGCGCGAGCCATCGGCTTCTCACTGGTCGCGGCCTCCCGGGCCGCCTCGAGGTCGATGTCGCGGGACTCCACGCGCTGTCGGTAAAACATGACCTCGCGGTAGCGCTCCTGTTCGATGTCGAGGTTCTCGGGCGGGATGATCGACGGACACCGCGTCCGGAAGTGGCAGCCTGACGGCGGGTCGATGGGGGACGGCACGTCACCTTTCAGGATGGTACGGTCGGCAGTGTCCGCCCGGGGATCCGGTTCGGGGATCGCCGACAGCAACGCGTTGGTGTACGGGTGTTTCGGGTTCGCGAACAGTTCGTCCGTCATCGCGATCTCGACGATTTCGCCGAGGTACATCACCGCCACGCGGTCCGAGATGTGCCGGACGACCGAGAGGTCGTGGGCGATGAACAGGTACGTCAGTCCGAACTCCTCCTGCAGGTCCTCCAAGAGGTTGATGATCTGGGCCTGCACCGATACGTCCAGGGCCGACACCGGCTCGTCGGCGACGATGAAGTCCGGGTCCACGGCGAGGGCGCGAGCGATACCGACGCGCTGGCGTTGCCCGCCGGAGAGCTCGTGGGGGTAGCGGCCGTACTGGCTCTCGTCGAGTCCGACCTCCTCGAGGAGATCGAGGACACGGTGGCGGCGGAGCACGCGCTTCGAGGCGCTCACGGAGGCGTCGACGTGCACGCTCGTGACGCGGCCATCGTCTTCGCGCGTACCTTCGGTCGTGCCGGCGCGGCCGCCCCCGACGTCCACGGTAACGTCGCCGTCCACCACGGTGACGCCCACGGGGACGACGGTCTCCCCGTCGGTACTCCCGAGTAACGCATCCACGTCGTCCGCGACGTCGACGGACACCGCGTCCGCGGAGATGCCAGTCGTCGAGACGTCTGCGCGCGTCACCACGTCGGGATCTGACTCCGGGAGCCCGTGAATCTTCAGCGGCTCCATGATGGTCTGTCCGACGGTCATCCGCGGATCGAGACTCGACATCGGATCCTGAAACACCATCTGCATGTCCTTGCGCTTCTCCCGAAGCTCCGACTTCGAGAGATCCCCGAGGGTTTCACCGGCGTACACCACCGTACCGTCCGTCGGCGGGTTGAGGTGGAGGATGGCGCGGCCCGCAGTCGACTTCCCGCAGCCGGACTCGCCGACCAGTCCGAGCGTTTCGCCCTCGTACACGTCGAAGCTCACGCCGTCGACGGCCTTCACGCTCGGCTGCTCGCCGACGAATCGGTCGAAGAGCCCCTCCTCCTGTCCGTAGTACTTCCGCATTTCGTGGAGTTCGACGATCGGTTCACCGATATCGTGTTCGGTCGCGGACGGGACGTCCGTCGACCCGTACTCGCTCTCGTCGAAGTTCTCGAGGATGCATTTCGACCGGTGGTCGACGTCCTCCGGCCCGTGCTGGAGGGACGGAATCTCGCCGTTGCGACACTCGGGTTGGGCCCACGGGCAACGATCCGCGAAGTGGCAACCGTCGGGCATGTCGATGAGGTCGGGAACGTTGCCCTCGATGGGCGTCAGGCGGTCTTTCTCCTCCGTCGGGATGGACTCGAGGAGCGTGTACGTGTACGGATGGCTCGGGTTGTAGAAGATCTCCTCTACGGGGCCCTCCTCGACGATTTCGCCGGCGTACATCACCGCGACGCGGTCGCAGGTCTCCGCGACCACGCCGAGGTCGTGGGTGATCATCAGCACCGACATCCCGAACTCGTCCTGAAGGTCGTCGATGAGGTCCAGGATCTGGGCTTGGATGGTCACGTCGAGAGCCGTCGTCGGCTCGTCGGCGATGAGGAGGCTCGGCCGGCACGCGAGCGCGATGGCGATGAGTACGCGCTGGCGCATTCCGCCGGAGAACTCGTGGGGGTACTCCTCGAGGCGCGTGGTCGCTTCCGGGATCCCGACCTCCGTGAGGATCTCGACGACGTCCGCCATGACCTCCTCGTCATGCTCGCGACCGCCGATTTTCGGAAGCATCTCCCGAACGGCGTTCAGCCACGTGTCCCGCTTCCGTTCGCCGTACTGGTGCAGTCGCAGTGACTCCGCGACCTGCTCGCCGACGGTCACCGCGGGATTCAGGGACGTCATCGGGTCCTGAAAGATCATCCCCATCTCGCTACCGCGGACCTTCCGCATCGCCTCTTCGGGCGCGTCCGTCAGGTCGATGACGCCGTCCTCGACGGTAATCGATTCGGCGGTCGTCCCGTTCTCGAATCGCTCGCGCGCCGCCGTATCCAGGTAGACGAACCCGTCGGCAGCGTCCTCGACGGCGTCCGCTAGCGCGTCCGCGACCACGGACTCGGTCGCGCCACCGTCGAGTCGATCGGCGGCGTCCCGGAGGGCCGGCGCGAGCGCCGCAGGGTCGTCGTGGCCGGTGAGATCGGCGGCCATGCCGCGCAGCTCCGACTCGGTCGAGTCGCCCCCGTCGCCGACGCGGAGATCCGCGACGATCTCTCGGACCGCGTCCACGAGTTCGAAGGGGTACGGGACGACGGCACCGTCGAACTCGGCTGCGAGGTCCGCGGCGAGGTCCGCGCGCCGTAAGGACACCCGTCCGTCCACGACGTCGCCCGGGTCGTCCACGAGGTCCATCGCTGAGAGTGCTGTCACGCTCTTTCCGGAGCCGGACTCGCCGACGAGGCCGACGGTCTCGCCTTCCTCGATCGTGAGGTCGATGCCGTCGACCGCTTTCACCGCGCCGCGTTTGGTGTCGAACTGCGTGCGAAGTCCGGAAAGGGATAGAAGGTCAGTCACTGGAACCAGTTCTCGAGGCAGCGAAGAAATAGCTTATGGGACTTGGGCAACGTTTATCTCCGACGGCGCACGCCGTGGGGACATGAACGAGGACCCGGCAGGTGACGCCCCCGGTAACGTGCAGGCCCAGTCCGGCTGGCAAGCGGTCATCGAGGACATGGCGGTGACCGCCGACGAGTATCGCGACCGCGGCTGGACGGCCCTCGAACTCCACCCCGGAGACTCCGTGCTCGTGGACTCCGAGATGCGAACGGGTCTCGACGTGGTCCTCCCGGGACCCGAGTACGAGGACCTCGAGTCGCTGACCGAGGACTGCGCGTTCGCGGACGTAGACGTGTTCCGTGCGGAGGGCGGCAGTACGATCTACCTGCTCGTCGTCGAAAAGGATCCGGACAGCGAGACGGCCGTGCTCGTCCCCGCCTACTACGACGCCGGGTCCGGGCAGGCGAAACTCGAGACCATCCGGTCGAACGGCGAACTTCGGCTGTTCTGCAGGCGGTTGAACGACGACTACATCGAGTTCGTCCACGGCGACGTGGCTCCGTTTCTCCCCGACGCACTCCGCGGCGGTGCCGACAGTAACAGCTGAAACTAGTCATCCACCGATCGAACGACGGCTGTGCGGTCGGGTGTGCAGTGACGTTCAGTGGCTACTATCGGTCGCGCGGCCGGCATCGTTCGACGCGCGTCATCGTCGTCAGTTCGACGGACGGCGGGCTCCCCGTTCAGGCAACGAGGTTACGGGGACCCGTTTCGAACGACCCGTATGGATGAGGACCTCCGGATCGCCTACGAGACCCACGACGGGGTTCGGGAACTGGTCGACTGTCTCACCCACTCGCTCGAGTCGGTCAGCCTGGACTTCGATCGCTGGGACGAACGGTACGTCAAGGGGCCGGGACTGTACGTCGCCGTCGTCACGGGACCGTCGGTCGCGAACTTCGCCGATCCGATGGGACGAAACCGGTGGCCCACGGATCGCTGTCGCGACGTCTGTCTGGACATCCAGATCTTCTTCGAGACGGCACGGGAGGTCGCGATGACCCGAGACGGCGCGCTCGTCATCAGCGTCGACGGCGTCGTCCAGGAACAGATGGTTCGCTTTCGGGACCTCACGCCCGGCGATCTCGAGGGCATCGATGCCGCGCAGTCGGAGTACGAAGACTGGATGGGGTCGCGCCACATGAGCGCGCTCGACACCTCCCGACGGCCGAACGTGATCTCGACGCTGACGCTGAGCGAGGAGACCGGCCGCGTAACGGTCTTCGAACGCGGGTCGTTCGAGACGTCCACGCGAGCGGAACTCGGCGGGGAGTGGAATCCGCGCGCCTCCGACTGACTCGAGCGCCGGCGGACGACCGCCACGGGCCGTCCACCCGCTTTCGACGGGGTCGAACCGCCCGTGACGCACCGTCTACTCGAGGCCGTCCGCCTCAGGGGATAGCTATTTACCGTCGTTCGAGGTGGGCCATCGCACATGCAAGCTGTCGTCCTGTCGGCAGGAAAGGGGACCCGGCTCCGGCCGCTGACCGAAGAGAAACCGAAGGCGCTCGTCGAGGTCGACGGACGGCCGATCATCGAGGACGTGTTCGATAATCTGCTCGCGGCCGGTGCCGACGAGCTGATCGTCGTCGTCGGCTACCTGAAAGAGAAAGTCATGGACCGGTACGGCGACTCCTACAGGGGCGTCCCGATCACGTACGCCCACCAGCGCGAACAGCTCGGGCTCGCCCACGCGATGTTGCAGGTGGAATCGCTCATCGACGACGATTTCATGCTCATGCTCGGCGACAACGTCTTCCGGGCAAACCTGGAGGACGTGATGAACCGCCAGCGAGAGGACCGCGCCGACGCGGCGTTCCTCGTGGAGGAAGTGCCGTACGAGGAGGCGTCTCGGTACGGGGTCCTCGATACGAACGAGTACGGCGAGATCGTCGAGGTCGTCGAAAAGCCGGACGATCCGCCGTCGAACCTCGTGATGACGGGATTCTACACGTTTACCCCGGCGATCTTCCACGCCTGTCACCTCGTGCAGCCCTCCGATCGCGGCGAGTACGAACTCTCGGACGCGGTCGACCTGCTCATCCAGTCGGGACGCACCATCGACGCGATCCGCATGGACGGGTGGCGCGTCGATGTCGGCTACCCCGAGGATCGAGACCGCGCGGAGGAGCGACTGCGGGACGAAACCGGGCGAATTGTCGAGCAAGGGGCGCAGACAGACGGGTCGTCGACGTCCACGACTAACTGAGCGCGCGCTCGGTCCGCCCATCCCGGTCGTGGGACGCCCCGTTCCGTATCAGATCGGGCGCGGACAGACGCCAGCGGCCCGAGCGAGAAGTCGCGGTGGTCTGGAGTGCTTTCGAAGCGATCGCCGTGGGTCGGCCTGCAGATCGTTGTTCGGCAGGTTTAGGGGATGCTCGAGGACGTGTGGAAGATCACGCGGCACCGGGAGGGATCGAACGACATATCCGCGTCCCGGAAGACGGTTCGATAATGCGGATTTTACGGGTCGCACAGAAGGTCTATCCGGACGTGAAAGGCGGCGGGCCGTACCACGTCCACGCGATGAGTCGCGATCAGGCCGCGATGGGACACGACGTAACCGTGTTGACGGTCCGGACCGACCCCGAACTGCCCCACATCGAACAGCGAGACGGATACACGGTGGTGCGGTACGACCCCGCGGCGAATCTACTGGGGAACGATATCAGTCCCGGACTCGCGCAGTATCTCGCCGACGCCGACGATTTCGACGTGATGCACGCCCACTCGCACCTCTACTTCGCGACGAACCTGGCCGCTCTGAAGCGGTTCCTCGGAGACGTTCCGTTGGCGATCACGAACCACGGACTCTACTCGCAGAACGCCCCGGAGTGGGTGTTCGACCTGTACCTGCGGTCGCTCGGACGCTGGACGTTCGATCAGGCCGACGTGGTGTTTTGCTACACGGACGCCGATCGCGATCGGGTGCGGGAGTTCGGCGTCTCGAGTCGGATCGAGGTCGTCTCGAACGGGATCGACAGGGCGCGATTCACGCCCGACGGGCCGGAGAGCGAGTTGCTCGACTCGAGGACCACGACACGGCACTCGACGGCCTCGAGACCGCCGTCACGACCGCCGCTCGAGAAACCCGGGCGGTCCTGAAGAAAGCGAACGCCAACAAGACGCGGCTCCGCGAACTGCAGTCGCGCGAACTCGAGAAGGGGGCGCACCTCCGGGTCGACACCGTCGACGAACACGAACTCGACGTCCGCGGGAATCGCCTCGAGCGGATCACGAAGGACGACGGCCGCGCCTATTTCCGACTTCCGGACACCGCCGATCCCCTCGACGGCGGCAGCGTCTCGCTGGCCTACGGGGACCTCTTGCCGATCCAGCAACTCGCGCGCATGGACGAGGAGATGCGCCGGTCGACGGCGAACTCGCTCCCGACGCGCCTCGCCGCGAAGCTCTGGAAGGCTCGGCGCGACTCGAGCGTCGGCGACGATCCCTGGGAATCCGGCTGTAAGGGTATCGAGGCGTATCTCAAGGCGACCGATCTGAAACACTGGATCCGCAGACAGGAGCCGGGAACGAGCGAAACCTACGCGAAGAAGCTGGTCTCGAGGACGATCGACGCCGCGTTGGACCTCTCGAAGCACCGGCTCGCGGTCCGAAAGCGAACCGAGCGAAAGAACGGCCTCGAGTACACCGAACGGCGGTTGATCGTGCCCGACGATGCGGCGATCCCCGGCGAGACGACCGCCGCGACCAAACGATCCCCGGAGACAACTGACGTCCTCGGGTGAGCGTGGACGGGGGCGAGCAACCGCTCTCAAGGAAGGCTCTCGCCCTCGTCTCGAAACCCGAAAGCGCTCGCGAGGCGGGTGATTGCTGGCGCGGGTAGCCGCGGGTGTAGCCCTCGAGCAGTCTCTCGGCAGTCCGGAGCGGGGACGGGTTTGCGTACGGGTCCGGCGACGACACGTGTCTCCGGAGACCGATCCGTAACCGCCGAGGCTCGCCGTGGACGCGTCCCGATGACCGGGATAGCCGAGGACCGTGAGCGACTTTGACCCGTCGACTGCCGCTCCGACGGTCACCGCTGATCGGGTGGTGTTTTTCCACCCACCGCGGGACGACCCGGACGCCCGTCACCGTGATCGCGTCGCCGGAGCCGTCGACCGTCGCGGCGTCACCCTCGCCGATCCGGTTGACCACGTGATCGGGTCGCTCGCCGAGGTCGATGGTCGCGTACCCCGTCGCCGGTTCGCCGTCGCTTCCCGGGCTCCAAAGCCCGCGACTCCCGTGGCGAGGACGGCGAGCAACACGACGACGAGCGCGTCGATGACGTTGATGGAGCCGAAGAGGTCCCGTTCTCGTCGATCAGCGGCATCGCTCGTCGGGGATACGAGTGCCTACATGCTACGGACCGCGCGCTACGGCCACACGATGATCGGATTCCGGCCGTGTCTCGTCACGAACGCTCGTCGACCGTCGTCTCGCTCGCTCGATACCGCCCGATCAACAGCGTATCGACGTGTCCGTTTCGATCCCGCCGTCCCGGAGCGTCACGAGCGTCCTGGATTCCTCGCAGTCGTCGTCCGGGCGGGTGATCGACGTGGTGGTGCGCATCGTCTCGGACTCCACGGCCGCTTCGTAAGTTCCCGACTCGGCGAGGACGATCTCGAGAAACGCGTCGGCCGGAACGTCCTCGGTTCGATCGAGGACGGACTCCCCGTCGCGGTCGATCTGTACCGTGATCGATCGCTCGTCGTCCGTCTCGTTCCGGACGTACATGGTGTGGGATGCGCCTGTTTCCGAGGGGTCGCCGATCGTGAACTGCGCTGTGGGGTCGTCGTCCGGCGAGCCGGAGTCGTTCGAGTCCTGCTCGTCGGTACTCCCCGTGGTCCACAGCGACTCGTCGTCGGCGTTGCTACCCGCGGAATCTCCGTTACTGCCGAGACAGCCGGCGGTGACACTGACACAGATCCCGGTACCGAGACAGAGGATATCTCGTCGGTTCATATCGACCATCACATGATCGAGTGCCAAACACTTTTTTCACGGAAAGCGGACGGTCACGGCCACGAATGTACCGTTCAGCGGCGACCGGTGTCCGCTCGACTACAGCCTCGAGACTCGAGTGCGGGTCTGTAGATCGACTGCCAACTCCGATACCGATCGCCGATCGGTGTCGCGTCGTTTCGGCTCGAAAAGGCCGCGGCCGGTCCGTCGTTCTCGTGTCCGACGGTCGTGCGTTTCTCGAGGTGCCCGGACCCGTCGATCGATCGTATCAACCGATTCGTGGCTCGGTGGAGGCCAGTTGAACGGCACGTTCGCCGGGCAGGGGTGAGGGTGGTGCGGATCGGACGCGTATAATACGCGGTTTCGTGGTATCAATCGACGAAGGGAGACGCGTCGTTAGTCGGTGACCGAGACCGAGGATCGATTCCTAAGAGTCCACTACTGTACTGTTTCACCCCGACTCGTGAGGCTCTCGGAAGTCGCGTAGGCGGTCGCTATCAGGAAGTTCGGAACCGGTGTACGGAGAAACTATTGGAACGAGAATCGACACCGGAGTAGCTGGTGAGAAGACGGGAACAGACGCGAACAGGGGTTAGTCACGTACACTGACCAAGAATAGCGTTTCAGTCCTTTAATCCGCTAATTTCCTCGAAACCGTTCTCCGGCTATAAGTGAGACACAGTGGTGAGCCTCGAGTGGACAGTGTGTCGCATACAGCAGATGCAGGTTTGCAAGTAGCTGCCTGTCACCCATCGAAGGGTGTGTGTGATGAACATGTCCATGAAAGTAACGTGACTCAACATGGAAATGAAACGAACGCTTGCGCTCACACTCACAGTAGCATTGGTCGGCGGCCTCATGTTCATGGGGTTCGCGGGAACAGCAGCGGCACAGGACGGTAACATATCAGTCGATCAGACCACCGGCGATGCCACTTCGACAACTAACGTCGACGTTGACCAAGAGAACTCCAACGACCAGATCGGCATCTCCGGCGCGGCTGCGGGTGCATCCGGATCTGGTGATACTGGCGCTGCAGCGGCCTCCGAAGTCGAGCAGGATCAGACCGTCGTTCAGGGTAACAACGCCGACGTAGACGCGACGTCGACCGCGACGTCCGGTGACAACACCATCTCTGTCGATATCAGCGCGCTCCTGGACGGTATCTTCCCAGCAGGCGCATAACCACTCTCGGTAACGATTCCACGACACGATCGATTTTTTCTTGGGGTGCGGAGTTACGGAGCGTCACTGCACGATAGCTGTGGGGTTGGCGTATCCATCGCTTCGAGGGCTCGCGAGGCCCGCCTCGAGGGACGACGTAGCCCCGCCGCGCGTCGCGTTCGTTGTCCCCGTGACCGACTCGAGCCGCAGGCACGCGTCTGGCGGTCGAGGATCGCCCGGTCGTCGGTCCCATTCATCCTCGTCGCTTCCGCTGCGCCGCACCCTTGGACTCGAACAACGAGCAACGGGCACGTCCCGATGTCGATCCGACGGCGACGGCATCGTGGACGCCACTGACTCCCGCGTTGCGACGGACGGCCGCGGAGCAGTTCGGTCCGCTCCGCTTCCGCTCGAACGTCCGGATCGGAGCCCGCCGACCGGAGGCCGGGTCACGAGTCGATCGAACGGCCTCGACAGCGCGTACGAACGGGGACGGACACGAGAATCCGCCGACGGGGTCCGCGTGTCTCGAACGTCGACGGGTCCAACCTGTCCCGCGATGGGACGACTGACGCGAGTCGAGATGGGCAAACGATCGGAACCCGAGTACCGGTGTCCGCGAACGATACCGAACCCGCGGACGCTCGCCGCGAAGGGGAATCGGTTGTTCGCAGGTCCAGTATCGAACCGTACGTGGTCGCGCCCGCGTGAGATCGAAAACTGGTTCCTCCCGAATCGCGCCATCGGTGATCGTCTCGAGTTCGCGAGTGCGCCGGCGGACTTCCGGGCCGTCCCTACGACGGGTCCGGAGAGCGATCGACGTGACTCGGTGTCGGAACTCTCCGCCCCGATACGGCGGCGGCTATCGTCGATCGATCGGTAGCGTGACCCGGAAACGATGTCCGTCGGTATTGGATACGGTGATCACAGCTCCTGTAGACGGAGCTTTGCGCCGTCGAGTGGTGTTTTCGCTCGGCGTTCTCGGAGCACCGATCGGCGCTACACTGGCGTCGATACCGTCCCGTCGCGCTGACGAAAACCGGGACGACAGCCGGTTCTCGAGGCCAGCCGGTAGCGGACGCGGGAGTGTAGGAGCCGCTGAACGTCGTATCACGAGCGACCGAACTGGTATCCACGAGCAGCGTGTACACCGACGTTGGTCGGTCCGGAAGATAGTGGCAATCTACAGGCGACAGAAAAACCCGTCCGAGAGGTTGATAGTCACTCATATCGATCAAAGGGCGTGTTACAGCGTTCTAATCCAGTTATACCCTCGAAACTGTTCTCCGGCTATAAGTGAGAGGCAGTGATGGGCCTCAAGTGGACATTGCGTCACAAACTCGGAGACGAAGAAATGTCGTATCTCCGCGGTCACACAGGGGATACGTGTGATGCAAGCGTCCGAATCAGTTCGATGTGACAAACCATGGAAATGAAACGAACACTTGCACTCACACTGACGGTAGCGATGGTCGGCGGCCTCATGTTCATGGGGTTCGCGGGAACAGCAGCGGCACAGGACGGTAACATATCTGTCGATCAGACCACCGGCGATGCCACTGCGACAACTGACGTCGACGTTGACCAAGAGAACAACAACGATCAGATCGGCGTCTCCGGTGCCTTCGCGGACGCGTCTTCGTACAACGATGACGGGTACGACAAGAAGAAGGGCGGTGGCGCTTCCTCGTCGTTCGCCGGCGCTGAAGCAGCGTCTGCAGTCGAGCAGGATCAGACCGTCGTTCAAGGTAACAACGCCGACGTAGATGCGGACTCGGACGCAGCGTCCGGTAACAACAGCATCGCGGTCGACATTGCGCTCGGCGAGTTCCTGTAATCGCCGGCCGTAGCGGTTACCGACAACCATTTTATTTCAGGCGCTTCGACGGATAGCGTCGCGACGACAGTAACAACTGCAACGAGTTACACGCCCATCGTAGTCCGCGGTTCTCGCTCACTCACGGCTCACGGCTCGCAGGGCTCGACGTCCCGTCGTCCGCCCGATCGGTTCGATCGCTTCCCTCGAGACTGCCCGCCCGGACTTCGGTTCCGATACCGTCGATTGACGGGACCGTGGCGTCTTTGTCGATCGACTCGGCAAATCTCGCGAAGCGTTCCGAGCGACGGATCGCCCCGCCTCGACACTGACCGTTTCTGCAGTGGGGAGGCGAACGCAACCGGTTTCCGGCCTGTAGGCCGGCCATTGTGCCGTCGGAAAGTGTGCCACGCGACGGATCTCGGACTGCCGTTCGCTCGCTCTTCGAAGACGACCATCGCGCCGACTGCGGGGAGACCCATACGAATAGTAGACAGTCACTCGAGCCGATCAAAAAATCCCTTACAGCGCGCTAATCCGTTACTTCCCTCGGAACTGTTCTCCGGCTATAAGTGCCGGGCGATGATGTGCCTCGAGTGGGCATTGCGTCACAGCACTGAACGTGCGAAACAACCGTCTCTTTGGCAGCCGATTGCTGCACGCGAGTCGAGACGTGTGATGCAAGCGTCCGAATACCTAGCAATGAAACGAACACTTGCACTCACGCTTACGATGGCACTGGTCGGTGGCCTCATGTTCATGGGGTTCGCGGGAACAGCAGCGGCACAGGACGGTAACATATCTGTCGATCAGACCACCGGCGACGCCACGGCGGTAACGGATGTCGAAGTTGAACAGGAGAACGACAACGAACAGATCGGCGTCTCCGGTGCCTTCGCGGACGCGTCTTCGTACAATGATAACGGGCACGACAAGATGAAGGGCGGTGACGCTTCCTCGTCGTCCACCGGCGCTGAAGCAGCGTCTGCAGTCGAGCAGGATCAGAACGTCGCTCAGGGTAACAATGCTGACGTAGATGCGGACTCGACCGCAACCTCCGGTGACAACACCATCGATGTCGGATTCGCTGTCGAGATCATCGAACTCCTCGACATCCTCGGATAACCGCTCTCAGTAGCGATTTCAGAGTTCTGTATTTTTTGAACGGACACCGATCCAGCATAGCGACTGCGCTTCGCCCTCGTCGGTATCGGAACCCGCAATTCGACCCGAAAGTCCACGCCTTCGTCGCGTCGCATCTGCTCGCCAGCGTCGCTGCAGGGTTCGCGGCGTATCCCCCGCATCCTTCGAGGGGTCTGTGATCACTCGCTTCGGGTTTGCAGCGCGTTCCGCCGTGTCTCGAGGGCTGAAGGGACCATCGACGTCGCTCTCGTCCCACGATGCGAGGCCAGCAGGTCGGTGAGCTCGAGCGTTCGCCTTTGCCCTTCTCGAGACCGCCCCTCGGGAGCGCTCGCCCGCATCCGGCTGCCGCGCGAGTCGGCGAGCGGCGGACGAGTTGCCCTGCGTCGCCATCAGCCGGCAGTATCCGGCCGCTTCGAACGTCCGGACGAGGCTACCGCGTCGATCAGGGCGCGACTACAGACGAAACGATTCCGGGCCTTCAACACGAGTCGGGAAGACCGTCGACGTAGCGTGGACCACCGTCCCGCTCGCGGTGGCGGACGCTCCGAGGTGGCCCACGGACGGCGGTCGTGGGAGTTCACGCGCCCACTGCACGCGAGCATCGGTGCCAGTACCCCGAACGCTGTCACTCTCGTGGTCGGCTCTACGGGGTCCGCTGTTGACGACCGCTCGAGACTCTCGCAAACACCATGACAGAAATCGAATTCTCGTGGGGAACGGTGTCCCACAAGACCGATTCCGAAACCGGCGACACGAACGTTGAAATAACCCTCGAGGCCGAGGGCGGCGTCTCGCTCTCGGTGACGACGGCTACCGACGTAGCGGACGAGGCGGCTACCACTGAGCCGAGAGCCGAGACGACGACGTTTCCGTGGGGAGCGGTGACCCACGGGACCGATCCCGACACCGGCGCGACGAACGTCGAGGTGATCACCGACGTCGAGGCCGACGTGTCGGTATCCGCGACGGCGGTATCCGACGGGACGACTCGCTCGGAGTCGACGACCGTCGTCCGGTCGACGGGCGACGCGCACGCGAGCGTCACTCGGTCGGTTTCGTCGGGGACGAACTCCGCCGCCGACTCGGTGGTCGCCACCAGTTCGACGACGAGCGACTCGCAGTCGACGAGCGTCTCGTCGGGAACATCGATTCCGATCGACGACGGGGACGACGACTGAATCGAAGAACGAGCACCGGTTTTCTGCCGTAGAGTCGTTCGAATTCGACTCGCCAGCGGTCGATGGACACCGCCGTGAGTAGAACCCTGCCGCGAGAACCGCCGCTCGCCTCGTCGGCGTCGAATTGAACACGGGCGTCAGGACATCGTCGTTGCGCTCTTCGGTGGAGACCACCGACGGGAAACGCACGGGAATCCGATCGCGGAGATCCCCGAATACGCCGTCTCCGGCGCGATCAATTACGCTTCGAACCAGCCCGAAAGATCGAGATCCGGCATCACGGTAACCGGATCCCCTGACTCGGGCAGTTCAGCGTCGTCCGGGGCCTCGACGGTGTCCTCTTCGACCTCGCTGGTTTCCTGTTCGGTAACGTCGTTGACTTCCTCCTCTTCGACGACGGTGGTGGCCTCTTCTTCCACCGCGTCGTCGCTTTCCTGTTCGATGACGTCGGTCTGGGCCGCTGCCGTCCCGGCACCGCCGATCAGCGCGAGCAGACCCGCTGCGATTGCGATCACGAACACTGTCCGTCCGATCGTTCCGTACTGCCGTGTTATCCGTTTCATTGTTTGCCTCGCAGGGCACGGTCACTTCACTCACTGCCAGCAATAAATCGCCAGAACTGTTTTCGGTTCGAACGGGTGGTTTCGGGAACGAAATCAGATCCAAAAAACGCGCCCGATCGAGCCACTCTGCGGGGATCAGAGCCGTACGGACCGTGCGAACGATCCCGACGGACGGTCCGACGGAACGGGGAGGATACGAAACGGATAGGCCACGAGTAACGGCTTTTCTCGGCGCGAACGTCCCTCTTCACGCCGCTCGAGGAGTCGGCCTCGTTCGGTGCGAACGATACCGCTGCTCGAGCAGCGCTTCGGCTCTCGAAATCGCCGACCCGCTCTCGGTGTTAGCGCCGCTCTCGGTCCACCACAGACGCTTGCACGACCGTTTCGGCGCGATGGATCACGTCGCGGATCGCGACGCCGGTTTCGGCGGCGATCGCCCGCGCGTCGTCGTACTCGGCACTTACGTCGTACACCGTTCCATCCGCGTCGCTGGCGATTTTCACCGTCACCTCGTAGGACTCCCCGTCGAGGTCCACCGTCACGGTCTCGAACGTTCGATCTGCGATCCAGCGGTGGGTCGCCCCCGCGTCGCGAACGCCGAGCGTTCCCGTCTCCTCGGCGAGCGCTCGAGCCACCCGCTCTCGATCCGCGGGCTTGCAGATCACCTTCACGAGGTGTCCCGGTCGCGACTTCTTCATCGTGACCGGCAGTATCGACACGTCTCGCGCGCCCGCGTCCGCGAGCGTCTCCTGCAGACCGCCGAGGATCTCCGGCGTCGCGTCGTCGAGGTTCGTCTCGAGGACGACGATCTCGTCCTTCGCGAGCGTCCCCCGTTCCCCGCCGTCGCCGATCAGCACCCGGAGGACGTTCGGGTGCGGATCGAGATCGTAGCCGCCAGCGCCGTAGCCCGACCCGTCGAGGTCGAGCGGCGGGAGCGCGTCGACGCCGTCGGCGAGGTGTCCGAGGATCGCCGCGCCGGTCGGCGTCAGTAACTCCGCATCGACCGGCCCGCCGCGAAGGGACCAGGTCGCCCGCTGGGCGATCTCGACCACCGCCGGCGTCGGAACGGGGTACTCCCCGTGGCTCATCGAGACGCTCCCGCCGCCGGTCGCGAGCGGGGTCGTCACGATTTCCGCCGGCTCGAGGTCGTGGCACAACAACGCCGAACCGACGACGTCCGCGATCGCGTCGTCGGCTCCGACCTCGTGGAAGTGAATGTCCTCGAGCGACTCGCCGTGGACGCTGGCCTCGGCCTCGCCGAGGAGTTCGAAGATCGCGAGGGCGTCCCGCTCGACCGCCGGCTCGAGCGCCAGTTCTTCGACGATCTCGCGGACCTCGAGATAGCTGCGGTGGGGGCCTTGACCTTCGGCGTGGACGTGATCGTGAGTGTGATCCGCGTCACCGTCGTGGCTGTGACCCGTCTCCCCGTCGTGGTTGTGATCGGCGTGTCCCTCCTCGTGATCGTGGCCGTGGCTGTGGTCATCCTCGTGGCCCTCGCCGTCGTCGTGACCCTCCTCGACGCGATCGGATTCGCTCCCGTCGCGACCGGTCAGGTACACGTCGACGGTCGTCGAGGAAATGCCGCACTTGACCGTCTCGTCGATCCGGTACTCCACCTCGAGGGCGTCCGTGACGGTCTCGAGAACGGTCGGGTCGGCACCGGCGTCGAGCAACGCGGCGAGGATCATGTCGCCGCTTGCGCCCATGCGGCCGTCGAATGCGAGGATGCTCATAGGAGTACTGTCGGACGGAACGATTTACAGGTTTTCGTCCGTGCCGACGGTCGCGTAGCCAGTCGTTGGAGAGACCCCTCTCGTCCGTCGACTGCTCGCCTGTCGGTACCACCAAAACCCACCGATGCCGGTACATCTATGTAGCTTCCTGTCGCAGATTCATGTGGTAGCATCTAGCACAGGCAACGACGTGGGCTAGCAAAAAACCTATCCGCTCACGAAGCGGAGTAATTGACATCACCGTCTACCCCGAATCATGAATGAAGTTCAACTGGAGGTTGCGAAGGCATACCCGAACGACTCGGGTCGTGGTATCGCCCGACTCGACCCGGACACGCTGTTGCATCTCAAGCTGAGTCCGGGCGACATCATCGAAATCGAAGGTGCAGACACCACCGCGGCGAAGGTGTGGCGCGCCGACCGGCAGGACTGGAACACGGATACGGTCCGCATCGACGGCTTCACCCGGCAAAACGCCGATGTGGGGATCGGCGAACGGGTGACGATCCGGAAAGCCGAAGCGACCAAAGCGGACAAACTCGTCCTCGCACCACCGGAAGAAGCGTCGGTCCAGTTCGGTTCCGACGCGGCTGGCATGGTCAAACGCCAGATCCTCAAACGGCCGGTCGTCGGCCGCGACATCGTGCCCGTGATGTCCTCGACGAACCATCCGTTCATGCGGTCGCCGGGGCAGGCGATCCCCCTGATCGCCGTCGAAACCGAACCCGAAGGGGTGGTTCTCATCACCGAAGATACCGACGTCGAACTCCGCGAAGAGCCCATCTCGGGCTTCGAGAAGACCGGAGGCGGGATCACGTACGAGGACATCGGCGGTCTCCAGGGCGAGATCCAGCGCGTCCGGGAGATGGTCGAACTCCCGATGAAACACCCGCAGATCTTCAAGAAGCTGGGGATCGAGCCGCCACAGGGCGTCTTGCTTCACGGGCCGCCCGGCACGGGGAAGACCCTTCTGGCGAAAGCCGTCGCCAACGAAACCTCCGCGAGTTTCTTCTCCATCGCGGGGCCGGAGATCATCTCGAAGTACTACGGCGAGTCCGAACAGCAACTCCGAGAGATTTTCGAGGACGCGAGCGAGGAGTCGCCGTCGATCATCTTCATCGACGAACTCGACTCCATCGCACCGAAACGGGAGGACGTCACCGGCGAAGTCGAACGCCGCGTCGTCGCCCAGCTGCTGACGATGATGGACGGCCTCGAGGCGCGGGGCCAAGTTATCGTCATCGCGGCGACCAACCGCGTCGACAGCGTCGACCCCGCCCTGCGTCGACCGGGCCGGTTCGACCGCGAGATCGAGATCGGCGTTCCCGACGAGGTGGGTCGCGAGGAGATCCTCCAGATTCACACGCGCGGGATGCCCCTCTCGGACGACGTCAAGCTCGGCCACCTCGCCGACGAGACCCACGGCTTCGTCGGTGCCGACATCGAGTCGCTGACCAAAGAGGCCGCGATGAAGGCCCTGCGTCGGTACCTTCCGGAGATCGATCTCGACGAGGAGGATATCCCGCCGAGCCTGATCGACCGGATGATCGTCAAGCGCCAGGACTTCCGCGGCGCGTTGAACGAGGTCGAACCCTCGGCGATGCGGGAGGTGCTCGTCGAGTTGCCGAAGATCTCCTGGAACGACGTCGGCGGCCTCCACGACGCCAAAGAGCAGGTTCAGGAGTCCGTCGAGTGGCCGTTGAACAACCCCGAGCGCTTCGAACGGCTCGGGGTCGATCCGCCGTCCGGCGTGTTGCTCTACGGACCGCCCGGGACCGGAAAGACGCTGATGGCGAAGGCCGTCGCCAACGAGACCAACGCGAACTTCATCTCGGTGCGCGGCCCGCAACTGCTTAGCAAGTGGGTCGGCGAGTCCGAGAAGGCCATCAGACAGACCTTCCGCAAGGCGCGGCAGGTCTCGCCGACGGTGATCTTCTTCGACGAACTCGACGCGCTGGCACCGGGCCGGGGCAGCGACACTGGCTCGAACGTCTCCGAACGGGTCGTCAATCAGCTCCTCACGGAACTCGACGGGCTCGAGGAGATGGAGAACGTGATGGTCATTGGCGCGACCAACCGGCCGGACATGATCGATCCCGCGCTGTTGCGCTCGGGTCGGTTCGATCGCCTCGTCATGATCGGCCAGCCCGACGTCGACGGCCGCGAGCGAATCCTCGACATTCACACGGAGGAGACGCCGCTGGCCGCCGACGTCACGCTCCGCGAGATCGCCGAGATCACGGACGGCTACGTCGGCAGCGACCTCGAGTCGATCGCCCGCGAGTCGGCGATCGAGGCGCTGCGCGAGGACCACGAGGCCGACATCGTCGAGATGCGCCACTTCCGTCAGGCCATGGAGAACGTCCGACCGACGATCACCGACGACATCCTCGAGTACTACGAGCAGATCGAAGAGGAGTTCCAGGGTGGCGCCTCGGGTGGACCGGGTCCGGCGGGCCGTCGCGGCAGTCGGATCGGTTTCCAGTAACCGCTCGCCGATCGTCCGTTTCGGCTCTCGGTACTGTCACGGATCTTATTTGAAGGCCGCGTCTTCCGGCGGGTAATCATTGTTTTCCGGCAGTATCCATCGATTAGCGGCGCACTATCCTCGACGAACGGGTGACGGTGAGACGGCCGCTCGGCGACGAAAATCGCGACCTATCGGTTCAGACTCCCTAGTTGCGGTGAATCGTCCGCAACCGACTGAAACGGTCGCATCGATATATGCGCGGGGATAGTGATCCATGAAACACAGTTGACTAATTCGATGTCGAACCCGCCTTCCGCTCACGATCAGGACGCGACTGCCCGCGAGACGGCCGACGGACAGGAGAATGTCGACGGAGCGCTCGAAACCGTGGCGCCGACGCTCGCCGGACCGATTCGAATGGCGGGCTTTTGGGGAGCGATCGCGTTGCCGATTCTGTACCTTCCAGTGCTTGCGAACGGCCTTTCAACGTCGTTCGAGGCCGGACTCTTTCTCGGACTCATCCTCCTGAACCTCGTCGCGTTGTACGTCGGACACGCCCACCACCGTCGCCAGTAGCTCGCGCGTCGGCCATTGCCGCCAGTCAGGGGATTTCGCTCACTCGCTCGAGGTGCGTCGTCGAACGTACCCGAACTCCTCGCGCAGCGCTTTGCGCTTGACGAGGACGAAACCGGCGGCGATGAATCCGAATCCGATGGCGGTCGTTACGTCGATGACCTCCCCCAGATAGAGCCAGCCAACCAGCGCGGCGAAGATCGGCGCGACGTAGGAGACCATGTTGATCTCGACGGCACCGAGTCGCTCGAGCAGATCGAAGTAGAGGAGAAAGCCGATCGCGCTCGCGACGACCGCGAGATAGCCGAGCGCTCCGAGCGCTTCGGGATGGGTCCAGGCCGACGGCTCGATCGGCTCGGCCAGCGCGAAACTCACACCGTGCATCAGGAGGGCACCGCCGAGCATCGACCACGCTTCCATCGTCTCGATCGGGATCGCGGCGTCGATACGGCGGGTGAGGACGCCGCCGAGTGCGAACGCGGTTGCCGCAGCAAAGACCAGCGCCGTCGCGATGACGTCCGTCGTCAGCAGGTTCGACGGATCGGGTTGGGCGATCACGCCGACGCCGACCAGACCGAGGAGGAGGCCGGCGACGCCGACGGTCGACAGCGCGTCGGACGGGACGAGTACTCGAGCGAAACCGGTCGTCAGAACGGGTGACAGGCTCACGACGATCGCGGCCGCGGCTGCCGTCGTGTTCTGCTGACCGACGAACAGGAAGGCGTGATAGGCCGCGATCAACAGCGTCGCCCCGACGGCGACCAGCAGCCACTCGTCACGGCCGCTCGGATACCAGTCGTCGACGGCGGCGGCCGCGTACGCGAGCATGAGGACGCCCGCGATGTCGTAGCGCAACGCTGCAAACAGTACCGGTGGAAAGTACTCGAGACCCGCGCTGATTGCGACGAACGCAGTGCCCCAGATGCCTGCGAGGGCCACGAAGAGTGCGAGATTCCGATACCGACTCATATCGAACGTCTCGCCAGTGCGCTTCTACATGTTTCGATTTAAAATTCGATCGACGGCTCGCTGGAAGCGGTGCCGCTTCGGTTTCGCCGTTCGAAACGGCGGGCGGAATCGATGGAGTAGTGCTGATCGCGGATACGGGTAAAAACGACGGGCGCCGGAGGAACCGGCTCAGAGCGACGGCAGCTGGCGGATTTCGGGGTCTTCCTCGGTCTGTTTGAACTGCTCCAATAGCGGCTTGATGTCGTCGAACCCGTTCGCGAGGACGACGTCGCCGCTTCGCAGATCGTACTCGATGATGCCGTAATCCTCGAGTCGCGGCAGGTGGTTGTGAACCAGCGAGACGTAAAGCCGCTGCCTGGTCTCCTTGTCGATGTGAGACGGACGCACGTCGTATTCCCAGGCGGCGATCTGGGCCACGACGTCCTCGAGGTTCGTCTCTCGGTGTTCCGCCAGTTGATAGAGCAGGTACCGACGCTCGGATTCCGCGAGGAGAGAGCAGGCTGCTTCCATCCGGGTGGCGTTTGCGTCGTTCATACTCGTTCATGGCACCCGGCCATATTACACCTGCTGCCAACACAGATTGGTTTCGTAATCCGAACGGTCGCCCTTTGTTACTCGTAAATGCGTTAATTCCGGGCGTTACAGCGAGTCTAACGGGGTTCGTTAAAAAGAGCCGTCGGTCTCCGCTCGCCCCGGTTTAACTTCTATCTGTTATGTCTGCGAGTCCGGTTCGCCGGTCTTTCCATGGAGGTGGTAAACGGCCGGGTGAGATCCATCCGCGAGATCCGGATTGGAGCCGTCGACTTCCGGCGGCGTCGGTTTGGACAGTGGAGAACCGAACCCACTCAGGACGTCGGTTATACTATCCATGTTGTCGACGGCGGAGTCCATCGACTGTCGAAATTCCAGACTGTCGAACGGCTCGACCTCGTTTTTCATCGGCAGGAAAATGGTGCGGAACGACGTCACTTCCAGACTCGGGCGTCGTCGGGTTCTACGTCTCGACGCCGTTAGGTTGGACTTAGTCGATGAAGGTTGTCTCGTCGGCCAGCAACGAACTTACGCGACCGGAGTCGGAACGTTCGCCTTCGAAGATCAGCTCCTCGAGGTCCGGGACGTCGCCCAGTTGCCTCGGTAAGTTCACCAACGTACGTCGATAGATACTCTGGTTGACAGCACCTTTCATATCCCGTAGAATGCCAGATGATTGGTTGCAGATATTGGGGTCTAGCGGCCGTTATACAGTGGTCCACACACTAAGGTACGATTCCGTACGTCGAACCCACAGTATAAATCATCCGTCGGTCTGTCGCACGGACCGATTTCTGGCATAACTTTAAGAAACCTACGACTCGTACTACGAGTATGGCCGCTCACGGCCGGTCCGCACTGCGTGACCTGTTCGACGAGTCGCCCACACCACATATCGCCCACCCCCCACACACCCATCATCGTGACTTCTACGTCGCTACTGATGGGTCGTTTCGGGAGTCGGGCGGTGGACTGGGCGCCGTCATCGAAACGCGCGACGGCACTCGCGTTGCCCGCGTCGCGACGGCGGATACCCCGCCCGACAACAACGTGGCCGAGTATCGAGCCCTCCACCTCGGACTCGACGTACTGGCCGCTCGCGCTCCGCGAGACGCCTGCGTCGGTGTCCTCATCGATCACGACGCACTCGCCAGCAACGTTAACGCCACCATTCTCGCGACGAATCACCCGGACGGGAAAGCGCCGCGACCCGTTTCGGTTCCCGCCGCAACGCGTCATCACTGGCGCGGGATTCAGGCCCGACTCAACGGCTTCGCCGAGGTCCGGGCCGCACGCATCGACAGCGACCAGAACCCTGCACACCCGCTTGCGAACACGCCCGAACACTACCAGCACGTCAACCGGGAATCCGACCGCTGCGTCCTCTCCGAGACGCCGGACCCGGCCGCAGCGGAGTTCCCACCGCCGTCCCGGGCCAACCGCAACGGCGGCGGACGCGCCTCGGACTGACGACCGCGTCGAGTCCGACCTCGAGTCACGTCTGCGAGGGACGTCGCAGAGTCGGCCGTTTCGGCGACCGGAACCGCCATCGTTATTTCGTCGTTCCGGCGATGCATAGTCGATGAGCCTTCGCGTCGCGGTCGCCGCCCCGTTCATCCAGAACGGTACCGAGTCCCTGCAGGAAAACGAATTCGTCGTCGCGCTCTCGCTCGATCGCGACTGGTTCTCGCCCGACCAGTCCAAGCGCCTGATCGACGTCGCGACGCGGGACGGCCTGCTCGAGCGAACCGACGACGGTCTCGAGGTGACGTTCGATCCCGCCGCGGTCACCGTTCCCGAGGAGTTCGTTCCCGACGAGGACCTCCTGCGGGAACGCTCCGCGTTCGAACGCGTCCTCGACGCGCTCGTCGCCGACGGTGTGGAGAAACACGAGGCGGTCGGCGCGATCAATACGCTCCAGCAGGAACTCGGGCTGACGATCGAGGTCGCCGCCGTCGTCTACGCCCGCCGGGAGGGAGTCGACGTAACCGACCTCGTCCCCATCGCTCGCTCGGCGTTGGACGGGAGCGATTCCGAAGCCGAAGGGCGTTAGTCTCCGGCCGACCGACCGGCACGTATGGTCGAGGAGCGCATCACCGACGGTCGCCGAATCGCCGAGTTACTCGCGTCCGAACTCGACGGCCGCGAGGACGGTCTACTCGAGTTCGTGCGCGTCACTAACGCCGATCGCGACGTCGAGCCGACGGCCGACGGATCGCGCGCGTACGACGTAACGTTCCGTGACGACCGAATCGCGCAGGCGTTCGTCCACGAGGACCGAGTCCGCCTCGAGTTCGAGAGGGGACAGGACGTCGCAGCCGAGACGGGCGACGAACTCGAGTTACGCGTACGGCCGAAAGCGACCCGGCCGCCACGAACGCTCGTTTTCGCCGAGAGCGGCGCGGCCGTCAAACGAGTGACGGACGTGGTCGTAGCCGTGAGCCGGTCGCTGTAGTCGCTTCGCTTCGTCGTCGTTCGCCTCAGCAGTCGTCGGACGGTACGCGGCCGGAACAGGCGTCGCCGAGCGGGGAACTCGAACGACGTGCCGTCTACCCTCTCAGTCGTCGGCGTCGTGCCACGGCATGTCTCCTTTCCACTCGTCGCCGGTCGCGCCGGCGCGCGGATAGCGGCTGAGGTACGACTGTTTGTCGTCGACGATCGCCCCGGCCGGCCCCTCGACGGTGACGTCGACGAGCAGCGTGTCGAACTCCCAGGCGTGGCGGCCGTCGACGAGGCGGCCAGCAGCGCGGGTGCCGTCGTCGCTGACCCACGTGCAGTCGTCTTCGATGGCCGCGCCGTTGTACGTCGACGGCTCGATGGGACCGTCCTCGATTTCGAAGTAGTAGTCGGTCGGCTCGTCCTCGCCCTCGGCGACGAATTCGTACGTGTGTTCGAACTCGCGTTCGTCCGCGCCGTCAACATCGTCATCGGCGTGCCACGGCATATCGCCCTTCCACTCGTCACCGGTCGCGCCGGGGAGGGGGTACCGATCGAGGTTCGACTGGACGTCGTCGACGATCGCCCCGGCCGGCCCCTCGACGGTGACGTCGACGAGTAGCGTGTCGAACTCCCAGGCGTGGCGGCCGTCGACGAGGCGGCCGGCAGCGCGGGTGCCGTCGTCGCTGGTCCACATGTAGTCGTCTTCGATGGCCGCGCCGTTGTACGTCGACGGCTCGATGGGACCGTCCTCGATTTCGAAGTAGTAGTCGGTCGGCTCGTCCTCGCCCTCGGCGACGAACTCGTACGTGTGGCGAAGGTCCTCGTGGTCGCCTCGAGCAGTGCTCGAACCACCGGAGCCGCCGGAAGCGGCCGCTTCGGGTGACGTTGGAACGCCGTCGGGGATCGAGAGATCCGGGTCGCTCGAGACGGCGCTGCCGACGGTGACGGTCGAACCGCTCGTGCGACGGATGTTGCCCCGGATCCCGCCGCTCTCGAAGGTGGCGCGTCCGGGGGAGCCGTTCGCTCCGGCGACGATCGCGGACGGATAGGGACCGTCGGCGAAGTGGGAGTCGCGGATCGTCACGGTGCCGCCGTTCCAGACCCAGACCGGGCGACCGTTCGTTTCGGAGTAGCCGCCGTAGCCGCGCCCGTAGTCGGTGTCATCGTTGTACGCGACGCAGCCGACGATCGCGTCGTCGGCGCTCGCACAGCGGAAGGTCGTCACGCCGTTGTTCTTGCCGAAGCAGTGCTCGAATCGGACGCTGCCGCCGTGGGCGGTGTTTGAACAGTAGAACCCGTTGTTCGGCCATCCCTGGACGTTGCAGTGGCGAAACGTCACGTCCGCGCTGTTGTTTCGGTGCATGAAAACCGCACCGGGTCCGTGGACGAAACTTTCCCCCTCCTTCGTCGAGCCGTCGCCGAGGTAGACGTTCTCGACGAGGATATCGCCGTACCCGGCGTCGATCGAGATCATGAACCCGTCGCCGCGGTGGAGTCCCTCGAACCCGATATTTCGGATCGTCGAGTTCGTTCCGGTCACGTACAACAACACCGAGTTGCCGTTCGTGAGGTCGATCAGTTTGTTCTCGAACGTCTCTCCCTGCCCGATCCGAATGGTCTGTCCCCGCGCCGTGATCACGTCGTAGTCCTCACCGGCGGCGCTCGCCGTCGATGCGAAGCCCGACGCCGCTGCGACACCGCCTGCGAATTTGAGGTACGAACGCCGATCGAAACGAGTGCGTACGGCCTCGCTCGAGGCGTCGCTTGCGTTGTTCACCGCTTCGTTCCCGTCATCCGTCGCTGCAGAATCGCGTGCCATGCGATCGTGTAATTCTGTTTTTCCTATATAAGCTTTCCCCAATTTTTGAATGAAATAACGAGATAGTCATACTATCCTGAACAAATGGTGAATTATAACGCTTAAATATCATTATACTTTATACGACGAAACGGCGCACATTCCAGGCTGACGGCGTGCGTTCGGTAGCGGCGGCGATCCGATCGCTCCGCTCGTCGGATGGCGGTCCGATCTAACGTTTACGAGCGTCTACAGAGCGGACCAGATCGATTTCTCGAGGCGTAGGAGGAAATTTGCTGGCAGCGTTGGAGGACACGCAGACGAACGAACGCACAAGAATCGAGTCCGCTTCTCACGTCCCGTTGCAGTACCGGGATGCGACGAGTGACGGAATTTTCGCCGCGACGTCGGCCTGGTGGACGTGGGCGACGGCACGCGGGTCGGGGTCGGGGCCGTCCTCGAGCAACACCTGTATGGCCTCCAGTCCGGCGTTCGTCGCGCCGTAGATGTCTGCTTCGACCTCGTCGCCGACGTAGATCGCGTCCTCGCGGTCGATGTCGAGTTCGCGGAGGATCGCGTCGAAGGCGCGACGGTCCGGTTTGCCGGCCTCGAGTTCGCCCGTCACGAGCGCGGCGTCGAAGGCGCGTTCCCAGCCGAGCGTGGTGATCTTGTCCCGCTGGGCGCGGACGGGACCGTTGGTGAGCAAGCCGACGCGATACTCGCGTCTGAGGTCCTCGAGCATGGATTCGACACCCGGTAAGGGCTCGAGCGACGCCGCGATCGTTTCGCGGTAGGCGTCGGCGACCGTCGCCGGATCGGCGTCCGTCTCCCGCCCCTCGAGCAGATCGGCGAAAATCGGTTCGCGCGTCTCGCGGGTGAGGTTCTGGCGATGGGCCTCGAGGTACTCCTCGCGGGTGAGCGCCGGCGCATCGGCGGCGGCGGTTGCCGCCTGCAGAATCGTCGCGCGGTCCTGCGTAGGCACGGCGAGCGTGTAGTCGAGGTCAAAGACGACCGCCCGTGGCATGGGTGTCCCCGGGGGCTCGAGGGGGTTGAAGCTATCCCTTTTCGCTCGCGGGCCGACGCGAGACGATCACGACCGTGAAACCCGAAGACGGCGCTCTTGCGATCAGTCGTCGCCCGGCTGTGGCGACGGCTCGGACCGTGACTCGAGCACCGGGACGACGGCGGCCTCGATCCTGTCGGAGTACTGCATGAGCGTCGTTCCGAGGATGCTCATGAACAGGACGTAGCCGACGGCGAAGGCGTAGAGGTCGTTCGCGACGCCCTCCGTGAGGCCGGTTCCCGCGCCGGCGAGAGCGAGACTCGCGATGATGAGCGAGAACTCGCCGCGGGTGACCATCCCGAGTCCGACGCGAAGCGAGCGGCGCTCGTCTAAGTCGTAAACTCGGCCGCCGATGTAGCCGCTGATCAGCTTCGTCGGTGTCGTGAACAAGACGGCGGCCGCGATGATCCAGAGGACGTCGTAGAACAGCGTCGGATCCGTGATCATGCCGATCCAGAAGAAGAACACGGCGGCGAACGTATCGCGGACCGGTTCGAGCAGGTTCTCGAGATCGTGGACGTGATCCGTCGAGGAAAAGGCCATCCCGACGAAGAACGCGGCCACGGCTTCGCTGACCCCGAGCGCGAGCGCCGCACCCGAAACGAGCACCGTGATTCCAAGCGCCCGGAGGACGATGAACTCGTGGGAGTCGGTCTCGAGGCTGCGCTGGAACCACGCGGTACCGAAGTACACCAGCAGGAGTAACCCGAGGATAAAGCCGACCGCGATCCCGATCTGACCCAGCGCCTCGCCGACGTCGCCGCCGCCGAAGACGAGCGCCGAAGCGATCGCCAGATAGACCGCGATGAACAGGTCCTCGTAGACCAACGTCCCGAGCATCGGGTTGGACTCGTCGTTTGCGATCCAGCCCAGATCGATCAGCGACTTCGTGATGATCGCGCTCGAGGAGATGTAGACGATCCCGGCGGTGAGGAAGGCAGCGAGGAACTCGCCGAACAGGAGCCAGCCGAGCGCGAACCCGATTCCGAAGTTGATCCCGAGATCCCACGTTCCGGCCGTCCCGATCTTCTTTTTGGCCGCGATCAGGCGATCGAGGTTGAACTCGAGGCCGAGGAAGAACAGGAGCAGGACGATCCCGAGTTCGGCACCGACGTAGATGAAGTCGGTTTCGACGAGCGCCAGCTCCGAGCCGTGCGGGATGGCCCCGTCGCCGAGCAGGGCCGGGAAATCGACTCGGCCGAGGACGTACGGACTGAGTATCATCCCGATAACGATGTAGAACGGAATCACCGACTGGTTGATCCGATTCGCGAGGAGTCCGGCGAGGCCGACGGCCGCAAAGAGGATCCCGAGATCGATCAGCGTGGTTTCAGTCGCCACTCTCGCTCACCTCCAGCGATGCCAGCATCGAGCGGTCAGGCCCCACTCTCGTCGCCGAGCAGTTTTTCGAACTCGGTACAGTCCTCGCGATCGCCGACGACGACGAGCGTGTCGCCGGGTTCGATGACGGTCTCCGGCGTCGGCGGCGTGATGAGTTCGTCGTCGCGCTGGACCGCGATGATCGAGATACCGACGCGCTCCCGAATTCGAGCGTCGCCGATGGTTTGACCGGCGATCTCGGCGGCTTCAGTGACGCCGTACCACTCGATGAACGTGTTATCCGAGAGCATCGTCTCCACCCGATCGGTCTGGACCGGTTGGAAGTACGCCCCCTCGAGAATCGTGCCGACCTTGCGTGCGAGTCGATCGGACACTTCGAACAGTTTCTCGCTGTCGGCGTCGGCGTCCGCTTTCTTGTAGACTTCCCGCTTCCCGGTGTTGTGGGTCACGATGACGAGCCGTTCGCCGCCCTCGAGTTCGACCTCGAATTTCTTCCCGACGCCGGGGAGGTCGCTCTCGTAAATAGTCATACGTGAAGATCCGGAGGCATCGCTAATAAATTGCGTGACACACCTCGTGTCGGTGAGCGCAGTGTATTACCGGCAAGCGGTGTGGATCGGTCGCTCGATGTCGACGCGGACGGCGGGGCATACGGTCTGCTGTAAGTCGTTTCCGGTACAGCCGGGACCCGTCATGCGGTTGTACCGGTAAATCGTTACAGCAGACCGTATCAGTCGGCGAGGCCTTCGATCAGGAACTCCGCGGACGCGAGGTTCGTCGCCAGCGCGGTGTCGTGAACGTCACAGATCCGGAGCAGTGCCGAGATGTCGGGCTCGTGGGGCTGGGCGCGCAGCGGGTCCCGGAGAAACACGACCCCGTCGAGACGGTCCTCCGCGATCTCGGAACCGATCATCAGATCACCGCCCAGCGGACCCGACTTCTTGCGCTCGATTTCGAGGTCTGTTTCCGCCATCAGGCGCTTGCCCGTCGTTCCGGTTGCGATCAACTCGTAGGCTCGCAGTTGTGATTCGTGGGCCCGTGCGAACTCGATGAGATCCGGCTTCTTCTCGTCGTGGGCAATGAGCGCGACGCGAGTCATACGCGGACTATCGACCGCCGGGGAAATATACTGTCGGGCGGCGAGATTCGCGCGGCGGTCGCCCTCGAGCGGAGCCGAATGGTTTTCCCGTCTGCTCTGACGATCACGTGGTATGACCGCCTCGACACTCAGCGCCCACCACGTCGGTATCACCGTCAACGACCTCGAGGAACTCCTGGCGTTCTACCGGGACGTCCTCGGACTGACAGTCGTCGACCGGTTCGCTGTCGGCGGCGACGCGTTCGCCGATGCCGTCGGCGTCGAGGAGGGACGGGCCGAGTTCGCCCACCTCGAAGCGGGCGGGATCCGAATCGAACTCGTCGAGTACGACCCCGAAGCGCGAGGCTCGCCGGCCGCGGGGCTCAACCAGCCCGGCGCGACACACGTCGGACTCGCGGTCGACGATCTCGAGGCCTTCTACGCGGATCTGCCCGAGTCAGTGTCGACGATCAGCGAGCCGCGGACGACCGAAAGCGGCACGTCGATCCTGTTCCTTCGCGATCCGGAGTCGAACCTGATCGAAGTGCTCGAGAGCTGATCTCGAGGACCGAACCCTGACGCGTGAACCGAACGCCCGAAAGGGTGCTGACGAGAGGAGACGGCGAGACGATCAGCAATCGGCTAGGATCGCATTACGGACGACTCGAGCGTCGACCGAACTTCCTCGACGGTGTCGTCACACGTCGAACAGACGCGCTTCTCGGAGTCGATGTAGACGGTTCCGCAGGTCGAACAGTGAAAGAGGTTCCCCGGCGCATCCGGGTTCGTCGGCGACGGATCGGTTACCGGCGCGTGATCCATGGCGTCGTCCGCCGGCGGATCTTCGCCGGCGAACAGCGTCGATCGAATCCGTTCTCGGAGACGGCCGAAGTGGGAGTTGGATTTTGCGTTGGTTCGAGAAGCCATACTGTAGACATCCAGTATACTATCCAAGTAGTTGCTGTCTAAAGGATTTGGAGGTGGAGCGATCGTTCCGGAACGATATCGATCCAAAAACGGTCGAATTTCCGCGCACCAGCGACCGTTAGGCCGGTTTCCGGTACACATCCGGTCGCGAACGAGTCCCATTGTTGGGACATCATACGGTTGACAGTATCCGGTTACCTCGGTCATACTCGAGTGTTCACTGACCGTCCCAACGGTATAGCAACCTTTTCGACCGCCGCGTGACCACACGCAAGCATGAACTTCTTCGATCGCCTGCACGACCGGATTCGGACGGTCGACAGCGTCGTCAGCATCGGCCTCGATCCCGATCCGTCGCGCATTCCCGACCACCTGGAGGAGTACGACCTCCCTCGCTGGGCGTTCAACCGCCGGATCATCGACGCGACCCACGAACACGCGGCCATCTACAAACCGAATGCCGCCTTCTACGAGGATCCCGACGGCTGGCGAGCCCTTCGAGAAACGGTCGCCTACGCCCACGGCAAGGGCGTGCCGGTCCTGCTCGACGCGAAGCGAGCCGACATCGGAAACACAACCCGACGGTACGCCGAGATGCTCGAGACCGTCGACGCGATTACGGTCAACCCCTACATGGGCCGAGATTCGCTCCAGCCGTTCCTCGCGGACGAGGAAGCCGGCGTGTTCATCCTCTGTCGGACCTCGAACCCCGGGGGCGCGGACATTCAGGATCTCGAACTCGAGACCGGCGAACCGGTCTACGAGCGCGTGGCCGCGCTGGCGGACCTCTGGAACGAGAACGACAACGTGGGACTCGTCGTCGGCGCGACGCAACCCGAGGAACTCGAGGAGTTGCGCGAGCAGGTCCCCGATCTGCCGTTCCTCGTGCCGGGGATCGGCGCACAGGGCGGCGACGCCGAAGCCGCGGTCGAGTACGGCCTCGCCAAGGGCGTCGGATTGGTCAACTCCTCGCGCGGGATCATCTTCGCGGGTGAAGACCAGGGAGAGGAGTTCGCGAAGGCGAGCGAGCAGGCCGCCAAGCGACTAAAAAAGCGGTTGAATCAGTACCGGTAGCGACCTCGAGACGGTGCTGATCAGGATTCACAGAGCGGCCAATCCGTCGACATCGTAGACAAGATCTCATCATCCCCGATCCGATAACTGAGCTGCAGGCAAGTCTGTTCGTCTCCCTGACCGAGTAACGATCCGGACGCTCGGTTATCGCTCACAACTGCGTGATACCCCGACCATTCGCGGTCCGATTCGGACTCGATAACGACCTCCCGGTAAGCGTCAGCATCGAGTTCAAAATCGTGCCATTCCCCGAGCCCGTCGTCGGATTCGAGCACGAAATGGAACGTGTGGAACTCGGCCGTCTGATTCGATAACTCGAGATGGAGCACTCGGAGCGGATCGGTATCCGTAGAATCACTACAGCCAGCGATTCCGAGCAGAAGTACAGCGCTGCCAAACGTAAACCGACGACGGCTGACGGGCATAGTGACCGATCTAACGAACGAAATAAAAACACCCGGTTTTCGGTCTGGTCACAGGGGATTCAGAAACAACAGCGCTCTCCGACCAGCAGTCTCCGTCACGACGACTCTGCCTCACACTCCGCACTGGTCACGCGCCCAGCGATCCGCCCGTCGACAATTCTATCGAGGAGTTCGACCGCGACCGGCTCAGTCGGCGGGTGATCCTCGAGGCGATCCACTCCCTCGACGACGGCGATATCCAGCGGACTCGAATCGCGCGGGTGCTCGGCGACGAGGACTCCGTCGCGCTCCTCGAGGGTGAGACAGAACCGCTCGCCGACGGCCAGCGAGTCGCCCAGCAGGTCGCGGATCGAGGTCATGGAGGCTAGAGCCGGTTAATGTCGACGTCTTCCGACTCCGACGGCGACGGTTGCGTCGGATCGGCCTGGCCGGCACACTCGACGCAGAGGCCCTTGCCCTCCTCGAAGTGGATCTCGCAGGCGAGCGTGCCGCAGTTCGCACACCGCTCCTGGGCCGGTCGGGACTCGCAGATCTGACAGAGGCCGCTGACGCTCATAGCGGACGTAGGGGCTCGACCGACTTGAAAGCGGGGCCGGAACCGTCCGGTTTCCGACGGCGATACGCTCGCGTCGGAGTTTACGACCCGCGGGTTCGAAGCGACTACGCAACCGTACGAGTACGTCCGTGCGCCGCATTCTCGTCGGGCGATCGGCTACATTCACGCCGAAGACCGACGGTCGGCGCGTTCTTGCGGTTCCAACCGATCATGCACCAGGGTAACAATGTACGGGAAGCCTTTTGCTATGTGGGACACTACCGGGGCACATGAGCCGTGACCGGGCTCTCCTCGAGCGAGCCCTGGACCGTGGCGAACAGGACGGTGGCAACGTCGAATTCAAGGAACGACTGTCACGCGACGTCCACCTCGAGGGTGGACGCCGGGAGAGTCTGGCCGCGCAACTGCGCCACCGGATCCTCTCGGGCGACGGCGAGGCGACGTACGTCGTCGGCGTGACGGACGACGGCGGCCTCGCCGGAATCGATCCGGACACGTTCTCCGAGACGATGGACGTCCTCTCCTTGCTCGCCGAAGAAGCCGACGCCCACATCGACGACGTACAGACGTGGGGCATAGAAGGCGGACTCGTCGGCGTCGCCATGGTGCAGGAGGGCGGCGTCCTCGAGACGGACGACGAACATGTCGTCGTCGGGACGGCGGGTCACGTCGACCACGGCAAGAGTACGCTCGTCGGCTCGCTCGTGACCGGCAAGCCGGACGACGGCGACGGCGCGACGCGTGGCTACCTCGACGTCCAGCCCCACGAGGTCGAACGCGGGCTCTCGGCGGACCTCTCCTACGCGGTGTACGGCTTCGACGAGGACGGTCCGGTCAGGGTCCGGAACCCGAACCGAAAGGCGGACCGCGCGGAAGTCGTCCAGAAGGCCGACCGACTCGTGTCCTTCGTCGACACCGTCGGCCACGAGCCGTGGCTCCGAACCACCATCCGCGGCCTCGTCGGCCAGAAACTCGACTACGGGCTTCTCGTTGTCGCGGCCGACGACGGGCCGACGCGCACCACTCGAGAGCACCTCGGCGTCCTCCTCGCCACGGATCTCCCGACGATCGTCGCCATCACGAAAACCGACGTCGTCGACGACGAGCGCATCGAGGAGGTCGAACGCGAGGTCGAACGACTCCTCCGCGAGGTCGGCAAATCGCCGCTTCGAGTCGCCCGTCACGGCATCGACGCCGCCGTCGAGGAGGTCAGCGAGCGCGTCGTCCCGATCGTCGAAACGAGCGCCATCACGATGGACGGCCTCGAGACCCTCGACGAACTGTTCGATCGGCTCCCGAAGACGTCCCAGGACACCGGCGAGTTCCGGATGTACGTCGATCGGAGCTACTCGGTGACCGGCGTCGGCGCGGTCGCCTCGGGGACGGTGATGTCGGGCGAAGTCGAGGCCGGCGACGAACTCCTGCTCGGGCCGATGCCGGACGGCCGGTTCCAGGCGGTCGAGGTCCGCTCGATCGAGATGCACTACCACCGCGTCGACAAAGCCCAGGCGGGCCGGATCGTCGGCATCGCGCTCAAAGGCGTCAAGGAGAGCGCCATCGAACGCGGGATGGCCCTGTTGCCGCGGGACGCCGACCCCGAACCGGTCCGGGAGTTCGAAGCCGAGGTCATGGTGCTCAACCACCCGACCCGGATCGGCGACGGCTACGAACCCGTCGTCCACCTCGAGACGATCGGCGAGGCCGCTGCGTTCCATCCCGACGACGGCCGCCTCCTGCCGGGCGACACGGGCGAGACCAGCGTCCGATTCAAGTTTCGCCCCTATCTCGTCGAGAAGGGCCAGAAGTTCGTCTTCCGCGAGGGCCGGAGCAAGGGCGTCGGGACAGTAACGAAGGTTCACCCGATGGAGTGATCGTTCGTCTCGATCCGCGGGCGGGCGCTAATAGTTGGTCGTCGAGCGGCCTCGTCTCGAGTTTCGTCCGAGCAGGAAGTACAGTACGAGTCCGAGCAGCGGCGCGAGGAAGACAACGATCGCCCACAGAAACGCCGGATGGTCGCTGTTCCGCTGTGCATCCGTGTAGACTCAGACGACCATCACGAGGAAGACGACTGTGAACAACAGGACGAACAGGAAGGCGATGCCGGCGCTTCCCTGTTATAATACCGTGTCGGAGAGCATGAGATAGTGGAGACACTCTGACATAATATGTTTTCTCGTTCACTAATTCGATCACGAAGGAGGACCTCATCGCCGCTGTGAACGCCGTACGTCCCGCGAACCCGCGGATTCACTCGAGCGGCCGGGTCGACGCAGTTGGGCGGTACCCTCCCTCGTCGACCCCCTCGACCGCATCCAGCAGCGCGGCCCGCTCGAGACCGGCGGATGGTTCGGGACCGGTTTGAACCGAACAGTTACAGGTCGAACGACTCGACTAACAACTCCTCGTCCGTCTCGCCGTGGACGTATGTCGGGCCGCCCAGAACGTCGATCGTTACCTTCGCGGGCGCAAAGAGATCCGCGGGGACCTCGGTGAAATCCCACTCGAGGTCGTCGAAGATCTCGCCGAACGGGCGACCGTGGCCCTCGGCGGCCGTCGACGGCACCGAGTCGAAGACGGCGGCGTCCTCGCGAACCGTGAGGTGTGCCGTGCCGCCGTAGGCGATGGCGTCGTTCGTGCGAGCGATCGCCGTCCGTTCGTCCGCCGCCACCGGCGCGACCGGTGCCCGGCCCGTCGCCGAGACGATATCGAGCGGATCGTACCCCAGTTCTGAGAGGCGGAAGGTCGCCAGTTCGGCCACGCGAGCGGCGTTCGTGATGCTCCCGACCAGACTCGCGGTCGGATAGGCCAACAGGAAGACGCTGCTGGTCTCGACCTCCGCGAGATCGGCGACCTGTTCGGCCGCGGCCGCGGTCGGGTCCTGGTCGGTCTCGAGCGCCAGCGCCGTCAGATCGAAGGCGTCCGTGTAGCCGACGCGGCGGAACTCCGTTTCCTCGGCGACCAGCGCCCGCGCGGGGCCGCTGCCCAGCCCCTCGAAGTCGTCGGTCGTCAGCTCCCAGCCCGCCTTCTGCGAACAGAGCAGCGAGAGCGCCGGCTGGTCGGTCGAGAGTTCGACGAACGGGATCGGCGCGCCGCCGATCTCGCCGAGTTGGTGACTCGGCGTCGCCATCCCCGCCGTCTGAATCTCCGTCAGTAACAGTCCCGCCTCGATTCCGCCGTCGAACTCGAGACCGAAGTCGAGGACCGTCGACTCGTTCTCGAGGTCGTAGCCGCCGATATTCAGCTCCTCGGCGTAATCGAGGGCCTCGTCGACCAGCTCGATCGCCATCCGATTGAGACTTTCCATACCGAAGGATTCACTCTCCGGCATAAAACAGTTTGTCAGTTCGCGCCTCGCCGGACCGCATTCGCGTCCGGGGCGCAGCCGCCAACGAGGTGATCGGAGTCTACGGTAGTACTTCGTAGCCCGCGTCGTTGATCGCCCCGCCGATCGTTGCCTCGTCGACGACCGCTTCGTCGTGTGCGACGCGCACCTCACCGGTCTCGTGGTCGGCCGTCGCCGACGAGACTCCGTCGAGCGCCTCGAGCACTTCGGTCACGGTCGCTTCACAGCCGTCACAGGCCATGCCTGTGACCTCGAGTGTCGTCCGTTCCATGCTCGGACGTCGGAACTCGAACGAATTGAATCTTCGGTTCCGGTCGTTTTACGGTCGAGTAATGGGCGGTTCGGTGCGCGAGCGGGACGTTCTCGGCTGTCCGAACGCAACCGAGAGCACCGACGGCGAACTGGTAACCGTCCGAGAACACCTCGAGTGCACGGAGACCGATGACACTGTCCGGATCGGGGCGATCCGGATGATTACGAGACGCGCGATATCCGCCTAGTCCTCCGTATTCGTCGCCGGTCGACCGAGGTGTTCCTCGACGGCGTCGACTTTTTCCGCCGCCGAGCTGTCGCGGTCGCGTTTGTCGTCGATCTTCAACACGGTGCTCACTCGATCGGCGTCGACCGCCTCGTGGGCCGCCTGCGCGGCCGCGAAGAGTTCGCCGATATCGTCGGTTTCGATCACCGTCCCCATCGGATTCGTCTCGTACTCGACGTCGTACGCCTCGAGCGCGTCGACGGCCGCCGCGATCTCGCCCGACATGCTGTCCTCGATCACCGGTGCAACGCTGAGTAGTCCGATTACCGTCATACGCGGTACTGTCGGCGGGGAGGGTCCTAAATCCGGACCATGCGGACCGACGGCCACGGAGCCGTCTTCGAGCGACCCCCGGCTCTCGGCAGTCACGACTCTCGATCGAGTATCAAAGACGGCGATGGATGCTAGCGACAAAAACCGACCGCAGGGCCCTCAGTTCGTTCGCGACGGATCAGTCGTGTCCGTCGGCGGGTAGACGATGACGTCGCCGTTCGCGTAGACGTACACTTCGTGCTCGAGGGCGGTGAAGGCGACGTGGCCGCCCGAGCGCTCGGTCCCGTCCGCCTTCTGCCGGAAGAGTCGATCGAGCGCGTCCGGATCGACGCTGTCGTACAGGGAGAACTCTCCCTGTGAGACGTCTGTATCCGCGATCGACGAGAGGGCGTGCACGATCGTCGTCGTAATCGTCGCACTGCCGTCCGTCTCGTGATGGAAGACGTAGCGGTCGTTTGTCTGGTCGTACTCGAGGTCGTCCGCATCGTCGGTGGGAGGAAGTTCCGTTTGCATTGCTCTATCAGCCGCCCAATTGTCCATTGACTCGTAGAAACTCGGAGTATAAAAGACAATCGCAGGCGAGATCGGTTACTGATTGTGACTTAAAATTCGAAGAGGAGTTCAAGAGTCCGTACTTATATCTGTCGCTGGGGTTCCGGAGTCGTAATCGATTCACACCGGTCAACCGGGAGCGGGTACGAAATATCGCGTTACTCGCGTTCACCGATCGGATCGACGGCGCTACGGTTCGGGATCGTGAACGAAAACGTAGATCCCTCGCCGGATTCGGACTCGACCCAGATCTCGCCGCCGTGGCGCTCGACGGTGCGTTGACAGAACGCGAGTCCGATCCCCGAGCCGGCGTGTTCGTTGGACGTGTGTAGTCGCTCGAAGAGTTCGAAGATCTGGCGTTGATCGGCGGGCGGGATACCGATCCCCTCGTCACGAACCGAAATCACCCACTCCAATTCCCGTTCCGCCGACGCCGTCTCGCGTCGTTCGCTCACGACCTGGACCCGCGGCGGCTCGTCGCCGCTGTACTCGAGCGCGTTCGTGAGCAGGTTCTGGAACAGTTGTCGTAATTGCGTCTTGTCACCGTGTACGCGCGGAAGCGATTCCGCCTCGATCGTGGCGTCGCTCTCGTCGATCCGCACCTGCAGGTCCGTGAGCGCGTCCGCGAGGACATCGTCGAGGTCGACCGAAGCGAACGGATCCCCCTGCGTTTCGATCCGCGAGTACTCCAAGAGATCGTCGACCATCGTCTGCAGCCGCTCGGCACCGTCGAGCGCGTACGCGATGAACTCTTGACCGTCGTCGTCGAGGTCCTCCGCGTATCGGTCCTCGAGGAGGCCCAAATACTGCGAGATCATGCGAAGGGGTTCCCGGAGGTCGTGCGAGGCGGTCGACGCGAACTGATCCAACCGCTCGTTCGAGGCCTCGAGCTGCGTCACCGCGTCCTCGAGTTCCATCCGGATCCGAGACAACTCGTCGTTTCGCTGCTCGAGTCGGTCCTGTGCGCGCTGTAGTGCGTGGTTGTGTTGTCTGATCTCGCGTTCGCGGGTGATCGCACGCGCCTCGTGAATTCCGATCCCGAGACCCGCGACGGAACCGATGGAGAGCGCGACTGCTCGCGTCCCGAACGAGAAGGTGGTCGCCACATCGGGATGGATCGCGCGCAGAAACAGAAATATGAACATCACGCTGACGCCGCCGAAACACCAGCCGACGATTCGCCGATAGAGTGTGGAGTCGATATCGCTGTCCGTCAGCCAACTTCCGACGAACACGACCAGCAGTCCGCAGATGCTTATCACGACGAAATCGAGCATTGCCCCCAGAAGCGAGCCGCCACCGGCCACCTTCAGCGCGGACTGCCCCGTCGCAATCACGAGCAACAGGAGGCCGAACACGGAAACGAATCGCGACCAGCGGGACATGCTTTGCCAATGTACGCAGCCACCGAATATGAGCAACACGGTTAGCGCCGCTCTGACCGCTCGAACGGAAGGATATTCGGCTCGGAGCGACTTTCGGACGATCCGGTACGATCGCGACGCGGTGCTCGCCAAAATCGTTCGTCGGAGAAATGCGCTGGCTGGGATTTGAACCCGATGCAAATCCTCGCTTCGCTCGGATTTCCGTGGTTCAAATCCAGTGGAACTTCACGGCTCACAGATGACGAGCACACGCTACGCGGTGCTCGTCGGAATTGTTCGCCGTAGAAGTGCGCTGGCTGGGATTTGAACCCAGGTTGTGACCATGGCAAGGTCACGTGATACCACTACACTACCAGCGCCCTGTTGCATTCATACCTACTCTCGGAATGGTGTATAAGGGTTGCGAATCGACACGGCATCGGCATGCTTGCACATGGGGGTCCCCGACCGCCTGCTATCGGTTCTCGAGTCGACTCGGTTACAACTCGCTACCGTACTCTCGAGATTTGAAACGGATCTATCATGACACGTGAGTGTGTGCCTGTTCACCACGAATTCGCGAGTGTGAGGCGTTCACAGCCGGGATCGAATCCGCTACCCTTTTAAGACATTACCCGCAACACATCGCTACAGTCTAGTGACGCGGCGCCGAAGCGTTTCGGCATGACCGTCAGCGTACTCGTCCCATCGTCGCTCACCCGTGAAGCCGAGGACAAACGCGAGGCCACTCGCAAACTCGGATACGTCGCCCGCGCGGCGACGGTCTTCCGGGCTGATCGCCTGCTCATCTTCGCCGACGAAGAAGGTGAACACGGCCACTTCGACGGTGGGTTCGTCGAAACCGTCTTGCGGTACGCCGCAACGCCGCCATACCTCCGCAACGAGGCATGGGGGATGCGGGACGAACTGGAGTACGCGGGCATCCTGCCGCCGCTCCGCGCCATGTCACAGACCGGCTCCGAATCTGACGATTCGGGGTCGTCAAGACAAGGAATCGTGACCGAGGTCGGACCTGAAGGGCGCGTCCGGGTCAATTGCGGCTTGCAACACCCGATCTCCCTCAACGTTCCTCCGAAAATGGAGGTCGAGGAGGGGGAGCGCGTGACCGTCAGGATCTCTTCGCGACGACCGGTCCGGGCGAAACTCGTCGACGAGCCCCTCCCGGGGCTGTCGGTCGAGCGGACGGACCTCTCCGCAGCACTCGGCCGTGAGGATGCCGGCGTCTGTATCGCAGCCTCCCGATTCGGTGAAGAACTCACCGTCGGGCGGCTCAAGACGCTGGCCGGACGCACCGAACGAGACGGGATGACCGTCGTGTTCGGCGCGCCCGAGAGAGGGCTGCCGGATATCCTCGGAATCGAGGAATCGGCTGTCGAAGCGTCGTCGGGACAAGACGGCGCGATCGACCCGTCGTCCGGCGAGGACGATGCGATCGAGTCGTCATCCGCCGCGGGTGACACAGCCGATGACGGAGTCGAACCCACTGCCGATCCGGGGTTCGACCTCTGGCTAAACACGGTTCCGGATCAGGGAAGCAAAGTCGTTCGAACGGAGGAGGCTCTGTTCGCGACGCTTGCTCCCCTCTCACTGAGAGAGTGATAGAATGCCACAAGCAAATTCACCACGCAAAGGCTCACTCGGGTTCGGCCCACGACAGCGTGCGACCAGCGAGGTCCCACGCTTCAACTCGTGGCCGGACGACGACGGACAGCCGACGCTCCAGGGCTTCGCGGGCTACAAGGCCGGCATGACCCACGTCGTTATGGTCGACGATAAAGCGAACTCGCCGACCGAGGGGATGGAACAGACCGTCCCCGTAACGATCGTGGAGACGCCGCCGATGCGCGCCGTCGCTCTGCGAGCATACGAAGACACGCCGTACGGTATGAAGCCGATAACTGAGGTCTGGACCGACGAGTTCGTTCCCGAACTCGATCGCGTTCTGGACCTTCCCGGTGACGATTACGACACCGACGCTGCGACGGACGAACTCCGTGGCTACCTCGAGGAGGGGCGCGTCGATGACGTCCGCGTCATCACCCACACGGTACCGGGGGACATTCCCTCGATGCCGAAGAAGAAACCGGACGTGATGGAAACTCGCGTCGGCGGCGGCTCCATCGAGGACCGCGTCGACTTCGCCCTCGAGACGGTCGAGGAGGGCGGCGAACACGTCATGAACGACATGTTCCGCGCCGGCGAGTACGTCGACGCAAGCGGCGTCACGAAAGGGAAAGGGACGCAGGGTCCCGTCAAACGCTGGGGCGTCCAGAAACGCAAGGGCAAACACGCCCGGCAGGGCTGGCGTCGCCGCATCGGTAACCTCGGCCCGTGGAACCCGAGCCGCGTTCGCTCGACGGTTCCACAGCAGGGCCAGACCGGCTACCACCAGCGAACTGAACTGAACAAACGCCTCGTCGATATCGGCGACGGCGCAGACGCGACGGTCGACGGTGGCTTCGTCAACTACGGCGAAGTCGACGGACCGCACGCGCTGATCAAGGGCTCGCTCCCCGGGCCGAACAAGCGCCTTCTGCGCTTCCGCCCGGCGATCCGACCCGGAGACCAACCGCGCCTCGATCCCGAGGTGCGCTACGTCTCCACCGCATCCAACCAGGGATAACACATGGAAGCAACAGTACGCGACCTGGACGGCGACGACGCGGGCTCGGTTACGCTCCCGGCGGTCTTCGAGACCACCTACCGACCGGACCTGATCGGTCGTGCCGTTCGCGTCGCTCAGGCAAACCGGAAACAGGACTACGGCGCCGACGAGTTCGCGGGCATGCGCACGCCTGCGGAATCGTTCGGTAGCGGCCGCGGTATGGCCCACGTGCCACGACAGGACGGACGCGCACGACGCGTCCCGCAGGCTGTCAAGGGACGCAAGGCCCACCCGCCGAAAGCCGAGAAGGACCAGTCCGAATCGATCAACACGAAAGCAAAGAAACTGGCCGTCCGCAGTGCGATCGCAGCGACGACCGACGCCGAACTGGTCGCCGAGCGCGGTCACCAGTTCGACGAGGATACCGAGATTCCAGTCGTCGTCTCCGACGAGTTCGAGGACCTCCAGAAGACGGCGGAGGTCGTCGACTTCCTCGAGGCCGCCGGCCTCGCGGACGACATCGAACGCGCCGACGAGGGTCGGAGCGTCCGCTCTGGTCAGGGGAAAGCCCGCGGCCGGAAGTACAAGACGCCCACCTCGATCCTCTTCGTCACCTCGAGCGAGAACGGCCCGTCACGAGCGGCCCGTAATCTCGCCGGGGCGGACGTCACGACGGCCACCGAGGTCAATGCGGAGGATCTCGCCCCCGGTGCACAGCCGGGGCGACTGACCGTCTGGACCGAAAGCGCGCTCGAGGAGGTGGCTGACCGATGAGTTCGGTCATCGAACACCCCCTCGTGACGGAGAAGGCGATGAACGACATGGACTTCGAGAACAAGCTCCAGTTCATCGTCAACCCGGACGCCGCCAAACCCGAGATTCGCGACGAAGTCGAAGCGCGCTTCGACATCTCGGTCGACAACATCAACACGCAAGTAACGATGAAGGGCAAAAAGAAAGCAATCGTCAAGCTGTCCGAGGACAACGACGCCCAGGAAGTCGCCTCACGAATCGGGGTGTTCTGAGAATGGGACGTCGCATTCAAGGACAACGACGCGGTCGCGGCACGTCGACGTTCCGCGCCCCGTCCCATCGCTACAAGGCGAAACTCGACCACAAGAAAGAGGAGGACGACGACGTCGTCCGCGGCACGATCGTGGATATCGAACACGACCCGGCCCGTTCGGCACCGATCGCCGCCATCGAGTTCGAAGATGGCGATCAGCGACTCGTGCTGGCTCCCGAAGGCGTCGCCGTCGGCGAGGAGATTCAGGTCGGCGTCTCGGCGGAGATCAAGCCGGGTAACACGATGCCGCTCGCGGAGATCCCCGAAGGGGTTCCGGTCTGTAACGTCGAAGCGAACCCGGGCGACGGCGGTAAGTTCGCCCGTTCCTCCGGCGTCAACGCGGACCTGATCACCCACGACCGCAACGCGGCGGTCCTTCAGCTGCCAAGTGGCGAGGTCAAGCGCCTCGACCCACAGTGTCGAGCCACCATCGGCGTCGTCGCCGGTGGCGGTCGAACGGAGAAGCCGTTCGTCAAGGCAGGGAACAAGTACCACAAGATGAAAGCACGGGGCACGAAGTGGCCTCGAGTCCGCGGTGTTGCGATGAACGCCGTCGACCACCCGTTCGGTGGCGGCGGCCGACAACACCCCGGCAAACCGAAGTCCGTCTCGCGGGATGCCCCGCCGGGACGGAAGGTCGGTGACATCTCCTCGCGCCGGACCGGCCGAGGTGGAAACAAATGAGCCAGGAGTACAGAACCGGCCGTGAAGGTGAGTTTACCTACCGCGGCCACACGGTCGAGGAACTGCAGGATCTGGAGCTTGAGGATGTTGCAGAACTGCTACCCGCTCGGAAGCGGCGAAGTATCAAACGCGGTCTCTCCGTCGAGAAGCAAAAGCTACTCGAGGAGGCCCGCGAGAAGGACGAGGAAGAGACGGCGAACGCGCCGATCCGAACGCACCTGCGGGATATGCCGATCCTGCCGGAGTTCGTTGGACTGACCTTCGAGGTCTACAACGGACAGTCGTTCGAGCGCGTCCGCGTCGAACCCGAGATGATCGGACACTATCTCGGCGAGTTCCGGCTGACCCGAACGTCCGTCGAACACGGGCAGGCAGGGATCGGTGCGACTCGTTCCTCCAAGTTCGTCCCACTGAAGTGATCATCGTATGGGAATCAACTACTCAGTCGACGCCGATCCGGACGCCACTGCAAAAGCGATGCTCCGGGAGCGTCACATGAGCAACAAGCACAGCAAGGAAGTCGCACGCGAACTCAAGGGCCGAACCGTCGAAAACGCCCAGGACTACCTGCAAGACGTGATCGACAAGAAGCAGTCGGTCCCGTTCAAGTCACACAACGCCGGCGCGGGCCACCGCTCCGACATCGACGGCTGGGACGCCGGGAAGTACCCGGAGAAGGTCTCGAACGCGTTCCTCGAACTGCTCGAGAACGTCGAGGCGAACGCCGACCACCAGGGCTTCGACGGACAATCGATGGAGATCGTCCACGTCGCCGCCCACAAGGTCGGCGAATCGGTCGGTCGCAAGCCCCGCGCGATGGGGCGTGCCTCGGCCTGGAACACGCCACAGGTCGACGTCGAGATCGTAGTCGAGGAACCCGACACCGAGGACGACGAGGAAGATAACTAATGGCTGACGAACACCAGTTCATCGAAAACGGCCTCCAGCGGTCACAGATCGACGAGTTCTTCCAGGAAGAGCTCGGCCGCGCGGGCTACGGTGGCATGGACGTCGCCAAGACGCCGATGGGAACCCAGATCGTCCTCAAGGCAGAGAAGCCCGGGATGGTCATCGGCAAAGGCGGCGAGAACATCCGGAAGGTCACGACGGCTCTCGAGGAGAAGTTCAACCTCGAGGACCCACAGATCGACGTTCAGGAGGTCGACGAACCCGACCTCAACGCGCGAATCGTCGCGGACCGACTGGCCAACGCGCTCGAGCGTGGCTGGTACTTCCGGAAGGCCGGTCACACGACGATCGACCGGATCATGGACGCGGGCGCGCTCGGTGCCGAGATCGTCCTCTCCGGGAAGGTCACGGGCGCACGATCGCGCGTCGAGAAGTTCAACCGTGGCTACATCAAGCACAACGGCGAACCCGCCGAGGACGTCGTCGACCACGGACAGGGCGTTGCGGTCATGAAGCTCGGAACCATCGGGGTTAACGTCAAGATCATCCCGCCGGGTGCCGAGTTGCCCGACGACTTCGGCGTCCACGAAGATATGGACCCCGAAGAGGTCGTTCCCGACGCCGTCGAAGCCAACGCGGCCGAAGGCGTCGAGGAACTCCTCGAGGGCGAACCCGAGGACGCAGAGGCGACCGAATCCGGCGCAGAGGCTCCGGCCGAGGACGCCGTCGAACCCGAGGCCGACCTCGACGAAGACGTCGTCGAGGAGGTCATCGAAGCGGAAGTCGAGTCCGAGGAGGACGAAGACGTCGACGTTCCCGACGAGTCCCCGATCGAGGAGGACCTCGACGAACTCGAGGAGGACGTCGAGGCCGAAGCCGAAGAACTCGTCGCGGAGATGGACGAGGAAGCTGCGGCCGACGCGGACGAAAAAGCCGAAGCGGACTCCGACGCAGACGAGGGAGGTGACGCCTGATGGCGATCCTCCACGTCGAAGAGATCCGCGACATGACGCCCGCCGAACGGGCGGAAGAGCTCGAGGAACTCGAGACGGAACTGCTGAACCAGAAGTCCGTCCTCGCCGCCGGTGGTGCCCCGGAGAACCCGGGCCGCATCGGCGAACTGAGTCGCACTATCGCCCGGGTCAAGACGATCCAGGGTGAGGAAGGCGATCTCGAATGAGCGCAGTCCGTAAGGAAGGCGACCTCGAGGGCGAGACGTCTCGAAACGAAGGCGGAGAATCCGCCTGAGACGACGAATAAGACTACCAATGGCACTGACACCCGAAACGCTGCCGCGACACGAACTCAACGGGCTTCCCGTACGAGTCGTCGAGAGCGACGACTCCTCGCGAGTTGACCTCGAGGGGCGAGTCGTCATCGAGACGACTAACACCCTTTCGATAGAGGTTCGAGAGAACGGCGAGTCTCGGGTCGTCATGGTGCCAAAGTCGGGCTCGACGTTCGAGTTCGCGATCACAGATGAAGCCGCCGACTTCGCGAAGGAGTCGGGGACCACATCCAAACTGGCCGATACCCAACCCGACTCGTCCGATACCCCGGGCGAGTCGGACCGAGCCGGCGGCGATGCCGCCGACTGTCGTGGCGATGATCCCTCGCGGGACCCCCGCCACGCCGCTGGCGAGAATGTGGCCTACGTTACGGTCGATGGATCGCGGTTGCTCTCACGACCCGCCCGACGCACGGAAACTAGTGGTGATTCACCATGGCAATAGGACTAGACGTTGAAACCCCTCCGGAACCGGAAAACCCGGAGGAATACGACTACGAGACGTGTCCGTTCTACGGCGAGCTTCCCGTTCGAGGACAGATCCTCGAAGGGCAGGTCGTCTCGACGGACATGGACAAGACCGTAGTCGTCGAGCGAGAGTACGATGTCGCGGTTCCGAAATACGACCGCCTCATGAAACGTCGCTCGCGCATCCCGGCACACGTGCCGGGCGTGCTCGAGCCACTCTCGGTCGGTGACACGGTCAAGATCGCAGAGACCCGACCACTGTCGAAGACGAAATCGCACGTGGTCGTCGAAGTAACCGAAGAAGCGACTGCAGAGGACATCGCAGCGCTGACCGGCGAGGCCGAACCGGACCCACAGCTTTCGGCCGAAGATATCGCCAGCGAGGGTGATGAGTGATGGAGGCGATGAAAGCCGACGTCACCCAGGGACTCAAGAAAGGGTCGCTGGTCACGTGTGCCGACAACACCGGCGCACGCGAGCTCAAAGTCATCAGCGTTGCGGGCTACCACGGCACCAAGAACCGCCAGCCGAAGGCGGGACTCGGTGACAAAGTGACCGTCTCGGTCACCAAGGGTACGCCCGAGATGCGCCGTCAGGTCCTCGAGGCCGTCGTCGTCCGCCAGCGTCAGTCGGTTCGCCGACCGGACGGGACGCGACTGAAGTTCGAGGACAACGCGGCGGTCATCATCGACGAGAACGAAGAGCCCCGCGGAACGGAGATCAAGGGCCCGATCGCCCGCGAAGTCGCGGAACGCTTCGGAGCGATCGCGAGTACCGCAACCATGATCGTATAGACCATGAGTAAACAACCAACCAAACAGCGAAACGAAACTGCGCGTGCACCGCTGCACAAGCGACAGAAGCAGCTTCACGCGACGCTGTCCGATGAACTCCGGGAGGAGTACGGCACCCGTCGAACCCGCGTCAACGCGGGCGACACGGTCGAGGTTATGCGCGGCGACCACGCCGGCGAAGAAAGCGAGGTCCTCCGTGCGATCCTCGAGGACGGGACCATCCACGTCGAGGACGTGACGGTCGAGACGGCAGACGGCGAAGAGGTGCCGCGGCCGCTTGCCCCCTCGAACGTCCGTATCACGGACCTCGATCTGGAGGACGAGCGTCGCGAAGCACGCCTCGAAGGTGATAGCGAATGACGAAACACCAGAAACGACTGTCAGTACCGAAGTCCTGGCCGGTCGAGCGCAAGACGGAGACCTTCACGGTCAAAGCCGGCGCTGGACCACACGGGAAGGAGGGCGTTCCGCTCGTCGTCTTGTTGCGGGACGTACTCGGCTACGTGGACTCGAAGAAGGAAGCGCGATACGCTCTTTCCGAGGATGCGATCCTCATCAACGGGGAGCCGATCAACGACGAACAGCGCCCGATCGGCATGTTCGACATCGTCGGCTTCCCCGGCCGAGCGGAGTACTACCGCGTCTTCCCCGACGAAGGCGGTCGGCTCGCGCTGACCGAGATCGACGAGGAGGCCGCCGGAAGCCGCCTCGGAAAGATCGCTGGCAAACAGCAGACCTCCGGTGGGGACACGCAGATGACGCTGCACGACGGTACGAACGTCCTCCTCGAGGATGCAAGCGACTACAACACGAACGACTCGGTCGTCGTCGACAACGAGGACAAGTCGATCGTCGCCCACTTCCCGTTCGAAGAGGGCGCACTCGTAACGGCCGTCCGTGGCAACCACGGCGGCAAGATCGGTGAGATCGACGCGATCGACATCACCCCTGGCAGCGGCCCGAACACCATCGGCGTCTCGATGGACGACGACGACGGGTTCGAAACCATTCAGGAGTACGTTGTCGTCATCGACGAGAACTTCACAGGCGACGAAGGTGATGACGAATGAGCGAAGCTGAGGCCGGCGAGTTCCACGAGATGCGTAAGCCACGCGTCGAGAAAGTCGTCGTCCACATGGGCGTCGGCCGCGGTGGCCGCGAACTCGGGAAGGCCGAGGACATCATCGAGAAGGTCACGAGTCAGGAGAGCGTCCGTACGCAGGCCAAGCGGACCGAACCCGACTTCGGCATTCGTCAGGGCGATCCGATCGGCGCGAAGGTCACCCTTCGCGGCGAGGACGCCGCCGCGTTCCTCGAGACGGCACTGCCGCTCGCGAACCTCTCTGCGAGCCAGTTCGACAACACTGGCAATTTCAGCTTCGGCATCGAGGAACACACGGCGTTCCCGAGCCAGGAGTACGACCCGAACGTCGGGATCTACGGCATGGACGTCACCGTCAACCTGGTGCGTCCGGGCTACCGCGTGGCCAAGCGAGACAAGGCCAACCGGTCGATCCCGTCGAGCCACCGACTCACTCCCGAGGACGCGATTGCGTACCTCGAGGCCAACTTCGACGTGAGCGTGGAGGACAGCGATGAGTGAAAGTGAAACAGACGTAGAAAACGAGCAGACGGGCGAGCACGCAGCAAAGCGGACGGGCCAGGAAGCGGCCTGCCAGCGCTGTGGCCGCAAGCAAGGACTCGTCGGCAAGTACGACATCAATCTCTGTCGACAGTGCTTCCGCGAGATCGCTCGTGACATGGGATTCAGGAAGTATCGATAACATGACCGGAAACGATCCACTCAGCAACGCGCTCTCGGGACTCGACAACGCCGAGAGCGTGGGGCATCTCAGCCACGAGGTAACACCCGCCTCGAACGAGATCGGCAGCGTGCTCGAGGTCTTCTACGACCGCGGGTACATCGACGGCTTCGAGTACGTCGACGACGGTAAAGCCGGTCAGTTTGAGGTCGAATTGAAAGGAGCGATCAACCAGTGTGGTCCCGTCAAGCCCCGCTACGCCGCAGGTGCCGAAGACTTCGAGAAGTGGGAGAAGCGCTATCTCCCCGCTCGAGACTTCGGTGCGCTCGTCGTCACGACGAGCAGCGGCATCATGAGCCACTACGAGGCTCGTGAGCAGGGTATCGGGGGCCAGGTTATCGCATACGTCTACTAACCATGCGAGTCGAACTGGAAATTCCCGAAACCGTATCAGTCGAGGTCGATCATCTCGACGTGCAGGTCGATGGACCGGAAGGCACCGTCTCACGACGACTCTGGTACCCCGACGTGACCGTCGAGGTCGAAGACGACACCGTGGTAATCGAAAGCGAAGCCGAGGACGCGAAAACGAACGCGACCGTCGGAACCTTCGAGAGCCACATCCGGAACGCGTTCCACGGCGTGACCGCGGGCTGGGAGTACAAGATGGAAGTCTTCTACTCTCACTTCCCGATGCAGGTCCGCGTGGAGGGCGACGACGTCGTCATCGAGAACTTCCTCGGCGAAAAGGCACCGCGACGTACGACTATCCACGGTGAAACTGAGGTCTCCGTCGACGACGAACGGCTCGTCCTCTCCGGCCCGAACAAGGAGAACGTCGGGCAGACGGCGGCAGACATCGAGCAGCTGACCCGAGTCAGCGGCAAGGACACCCGCGTCTTCCAGGACGGGGTTTACATCACCGAAAAACCCGCCAAAGGAGGTGCCTGATAGATGGCAGACGACGAAGAACAATCGCAGGACGCCTCGGACGAACCACAGGAACTCGAGGACATCAGCGGAGTCGGCGCGAGCAAGGCAGAAGCCCTGCACGAAGCCGGATTCGAGTCTATCGAGGACGTCAAAGAGGCCGACCAGGACGAACTGGCCGAAGCCGATGGCATCGGGAACGCACTCGCGGCCCGTATCAAAGCCGACGTCGGCGATCTCGAGGTCTCCGAAGAGACCGACGCCGAGATCGAAGACGAAGGCGCTGACGAAGAGCCCGAGGAAGACGTCGAAACCGAACTGCAGCCCCGCGGACTGACCGAGAAGACGCCCGACCTCTCCGACGAGGAAGCGCGACTTCTCAACCGTCGTCGAAGCGAGGGCAAACCGCAGTTCAACCGACAGGACTACCACAAGAAAAAGCGGACGCCCGAATCCTGGCGCCGTCCACGCGGCCAGCTCTCGAAGCAGCGCCGCGGTGTCAAGGGCAAGGGACAGAAGGTCGCAGCCGGCTTCCGCACCCCGAAAGAAGTCCGCGGGAAACACCCCAGCGGCTTCGAAGAGGTCTACGTCGAGAACACGGACGACCTCGAGGGCGTCGATGGCGACAGCGAGGCGGTTCGAATCGCCTCCGCAGTCGGTGCCCGCAAGCGCGAGCGGATCGAGGAACTCGCCGAGTCGGAGGGCGTTCGCGTCCTGAACCCAACCTACGAAGAAGTCGAGGTGGACTCCGATGACTGATCTCTCCGCACAAAAGCGACTCGCAGCCGACGTTCTGGACGTCGGGCAGAACCGCGTCTGGTTCGACCCCGACGCGCAGGGAGACATCGCCGAAGCGATCACGCGCGACGAGATCCGCGATCTCGTCGACGAGGGTCGCATTCAGGCCGAAGACGCCAACGGCAACTCCCGCGGCCGTGCCCGTGAGCGCAACGCGAAACGCGCCTACGGTCACCAGAACGGCCCCGGCAAGCGCCGCGGCAAGAAAGGCGCACGCCAGAACGAGAAAGAAGAATGGCAGAGCAAGATTCGTGCACAGCGACGGAAGATGCGTGAACTCCGCGACAAGGGCGAGCTGACGCCCACACAGTACCGCGAGCTTTACAAGAAGGCTGGCGGTGGCGAGTTCCGCAGCGTCCAATACCTGTTGAACTACATTGACGAAAACTACGGTGAGCAATAATGGCGACAGGACCACGATATAAGGTACCGATGCGGCGTCGCCGTGAGGTCCGAACGGACTACCATCAGAGGTTGCGCCTGCTAAAATCGGGCAAGCCCCGCCTCGTTGCTCGCAAGAGCAACAAGCATACTACGGCGCAGCTGATCACGCCGGGACCTCAGGGAGACGAGACGCTCGCAAACGCACACTCGAACGATCTCGAAGAGTACGGCTGGGAAGCTCCAACGGGGAACATCTCCGCAGCCTACCTGACCGGCCTGCTGGCCGGCAAACGAGCCGTCGATGCCGGTCTCGAGGAAGCGGTCCTCGATATCGGACTCAACACGGCGACACCCGGCAACAAGGTGTTCGCGGTTCAGGAGGGCGCGATCGACGCCGGCCTCGAGATCCCCCACAACGACAGCGTGCTCGCAGACTGGTCGCGTACGCGCGGCGAACACATCGCCGAGTACGCCGAACAGCTGGACGAGCCGCTGTATAGCGGGGAGTTCGACGCAACAGACCTCCCAGAACACTTCGACGAGGTACGAGAGGCGATTCTCGAATGAGCAACTACAACGACAGCGGATGGGAACCCGTCACCCGTCTCGGTCGGAAGGTCCAAGAGGGCGACATCGACGATATGGAGACCGCCCTCAAATCGGGACTCCCGCTGAAGGAGCCCGAGATCGTCGATCAGCTCCTTCCGGGGCTCGACGACGAAGTGCTGGACATCAACATGGTCCAGCGGATGACCGACTCCGGACGCCGCGTGAAGTTCCGATGCGTCGTTGCGGTCGGTAACCGCGACGGCTACGTCGGCTACGCGGAAGGCCGGGACGACCAGGTCGGATCCGCCATCCAGAAGGCGATCGGTATCGCGAAACTGAACATCATCCAGGTTCCCCGCGGCTCCGGTTCGTGGGAGGACCGTTCGGATCGGCCCCACTCGCTGACCCGGAAGACGACCGGCAAAGCCGGCTCCGTCGAGGTCGAAGTCATCCCCGCCCCCGAAGGGCTGGGTCTGGCCGCGAGCGACACCGTCCGTCACGTCCTCGAACTGGCCGGCATCGAAAACGCCTGGACCAAGAGCCACGGCAACACTCGAACGACCGTGAACCTCGCGAAAGCGACGTACAACGCGCTCGAGAACGCCTCGCAGTCGCGTCACCCACAGCGCCGTCCCAACCGAGAGGAAGCCGAGGTGGCTGACCAATGAAAGCGATCGTTCAGGTTCGCGGTGAAGTGAACCGCCAGCAGGACGTCCAGGACACGCTGGAGATGCTCAACATCCACAGCGTCAACCACTGTGCGCTCGTCCCCGAAACCGACACCTACGGCGGGATGATCACGAAGGTCAACGACTACGTTTCCGTCGGTGAGCCGAGCGCAGACGTCCTCGAGACGCTGCTCGCGAAGCGAGCGGAGCCCCTCGAGGGGAGCCAATCCGACGTCGACGAGGAGTGGCTCGCCGAGAACACCGACTACGACGACTTCGGTGCGCTCGCCGAGGCGCTGCTCGACGAAGAGACCACGCTTCGTGACGAGGGACTGTCGCCAACGCTGCGACTCCACCCACCACGAGGTGGCCACGACGGCATCAAGAAGCCGACCGTCGAGGGCGGACAACTCGGAAAACATACAACTGAGGAGATTGATGACCTCCTAGAATCGATGCGATAACAATGACGAGTAAAAAACGACGCCAGCGCGGATCGCGTACCCACAGCGGCGGCACCCACAAGAATCGGCGTGGTGCGGGCCACCGTGGCGGTCGCGGTCGTGCCGGGCGGAGCAAACACGAGTTCCACAACTACGAACCGAAGGGGAAACACGGCTTCAAGCGGCCACACGACATCCGCAAAGATGTCGCAGAGATCGACGTCCAGAAGCTAGACGAGGACGCGATCCTCTACGCCGCCGATGATCTCGCCGAAGAGACCGACGACGGCTACGCACTCGACGCTCGCGATATCGTCGAGGACGGCCACGAGGTCGACATCGTCAAGGTCCTCGGCTCGGGACAGGTCCGCAACCAACTCGAGGTAACGGCGGACGCCTTCTCCGAAGCTGCACAGGAGAAACTCGAGGATGCCGGCGGCGAGGCAGTGCTCTCGGAGCGAGGGCAGGCGGCTGCCGAAGACGCCGCCGAGGACGAAGAAGCCGACGACGAATCTGAACAGGAGTAATACATGGGATGGAAGGAAGCCGCTGAACCGGTCTTGACGCGGATGCCCGAGGTGCGCCGTCCGGAGGGACACGTCCCCTTCAAGCGCAAGCTACTGTGGACTGCCGGCATCCTCGTGCTGTACTTCTTCCTGACGAACATCACGCTGCTCGGCAGTGCCGAAGGAGCAACCGACATCTTCGGCCAATTCCGCTCGATTGTCGCCGGTGAGCAGGGATCGCTCCTGCAAGTCGGCATCGGACCGATCGTCACCGCAAGCATCGTCTTGCAGCTACTTGGCGGCGCAAACCTGCTCGGCCTCGACACGGACGACCCGCGAGACCAGGTGCTCTACCAGGGGCTGCAGAAGCTGCTCGTCGTCATCATGACGGTGCTGACCGCGCTCCCGATGGTGTTCGCCGGCGGCTTCCTGCCAGCTCAGCAGTCACTCACTCTCGGCGGATTCGAGTTCGGCTACACGCAAGTCCAGACGCTGATGTTCGTCCAGGTGTTCGTTGGCGGGATCCTCATCCTGTACATGGACGAGGTCGTCAGCAAGTGGGGGATCGGCAGCGGGATCGGCCTGTTCATCATCGCCAGCGTGAGCCAGCGACTCGTCGCCGGGTTCGTTCAGCCCAGATCTGAAGGGTTCTTCTACGACTGGTACCGAATCCTCACGGGGCGGGTCGAGGTCGGCTCGCTCGTCTCCGGCGACGGGTTGTACACGCTGTTCCTCCAGGAAGGACACGTCATCGCCTTGCTGACGACGCTGTTGATCTTCGCCATCGTCGTCTACGCGGAGTCCGTGCGGATCGAAATTCCGCTCAGCCACGCCCGCGTCAAGGGTGCCCGCGGTCGCTTCCCGGTGAAGCTCATCTACGCGAGCGTCCTGCCGATGATCCTCGTTCGAGCACTGCAGGCCAACATCCAGTTCATCGGGCAGATCCTCAACAGCCAGTGGGCCGGAATGCCCGGCTGGCTCGGGACCTACGGCGGAGAGGGTCAGGCGACCGGCGGATTCTTCTACTACGTGTCCCCGATCTACAGACCCGAAGATTGGATGTGGTGGACGGGAACCGTCACCCAGGATATGTGGCAGGTGCTCATCCGGATATCGATCGACCTGACGTTCATGGTCGTCGGTGGCGCGGTCTTCGCCGTCTTCTGGGTCGAGACCACCGACATGGGTCCAAAATCCACGGCAAGACAGATCCAAAACTCCGGGATGCAGATTCCCGGATTCCGACAGAACGTCGGCGTTATCGAGAAAGTCATGGAGCGGTACATCCCGCAAGTGACCGTCATCGGTGGCGCGCTGGTCGGGCTGCTCGCCGTCTGGGCGAACATGCTCGGGACCATCGGCGGCGTGACCGGAACCGGCTTGCTGCTCGCCGTCTCCATTACGTACAAGCTGTACGAGGAGATCGCCGAGGAGCAGATGATGGAAATGCATCCGATGATGCGCGAAATGTTCGGCGGCGGGAAGGACTGACGCGTCCAGCGTTCGCCGATCGATGGTTCCGTTCTTATTTATTCACGTGACACAGCGATGCGGTCGCTGCAACTCTCGAGGAGGGAACAGATCCTTCCCCTCCGTAGACCGGTGTGAGCATGGGAACCAAACAAGCACGCACTCATCGCTGGTTTGGTTCGGCAACCGCTTCCCGTTTCAGATATTTATCCGAACCTCGCAACGGCGGTGAAAACTGGCTTCGAGTCGGAGGTCCGTTCGTTCGATCGGTGCGCTGGAATAGGAACAGACGACAGTAGTCACTGCACACCAATCGCAGCTGCGGTTCTCGCTCCCCCGTTGTTCCACGGCTCTCAGGGCTCGCCGTCTGCTCACGGCCGCTGTACGCCCGTTCGCATGGTTCGCGGGATCTCCGATCCCACGCTATTCGCGTTCCCGCGGTTCTTACTCACTCCGTTCGCTCCGAACCGCGCTCCCCTCGTGCGATCCGTGTGTGAACCGCTTCAGTTGTTACTAGCGTCTCGCAGTCGGTGCCGGCAGCACCGGTGGCTCGAGTGCGGTCGACGAGCGAAGCCCGTCCCGGTGTTCGACGAGACCAACTCTGCGGACGGCCCCAGTCCGTCCCAGTTACGGCCGACCGAGACACACCGTTCGTCGGCGTGCTCGCTCGAGGAGCAACGATTCAGGCGTCGAACCGAATCACCGGTAGAAGGAACGCGGAGTAGAACGCCCGGATACGCGGAAGAAAGAGCGGGTATTACTGGATGGAGTAGCCCGCTGCGATCGTCAGCAGGAACACCATGAATACGGCAGTCGCCATCATATAGGTGATCGAACGTGGCTCTTCCCGCAGGTGCTGGAAGTAGCCGGCGATCAGGAGCGCCTTCGTCACCGCGAGAACGATCGTCGCGCTTATCGCTACCTGATACGTGAAGATTTCGTCGAAGTGGAAGAATACGAACTTACCCGTGCCGAGGGACATCAGTACCACGTATATGAGGGCGTATGTCCGGACTTCAGCCATTGATCTACAATGGGGATGACGGCCACTTATACCTTCCTCATACGATCGGTGGCAGGGGTTCGATGAGACCGCTCACGTGGCCCGCTCGCCGAACATCATCGGGTTCTCCGTCGGGTAAAACGACACGTAAATGGGGCCATAGACCAAGACTCGAGCAATGAGTAGACGGTCGGCTCTCGCCCGCCGAACCGGTATCGCCACCGCCCTCGTCCTCGTGACGCTCGCCGTCGGTGCCGGCGTGGTCGCGGCGAGTAACGTCGCGGTCGGTCTTTCGGAGCAAAGCGGTGATACGTCGGTTCCGACGTGGCTGTATCTCGCGACGGGTGCCGGCGTTATCGGCGCTTCGGCGCTGTTGACTATGCTCATGACCGACCGCGGGGTCATCGGAAGCTTTCACGACGACGCGGTTGGCTTCTCCGTGGAACGGCTCCGCGAGGCAGGATCGTTACTGCTCGGCACGCTCGGGATCGCTGGGCTCCTGTTCGTTATCGTCGTCGGCCTCGTCGGCCCGCAGATCGGAAACTTCAGCGCAGCCGTGTTGTTGACGTTCGTCGGTGGCCGGGCGCTGTTGACGATCGTCGCATACACCGTCGGCAACCCGTGGCCCGCGCTCAACCCGTGGCGACGGATCGCGAGCGCGCTTCCGAACGGATACGCTACCTACCCACCGTGGCTCGGCTCCTGGCCCGCCGTTGGGTCGTTGCTGGTGCTCATCTGGGCCGAACTGGTCGCACCGCTGAGTAGCTCCCCACGCGCGCTCGTGGCCGCTATTCTCGCGTATTCGGCGTTCACGATGGCTGGTGCGATCGCGTTTACCCCCGAAACGTGGTTTCGGAAGGGCGATCCGATCTCGGTCTGGTTTCGCCTCTACGGTTCGGTTGCGCCCATCCAGCGGACTGACGACGGCCTCGAGGTGTGCTATCCGGGATCGAGGCTCAGCGACGACGACGTCATCACGGACGTCTCCGGGGTAGCGTTCATCCTCGTGCTCGTCTGGGAGTTGACCTACAGCGGATTCATCGTCACGTCGCCGGGAGTCCGAACCGTCGACGCGCTCGTTGGTATCGGAATACCACCCTTGCTCATCTACCTCGGGTTGTTGCTTGCCGGGTTTGCACTCTTCTGGAAGGTGTACTGGTTCGCCGCCGCCCGGACCCGACGTCGCGCCGAGACGTACCTCTCGTACCGGTATCTCGCCATTCGATTCGCGCCGCCGCTGCTCGCGATCGCGGCCGGCTACCACTTCGCCCACTACGCCGGGTTCTCGATCTCGCTGTGGCCGTCGCTTCTCGATACGATGGCCGCACCGCTGAACCCACCCGAGAATCCGACCCAGTACGCGCTGACGTCGTGGTTCGGGTACGTCGAAATCACCGGCATTTTGCTCGGACACATGCTCGCCGTCTGGATCACCCACTCCGTCTCGTTCGAACTCTTCCCGGGAAAGCTACAGGCGCTTCGGAGCCAGTACCCCTTCATTATCATCATGATCCTCTTTACCGTCGTGAGCCTCTACCTCGTCTCGCTTCCCTCGATGGCAGCGGTGTACGTTCCCGACTGACCGTCGCCGTCTCGATCGGTGGAGTGTTCACTACCCGAACACCGATACACACTTTATCGGGCCGCCACAACGCACGTCCAACGAATGACTGTCGGACCGGCTCTCGACCTCGAGTTGTATCCGGAGACCGTCACGGAGTACGAGTACGACGTGCCGGCAGACGAGACGCCCGCGACGACTTGTCCGTACTGTGAGCGGCCGTTTCGCTCCGAACGGTACGTGACGTATCATCTCGGCGTGTCTCATCCCGAGGAGCTCACCGACGACGAACGAGCGGCGTTCGAGGACGAACGTGAAGACGAGGAGTTCGATCTCCTGACGTTCCACGTGAAGGCAGCCGTGACCGTTTTTATGACGTACTTCGTGTTTACGTTCCTCTACGCGCTCGTGTGGGCCGGGTAAAGCACCGAAGCCCTCCGGTTCGCACGTCGGGTAACGCGACGAGTTCTCCGCAACCGCCGGCTAGCCGCTCTCAGCGGTTGCGTTCGATTCGAACCGAATCCGAAGCCGACAGAACAGGTTAGTGAGCCAGAATCTCTTCATCTGGTGACTGCCCAGTTGACGTATCATGGCGGTCCGCCTCGCGAACGCGAGTGAGGGAGTGAACCGTACGCTCTGCGTCGTCTTCGTCTGTCTCCTGCTCGTGACGTCGCTTTCGGTTCCGGTCGTCGCTGTCACCGCTGGGTCAGAACCCGAGAGCGTTCGGAACGAGGTCCCCACACGCCAGTTTCACGACCACGGCGGTGAGTCGATCGAGATTGGCGATGGGCTCGAGTCGGCCGACGGAACCCTCGAGGTCGTCGTTCGCTTCGAAGAGGCGACGATTCCGGACTCCGCAACCGAGACCGGATCCGAGGAACGACTCGAAGATCACGCTGATGAAACGCAGGCACCGGTGCTCGAGTACGTCGACTCGACCCCCGGCGTCAGCGTCGAAACGGAGTTCTGGGTGACCAACGCCGTGTTGCTCGAGGTCGACACCGACCGGGTGGCACTCGAGACGTTCGGGGAATTTCCGGCGGTCGAGGCGATCCACGAGAACTTCGAACTCACCGTACCGGAGCAGCCGGTGGTGAACACGACGGATCGATCGGGACCAACGTCGGGGGTCGAGAGCGAAACCGAAATCCGGGCACAGCAACCGACGCGAGGCGTCGAGCTACTAAACGCACCCGACGTCTGGGAGGCGTACGATACACGCGGCGATGGCGTCCGGGTTGCGGTCCTCGATACCGGAATCGACGCCGACCATCCGGACCTCGAACTCGCGACGGACGACCCGTCGGACCCGACGTATCCGGGCGGCTGGGCGGCGTTCGATGCGACGGGCGATCGCATCGAGGGATCGACGCCCCACGACACCGGAACGCACGGAACGCACGTCAGCGGGACCGTCGCTGGTGGCGCGGCAACGGCCACCCAGATCGGCGTCGCTCCCGACGCAGAGCTGCTCCACGGACTCGTTTTGAGCGATACGAGCGGCTCGTTCGCACAGGTCATCGCCGGTGTGGAATGGGCGCTCGAGGAAGACGCCGACGTGATCAGCATGAGCCTCGGGTCTGCTGGGAGACATCGACAGTTGATTGATCCGGTACGGAACGCCGTGGATAGCGGTACCGTCGTCGTGGCGGCGGTCGGTAACGACGGCGTGGAGACCTCCGACTCGCCGGGGAACGTCTACGATTCGATCGGCGTCGGTGCGGTCCACGAAAGCGGTGCAGTCCCCTCGTTTTCCGGTGGCGAGTGGATCAACCGAAGCGACTGGCAATCAGCGCCGTCGTCGTGGCCGTCATCGTACGTCGCCCCTGACGTCGTGGCCCACGGCGTCGGGGTCGTGAGTACCGTTCCCGGCGGCGACTATCGGGCCATGCCCGGGACATCGATGGTGACGCCGCACGTCTCCGGGGCGGTTGCACTGATGCTGTCGGTCGAACCCGACGCGACCCCCGAGGAAATCTCGACGGCACTGTATAAGACCGCCTGGAAACCCGGACAGACGGGTGCACCGACGAACGGCCCGGCGACGGATGTTCGGTACGGGAACGGGATCGTCGATGCGAAAGCCGCCACTGATTCGCTCGTCGCGGCCCACAGCGACATCGATCCGACAACTGGCGGGGGTGCAGACGAGACGAGCGCGATGATCCCTCGAGCCACGCCGGCGTTCAGCGGACCGGTCATCGTCGCAGTGTCGATCGTCGTCCTCGCCGTCAGTGTCGGATCGCTCCTCACGGCGCGGTCGATCGCTCGAGAGACGGACAACGGTGACCGTTAGAGCAGGCGTTTCGAGCAGGTCCTCGGGTCGCAGACACGACCGATCTCCGAGTACCACCGTCGACGGGGACCGAGGACGAACGCCGTGTGCTCGAGGAATCGATAGCTGCACCGAGTCAAAACTGGTTGCGATGACGATCCGAGCGGACGGCTATCTGTTGCTCGAGGTGGCGAAGCGGCGACGGAGCAAAAAACGCGAACGGAACCCGCGTAGCGGGTGAGCGCTACATCAGGTAGAACAGTGGGAACAGGAACACCCACACGATATCGACGAAGTGCCAGTAGAGTCCGAAGAACTCGACCGGACGGTGGTCCTCGAGATAGGCGTCGACGCTGATGATCCGGTAGATCATGAAGACGGCGACGAGCAATCCGAGAATCACGTGCAGCGCGTGGAGTCCCGTGGTGACGAAGTAAATCGAGTACTCGATGCCGTTCCACCAGTAGTCGCCGTGGGAGAACTTGACGCTGTACTCGTAGGCCTTTACGCTCATGAACGCGAGTCCGAGCAAGAGCGTCGCACCCATCGCGGTCAGCAGTCCCTTCTTGTTCTGGCGCTCGGCGAAGACGAGCGCGAGGATGACCGTGAAGCTCGAGGTGAGCAGGATGTAGGTGTTGAGCAGGCCGGGCCAGGAGGCGAACGGCACCGTTGTCCACTCGCTCCAGCCGGTGTGGATACGCATGAAGATGAACGCGCCGATCGCGGCACCGAAGACGACGACGTCGGAGGCGAGGAACACCCAGACGCCCATCTTGGTGTTGCCGACGCCCTCGAACGGCCAGCGTTCGGCAACGGGCATCTCCGGCGCGTTGAACTCCTCGACGCCGAACTTGAACAGGGTGACCGCGAGGATCGCCAGTCCGGCCGCGATGAGGGCCGGATAGAGGATGCTCGTCTCGGCTCCGGTTCCGACGCCCTCGAGACCGCGTTCCGTCGCGAAGCTGACCGTGTACGGGGTAATCCCCGTCAGCCCGAGGAAGAACACGAAGGTCCCGAGACCGATGCCGAGCGGCCAGATGCTGGCGTGATCCGCGTGTACGTCTTCGTGAGCGGACTCCGTCGTCGTCTCTGCGTGTCCGGTGGCGACACCGCCGTCGGTGGCGGCCGCCGAGTCGTCGACGAACTCGAGGCGACCGCTGGCGTAGCTCGGACGGCCGTCCCAGTTCTCGAGCGGCGGGGGCGACGGAATCGCCCACTCGGCGGTTCGGGAGAACTCCCACGGGTTATCGGGGGCGTCGGGACCCGATACCCAACTCTTTGCGAGCGTGAAGAACATGATCAGGAACGACGAGCCGAGGACGAACGCCCCGACGGTCGCCATCTGGTGGTAGATCTGCATTCCCTCACCGTAGTTGAAGACGCGACGCGGCGTCTCCCAGGCGAGGAACATCGGGAAGTACAGCAGGTTGAACCCGATGAAGTAGACTGCGAAGTTGAGTTTTCCCAGCGTCTCGGAGTACATCTTCCCGGTAATTTTGGGCCACCAGTAGTAGAGGCCCGCGATCAGCGCGGTTACTCCGGAGACCATCACGTAGTGGAAGTGGGCGACGACCCAGTAGGTGCCACGGAACTCGTAGTCCAGCACGACGGCTCCGAGGAAGACCCCGGTGATTCCGCCGAGGATGAATAGGACGAGCGCACCGAGACTGAACAGGAACGGCGTGGTAAACCGAACGCGTCCCTTGACCATCGTGTAGATCAGCGCGAAGACCATCAGGTCGAAGGGCAGCGAAATCCCGATCGTCGTCGCCATGAACAGCGTCGTGATCTCGAGGTTGATGGTGGTCAGGAACATGTGGTGCATCCAGACCAGGAAGGACTGGACGGCCACGAGGACCATCGCGATGATGACCCATTTCCGACCGACGAGTCGCCGACCGGTGAAGGTCTGGAACGTCTCGAACATGATCCCCAGCGCGGGGAAGAAGACGATGTACACCTCCGGATGGCCGAAGAACCAGAACAGGTGCGCCCACAGCAGGCCCGAGCCCTGGTCGGTCGCGAAGTACTGCGTCAGGAAGATGCGGTCGATCGACAACAACAGCAGTGCGGCGAGCAGCGCGGCGAAGGCGAACAGCATCATCCAGACCGTCAGCAGCCACGACCAGGTGAACATCGGCATGTTCCAGAGGCCGAGTCCCTCCGCACGGGAGCGATGGATGGTGACGAGGAAGTTCACCGTCCCGATCGTGATCGAGAAGACGAACAGCAACAAGGCGAGAACCGTCGCATTACCGCCGGTCGTCGCCTCCATCGCGGGCGTATACGTCGGCACGTTCAACGGGGCGTACATCGTCCAGCCACCGGCGAACGAGCCCTGCTGGAAGAACGAAATGGCAATGAGAATTCCGGAGAACAGGTAGAACCAGTAACTCAGGGCGTTCATTCGAGGGAACGCGAGGTCGTCCGCCCCGATCTGTAGCGGAACGAAGTAGTTCGCAAAGCCGGCTGCGAACGGCGAGAGGAACCAGAAAACCATCAACAACCCGTGGGTCGAGACGGCCTGGTTGAACTCGTTCCCCGAAAGGAGACCCGTACCGCCGGCTTCCCAGAGGTGTGCACGGAACACTAACGCGAGGACGCCGCCGAACAGCAAGAAGAACAGCGCCGTCGCCAGATAGAGGACCCCGACGTCCTTGTGGTTCGTCGTAACGAACCACCGCTTGATGGACGTCATTGGTGGAAGATCACTCATGAGTCCTCACCGCCATCGTCCGTTTCGTTGTTAGTTCCGTTTTCATCGCCTTCAGCGTCCGCGTTCGGCTCTTCGACCGTGTAGGTCTCGCTTGCCGGACTGGTGACGTCGAGGGTTTCTTCGATCGTCTCGTACTCCTCGTCCTCGAACTCGATCGTCAGATTGTACTCGCCGCCCTGTTCGAGGTCCTGGATGGAGATCGAGCCGTTTTCGAAGTCGTCCTCGGTGTACGTGTACGTGAGGTCCTCCTCGTACTCGTCGTTGTTCTGGTGGACGAGTTCGAGTTCGAGCGCGCCAGTCTCGTTGAGCGGCTCTTCGTCCGCATTCTCGAGCGTGATATCGACGTATAGCTGTTCGGCGAGCCACTGGTCGAACTCCTCTTGTTCCATGACCTCGACGGTGCCGGTCATGCCGGAGTGGAAGTCACCGCAGAGTTCGTAACACTTGATCTCGTGTTGTTGACCAGCTTCGGGTGCGACGAACCACGTCTCGTCGTACTCGCCCGGGATGGCGTCCGCTTTCACACGTAAGTCCGAGACCCCGAAGCTGTGCCAGACGTCGCCGGAAGTCGTCCTGATTTCGACCGGATAATCCGCCGGGACGCGCATGGTGCTCGTTCCTTCAGCACCGTTTTCGTATTCGAAATGCCATGCGAAGCCCTCGCCGACGACCTCGATCTCGACCGGATCTTCCTCGAAGTCGTCCGACGGGTCCTCCACGACGAGGAGCATCCCGTAGGTCCACATAACCAGCGAAATAACGATGATCGCGCTGATTCCGAACGATAGGAATAGTTTCTTTCCACCCGTTCCGCCTGTCGGTAACTCCCCGACCGTAGGTAACGAATCGTCGGCTTTCGCGTCGTCGTTATCGCGGTACTTGTACGCGTTGTACAAGGTGTATGCGATCACGACGACACCGACGAGCGTGCCGAGTCCGAGGAACACCAGGAAGATGCTCTCGAAGATGTCAACACGCGTCCGCGCTACCTGCATCGGAGTCGTAAGTGCGCTGTAGATTGTGTTCACCTCGTTTGTAAACCGCTTATATTTCGGAGGATGATGGCCGGGGGCACTTATCTATTTGGAAACGGTTCCAACGGACCCGTTTCAGCAGGGGATCACTCCCGCGAACAACACCGTTCTATTCCAGTGCCACAGGGCCACTACTCCTCAGTCCCTCACCATCCGCTTGGAGTCGAGAACCTTTTTTCTATCGCTGCAGCTCGGAGTTCGTATCTCCGGAGGGACAGATTACCGCGTGAAAACCGCTCGAGGGCGAACGTGTTCGGATGGAAAACGACGGGATCGTGTCACGGTCGTTGATTTGGCGGCGCGTAGCGGATCGTATCGCTCGCGCGCGCAACGCGAATGACAGGCGAATCGTAGTGTCCGTAAACGGAATACATCGATCAACCCCGAGGAATACCGCGCTCGAGTTACAGCGTTCGAAGCGAAACGCGTTCCGAAAGCATCCCGTGATCGCTCGGCGAAACGTTCTATATCAGTCACCCCGAAGGTTACGTATGCCAGAAGAGGTTCTCTTCAAATTCGAACGGCGCATGGGACGCGACGAAATCGCAGACTACCTCCGTTCCGTCGCCGATACACTCGAGGGCGACGGTCCGATCTCCCTCGAAGCCGGCGGGGAATCGGTGACGATGACGCCACCAGCGCGGCCGACCTTCGAGGTCAAGGCCGAGCGAGAAACGTCGAGTTCGGCCCCCGACGGGCCGGGCGAACTCGGCCTCGAATTCGAACTCGAGTGGAAGGAAGGCGACGGTGGGGACGACGACGGCAGCGGCGAACTCTCTATCGAGTAACGACCGAACCGATTCGTCGGTCTCGAGTCGGGTGGTGGCCGGGACTACAGTTCGACGACCCAGACGCGGAATTCCGACGGCAGTTCGTAGACTCGGCGAAATATCGCATCGAGGCACTGGGCGATCCGATTCGGATCCGCCTTCGCGCTAACGTGAACGTTGATGCCCTCGGCATCGTCGGGACGACGTATCTCGTCGATCTTGAACGCCGGAAACTCCCCGAGGACGGACTTGAGCGACTCGAGTTCCGTATCGGTACAGTCGAGGTTGATGAGTCCGTCGCCGAACTGGATCCACGGCGCGCCGAGTTCGGAGTCGGGAGCGTCGTGCTCGCTGTCAGCGGCGCTTTCGCTCCCGTCGATCGCCGGTTCGTCGTCGGCCGTCGCGAGCGCGCCGTCGTCGACCTCGAGGGTCACGAACCCGCTCCCGCGTTGGCGGTGGGCCGTGATGGCATCGACGTACAGTTTTCGTCGGTCCGCCGGATCGGCTGCGTCGAAACGCGTCATACACGACTGGATGTGGCCATTTCTTTAAGCCTTTATGCGACGCCGATCAAGGGTGGGGTATGGCACAACCACGAATTCTGATCCTGGGTGCACCCGGGGCCGGAAAGGGGACCCAGAGTGCAAAGATCACCGACGAGTTCGACCTCGAGCACATCACCACCGGTGACGCACTTCGTGCGAACAAGGAGATGGATATCTCCGAGATGAACACGGAGTACGATACGCCGCGAGAGTATATGGACCAGGGCGAACTCGTCCCCGATGCGGTTGTCAACGCCATCGTCGACGAGGCGCTCTCCCAGGCCGACGGCTTCGTCCTCGACGGCTACCCGCGGAACCTCGAGCAGGCCAAGGAACTCGAGAATATGACGGATCTGGACGTCGTGCTCTACCTCGACGTCGACGAAGCGGAACTCGTTCACCGGCTGACGGGTCGTCGACTGGACCCCGAAACGGGCGACATCTACCACGTCGAGTACAACCCGCCGGAGGACCCGGACGTCGAGGCGCGACTCGAGCAGCGCGACGACGACACCGAGGAGACGGTGAAAGAGCGACTGCGCGTGTTCCGAGAGAACACCGAACCGGTTATCGATTACTACGAGGACGAGGGGGTGCTCGAGCGCGTCGACGGCGAACAAACTCCTGACGAGGTCTGGGAGGACGTGAAGACGACGATCGAAAACGCGGCGACGTAACGCTCCCTCGTAATAGAAGCGGCGTCTCTTACCAGCAACGGGACAGCGGACGACGTTCGATCGGTGGCGAACGGTTTTTAACGAGTTCAACGGATGACTTGATTTCGGCAAGAACGAGCGGTCGGTCAGTCGTTCGTGATGTCGATAGCGTGGTTGGTGATATTCAGGTAGATCAGATCCGGCGGTGCCTGTACGCGCTCGTTGATTTTGGGCTCGAGATCGGAAAGCGCGGGATCGTGAGTGATGGTCGGGTTCCCGTTGAGTTCGACCGATCCTCCGACCAGTGAGCCGTACACGTCCGGATTCCCGGCCGCTGTTTCGACCATGCTTCCCCCGCCGGAGGACGGCGCGTAGACGACCCCCTCGTAGTATCCGTTCCCTCGAATCGTAAACTCGAACGACGAATCGCCGTACACCTGAATGCGGGCCGGATTCTTGCCGCTACCGTCGGGTTTCAGTTCGTTGTTAGCCACGTCGAGACCGCCCGACGTGTAGACGTAGAACGCGTGTTCGCCGTCGTGGTTCTCGACGAGGACGTCGTCGTCGATGGTCACGATACCCTCGGTGACGAGAACGACGTCACCGTTCGCGAGATCGACGTTGTTGCCGAGAGAGACGTCTCCGTCCGCGTAGTACGTCCCGTTCTCGATCGTACTCGAGGGGTCGAGTTCGTCGTAGTCGTCCGTCGTTTCGTCGATCCGTGCCGCGATTTCGTCGTCGATGTTCGCTAACGGCTCTACGCCTTCCTCGTGGCCGTCCTCGTAATTACCGCTCTCGTCGACGGAGCCGGCAGCCATGACGGACCCTTCCACGACACCGGCACCGCCACCCGCCCAGTTGAGATCACCGCCCGCTCGCACCGCCTGTGAGAACTCGCTCGGGTGGCTGATCTGTCCGAGGTTTACCGTCACCGACTTTTTGTCGGTGCCGTCGACGGGTTCGGTCGTCACCGCCCACGGGGCCCCCGTTTCCTCGATGAAATACGTCTCCCACCCGCTCCAGTACTCGCTCGTTACTTCGATCTCGACTCGCTGGTTCTCCTCGACTCGATGTTCGGAGTCGATCCGCTGGTTCCCGAAGGAGATCGATCCGGACTCGAGGTCCTGTTCGCCGGAAGCGATGTCGACGATCGGGAACGTGAGCGTGTCGCTGTCCTCGTCGTACTGGAACTGCGGTGCGGAGACGAGGCGAGTTTCCGCTCCCTCCTCGCGGAACACGGCCCCCGCTTCGTACGCCAGTTTCGAACCGTCGCTACCCGTGTACTCTATCGATCCGAACGAGATATCGTCGATGATCGGGTCGTTCGAACTCGCCTCGCGGATTTCGATCGCTCCGGTGTCCTCCCGCGTGATCGCGCCGTGGTCACCGACGTCGAAGTCGATCGATCTCGAGGTGTCGTCGGTTACCGCAGCATCCGTCATCTTCTGACTCATCTCGATGAACGCCTGTTCGACCCGCTCGTTTTCGGATTGCTGTTCGGCACCGTTAATGGCCGCTCCACCGACGAGAAGGATGCTACAACTCCCAGCAGCGACCATTCCGATCAACAGGACGACCCCGATCAACGTCGACTGGGCCCTCCCCGACGATCTCTTCGGTTCGTGCCCGCGTGGCGCTCTCATACGCGATTACTCGACAATACTCACAAGAAAACAGTCGTCCGATCAAATACTTCAAGACCGTTTACATTCGTTCACGAACGGTCTGTTCCACGAGGAGATGTCGAGAGCAGTAGCGCCAGGACGCTTGTACCGGGAGAATTCGGTAAACAGTCGCGGGAGACGAATTCCGTGGCGGCTGCGGACGGGAACCGGGCAATCAGTAGACACGTATCGCAAAAAGCGGAATTCGGCGGAGCGCGGAAGATAAACACTTGTATACCGAACGCGCCCTAGCCACAAGCAGATGACGCGTACAGCGGAGAAGATCAACGGTCTCGTTCGCGAGGACTCCTCGATGGCAGACGCCCTCGAGGCGATTCGCGAGGAAGCCGACAGGAACGGAGGCGAGGTCCAGTGGGCCGACGTCAACGATACCCTGTCGAGTGGACAATGGGGTCGTCTGATCGAAAAAGGCGTACTGGTCGACGGCGACGAAGGATTCGAAATCGCCGACCGCGAGGCCTACGACGAGGCACTCGACGGGGACGGCGACGGCGAGAGTTACGACGCCGACGTCGAAATCGACGCCGAACAGTCCAAGTGGTCACAGTGGGATAAACTGGCCGGTGTCGGCTCGCTCCTGTTGATGTTCGGCTACTGGATCGGGTCCGTCCGGGATGCGGTCGGCTCGACGCTCGACATGGTACTGGGTCCGCTCGATGCCGCGTTGCCGTTTTACGCCGTGATTCTGTCCGTAGCGCTGCTGACCGGCCTGTACTCGACGCTGTTGCAGGCGAACCTGATGAATCCCGAGATCATGGGAAAGTATCAGGAGCGGATGAAGGCGATGCAGGAGAAACAAAAGGACGTCCGCGAGCGCAAGGAGGACGCCGAAGAGCGCGGTGCCAGCGAGGCCGAACTCGAACGACTCGACGACGAACTCGAGGAGGCCCGCGAAGAGCAGATGGAGGCCATGGCCGAGAACCTCGGAATGTTCAAAGAGCAGTTGCGCCCGATGGCGTGGATCATGCTGTTTACCATTCCGCTGTTCCTCTGGATGTACTGGAAGATCCAGACCGTCGGCATCGACGGTGCAGAAGCGACCGTAATCATGCCGATAGCCGGAGAAACGACCTGGAACTCGGGACTTCTCGGACCGATGCCGGCCTGGATCGTGTGGTACTTCTTGTGCTCGATGGGCTTTACGCAGCTGTTGCGCAAGGCACTGAACATCGACATGACGCCGTCTGGAACCTGAAATCGGCCGGGATCTCGGAGTCCGTGTGCTGACGCTCCCTCGTTGTACACGTGTTGGGGATTCCGTAGATCGCAGCCACGATATCCACAACTCGTTCCGTCTTTCGCCCGTCGAACGATTCAAAACCCATTTTACCGGTCGCCGCGCAGTTCGGATATGTTACTCACCGTCTCCGGTCCGCCGGGAAGCGGGAAGAGCACGACTGCGGAGTTGCTCGCCGACACCTTTGATCTCGACCACGTCAGCGGCGGTGACATCTTTCGAGACCTGGCGGACGAACGCGGCTATACGCCGCTCGAGTTCAACAAACTCGCCGAGGAAAACGATCAGATCGATCGGGACCTCGACCGGCGGCTTCGAGATATCGCCATCGAGCGGGACGACCTCGTGATCGAGTCCCGGTTGGCCGGCTGGCTGGCCGGCGAACAGGCCGATTTCCGTTTCTGGCTCGATGCACCACCGCGTGTTCGTGGCGAACGAATCGCCGAACGGGAGGGGAAAGATCCAGCGCGAGCAACCGAGGAGACGAAAGCCCGCGAAGCGAGCGAAGCGAAACGCTATCAGGAGTACTACGGAATCGATATTCGGGATCTGACGATCTACGATCTCTCAATAAACACGGCTCGCTGGGATCCCGACGCCGTCCTCGACATGCTCGTGACCGCCGTCGGAGAGTACGACGCTGACGGCGACGAAGGACAGGCCGTCGTTTCCATCGAGTACGAGCTCTGAGCGTGATGGCTCAGCGCTCCCGTCTCCGCGGTCCGCCGGACGATCGCACGCCCGCCGAACTGCTCACCTTCGGCGTCGTCAACCTCGACAAGCCCCCCGGCCCGTCGTCACACCAGATCAGCGGCTGGTTGCGGGATGCCGTCAACGAGACGCTTTCCGAGCGCGACGCTGGCATGTCGATTGATAACGCAGCCCACGCCGGGACGCTCGACCCCAAAGTGACCGGCTGCCTCCCCGTTATGCTCGGCGAGGCGACCCGCCTCGCACAGGTCTTTCTCGAGGGCTCGAAGGAGTACGTTTCCGTTCTCGAGTGTCACGCCCCGGTCCCGGCGGACGCCGAGTCGGTCATCGCCGAGTTCGAAGGTCCGATCTACCAGAAGCCACCGCGCAAGAGTGCGGTGTCGCGACGCCTCCGCGTGCGCGAAATCTACGATCTCGAGGTGCTCGAGACCGACGAGCGACGGCTCCTCTTGCGCATTCGATGTGAAAGCGGCACCTACGTCCGAAAACTCTGTCACGATCTGGGCCTCGCACTCGGAACCGGCGGCCACATGGGTCATTTGCGCCGGTCGGCGACGAGTCCGTTCGACGATACGGATCTGTACAACGCTCACGAGTTCCTCGACGCGCTCGCGTTCTGGCTCGAGGACGACAATCCCGAACCCCTCTCCGAGATCGTCGATCCCGCCGAGCGGATCCTCGGCGGGATCCCGTCCGTGACGATCGCCGAAAACGCCGCTCGAGAGGTGGCAAACGGTGCCCCGGTGTACGCGCCCGGCGTCCTCGAGATCGACGCTGGCGTTTCCACGGGCGATCTCGTCGCCTGTTACACGCCCAACGGAGCTGCCGTCTGTCTCGGAGAGTACGTCGGGAAGCCGGACGCAGAGCGTGGGACTGTGGTATCACTCGAACGCGTGCTGGTCTGAGCGAGCGCTGTGTGTCCGGACTGGACGTAGCCCGCGTACACTCGATCTGAAACGACACGCTTAAACAGCAGACGGCCATCGATTCACGTACGGGACCGTGGGGTAGTGGTATCCTCTGCGGATGGGGTCCGTAGGACCCGAGTTCAATTCTCGGCGGTCCCATTTTTCTGACGTAACGAGCGAGGGAGCACAGCGACCGTTGCGATATGAGGAGATCAGGGAGCAGTTTCGCTGCGACCGTGGTCCCACTCGAAATTATCTACGCGTTCAACTCTTAGCGGCTCGTACCCCTGAGCGTACGAAAAGCCGATTTCCGGCTTCGATACAGTACCGCAGATCCGCCAGGTCACATGGAAACGGTCTGCGTGACGGTCGCTCCGTGGCCATTAGCCACAATCGACGAGCAGTTTCCCCTACCCCGTCGAGGGATTCGAAACGGCAGTGGTAACGCCTCGAGCGGGACTAAACGGCGGATACGGTGTCAATCGATCAGAAACCCGCACGCGGATACCGTGAATCCGATCACGAAGAGGGGGTAGCCGGGGTCGATAGCGAATCCGAGAAGCGTCACTTGAAGCCCGAGGATCGCTACTTTGAGTCCGTCCTGGTTCCTCTGGGCCGTTGCCATCGTACGTGAACTCTCAGCCACCTGTATTAAAACTGATCAGATCTCGATTTCGACGACGCCGTTGCGTACGCGATCCGGAGGCGTAATCGCACGAGGTCACGCTCGAGGAGAACGCCGAAACCGACATCGGGTCGGTCGAGTCTGGCGTGGGAAAGGATCGGTCCCGCCTCGGGACTTGCCAGAAGACAACCGGCTCTCGAAGACGGTATCGACGGCGTCCCAGGGCTGTGGATACTGCTGTTCGTCGTCGGTAGCTTCGCCATCAGCGTCGTCACTGATCGCGTCGCTATCACCGCCCGTGCTCTCGAGAGTCCCCGATGATTTCGAACGACTCTCCTCCGCAGGAACACCGGGTACCTGTCCCGATCGGTCGGACGGATCCGTCGGACAGGATTCGTACCGCGAGGGCGCTCTGGCACTGCCGACAGATCGCGACCGATCGCTGTCCGTCGACGGGCATGCCCCGTCGTATTCTGTCATATCACGTTAACGTTTTGGTGGAACGGCTTGTCATCCTCTTGAGCACGATCCGTCCGGTGTCACTATCGCGGATACCGCTCCCACTTCGGTACCGCGCTGCTCGAACCCGCTACGGTACGCTCGAGTTACCGTCCAGATCGATCGCGACCGGCGGCTTTACGTTCCAGCCATCCAGATCACCGGATAATGACGGTCGTCCTCGCCGGTGTCGGCGCCGACAGCACGAATCTCGGGGCGCTCGCCCCGCTGTACGACGACGGGCGCTTCGAGTACGTTCCGATCCCCGAGAAAACCCCGGAGACGGACGAGACCGAAACGCTCGGCTCGTGGACGCTCCGTGCGAGCGACCGCACCGCGGCGGCGCTCACCGATCGAATCGCGCCCCAGCCGATCGGTGACGCCGACCGGACCGTCTCCGGGGATGACCTCGAGTCCTGGCCCCTCCACCGCGATCCGAACTTCGCCGCGTTAACCTACGGCGAACACCGCACCAGTGGCTACGTCTCGAGACTCCGGGCGCTCGAACCGGGCGACGTCGTCGGCTTCTACGCCGGCCTGCGTCGACCCGATGGCGACCGCGCGCACCGCTACCTGATCGGCTATTTCACCGTCGATCGCGTCGACGTCGTCACGCCCGAGATGCCTCGCGACGAACGCGAAGCCGTCCTTGCGGCCCACCCCGAGAACGCCCACACGAAGCGCGCCCGCGACGGCGAGTGCTACCTCGAGAAACCGGTCGTCCTCGTCGACGGACGCGAACCCGGCGGTCTGTTCGACCGCCACCCGATCCGGCTGAGCGACTATTACGTCAAGGCGGGGAACGAACGGGCGCAGTACTATCTGCGGGAGGACGTCGCGACGGGGTTAGCCGTCCGCGCCGGCGGCGAGAACATGATGTACAAACCGGCCTATCGCTGCGAGCTTTCGGCCGAAGCGTTTCGCCGGCGGGTTGGCCGCCCCGGCGAACGGACGGCCGAGCACGCGGTCCTCGAGGGCTGATTCTGCATCACACTCCGCCCCGATCGGGAGGGTCCACTCCGAAGCGGACGGGTCGAACTGATCGAAGTTCAAGGCGCGTTCCGAACGGTCGGTTTCATGTAGTGACAGGACCTATCCCCGGCCAGTGACCGACGAGACGACGTCCCGACACGACCGTGTTCGACGCCATCCGACGCCGGGGCCGGGGAACTCGCTCGCGGACTGGACGGACGCTCGCAGCCCACTTCGGGTCGCCGTCTCCTACGTCGTCGTCTGGCTCGTTCGGACGTCGCCGAGCCTCCGGCTCAAGCGCTGGCTGTTGCGGCGGCTCGGCGTCACCGTCGGCCCCGGCGTCTCCTGGGGTCTCGAGGCCACGCCGGACGTGTTCTGGCCCGAACTCATCACCGTCGAAGCCGAAGCGATCGTGGGCTACGACGCGACGATTCTCTGTCACGAGTTTCTGCAAGACGAGTACCGGACGGGGGAGGTCCGGATCGGCGAGCGGGCGATGATCGGTGCCGGGGCCATCGTGCTCCCCGGCGTCGAAATCGGCCCGGACGCACGCGTCGCGGCGAACTCGCTCGTGACGCGTGACGTGCCGCCGGACACGACGGTTGCGGGCGTTCCGGCCGAGCCGATGGGGTCGGGGAAGACCGGGGGCGCTACGGAGGGCGACGGTGACGGGAGTGGAAACGAAGATGCCGCCGACAGCGAGCGCTAACTCGAGCGGACGTTGTTCCTCGTACAGCCGCGATCAGCGCGACGGTAGCGACACTGTTGGGTCGAATAGAACGGAAAAGCGGTCGCCCCAGAAGTCGGAACCGGTCGGGGAACGGTTACAGCGACGACCAGGACTTGCGGGCCTGGTTCCAGGAGGTGATGTCCGCGATCCAGCGGGCGGCGATCATCTTTTTGAGATTCTTCGCGGGGATGCCCCCGAAGGTGTCGAGAGGGAGCATCGCGACGTCGTGGGCGACTGCCTTCTCGCCGACGGAGACGACGGTCCCCTTGTTGTTGTACTCCCAGGTCTTCAGCGGGCGATTCTCGATGGCACGGGAGATGTTCTCGCCGGCGACCTCCGCGGCCTGCCAGGCGGCCTGTGCGGTCGGCGGTGCGGGCTGGTCTCCCTGATCGATGATCGCCGAGTCGCCGATCGCGAAGACGCGCTCGTCGGATGTCTGAAAGTTGGCCGCCGTGTTGACGCGGTTGTGCTCGTTGTCGAGGTCGACGTCGTCCATCGCGTCGCGGCCCGTGATTCCGCCGGTCCAGACGAGGACGTCGTGGTCGAGTGGGTCGCCCTCGTCGAACTCGATGGTTTCCGCGTTGGCTTCCGTGATCGGGTCGTCCGTGTGAATCTGGACGCCGGCCTCCTCGAGCAGGTCTCGTAGGGCCTGCTGGATCTCCGGATCGTTCCCGGGGAAGATCTCATCGAGCGCCTCGACGAGGTGGATGTCGATCGGCGCGCGGTGGGCGTCGCGGAACTCCGCGATCTCGCCGGCGGTTTGAATGCCCGAGAGTCCGGCACCGCCGATGACGACCTGTGCGGGTTCGCCGCGGGTCGCCTCCTGGCTGGCGTCCGTGATGGCCTCGTGAATCTCGAGTGCGTCATCGAGACTCTTCAGGGTGAGCGAGTGCTCCTCGAGGCCGGGAATGCCGTAGTAGGCGGTTTGGCTGCCGAGTCCGACGAGGACGTAGTCGTACTCGACGTCGTCGGTGTCGGCGAGTTCGACGACTTGCTCCTCCACGTCGAGACCCGTGACGTCGTCATGAATGAACCGCGTCGACGGGTCCGCGATCCGATCGACGCGGAACGTGATGTCCGAGCGGACGTCAGGGTCGCGGATCACGCGGTGGGACTCGTGGAGAACCAGATGATAGTCGACGTCTGCGATCCAAGTGAGGCGCGCGTTGCCCCCGAGTTCCGACTGGAGTTTGTTGATCGCACCGGTACCGGCATATCCGGCCCCGAGCACGACGACGTTTTCAGTCATACCTATTCATCTGAAACACTACGATACAAAGGTGTTGGAACCGATACCTACGTGATGTGTGTTCTCATGACGCAATGGGGTCTCGGTCCGGCTGTCGACCCTGCGACGGCCGTTCCGATCAGAGGATTCGTTCGCCGAACGCGCTCGCGGTGAGTTCGGCTGCGAGCGTCGCCGTCTCGTTGCCTTCGTCGAGGATCGGATTCACTTCGACGACGTCCATCGACCGGACGATCCCGTCGGTCTCCTGACGCTGAGAGACGGTCTCGAGCGCGGCGTGGGCTTCTCGGTAGGTGACGCCGCCGCGGACGGGCGTCCCGACGCCGGGGGCCGTCTTGGGATCGAGCCAGTCGAGGTCGAGACTGACGTGAATCCCGTCGGTACCGTCGGTTGCGACGTCGAGTGCGTCCGCGACGACGGCGGTCATCCCGCGCTCGTCGATGTCGGCCATGGTAAACGCCGTCATCTGGCTCTCGCGGAGCAGTTCCCGTTCGCGTTCGTCGATGCTCCGCAGGCCGACGTACGCGATCGACTCCTCGCGGACGCCCGGCGCGGTAGCCCACTCCATCTCCTCGAAGGCACCGCGACCGAGCGTCGCGGCGAGGGGCATCCCGTGGACGTTGCCGCTGGGAGACGTCTCCGGCGTGTTGAGGTCCGCGTGGGCGTCGAACCAGATCACACCGAGGTTGGCATCTCGCGACGAACCGTGCATCGATCCGATCGCAACCGAGTGATCCCCGCCCAACACGAGCGGAAACTCGTCGGCCGCCAGCGCGTCCGCAACCTGATCGCTCAGTCGCGTACAGACGTCCTCGACCTCGCGAAGGAATTTCGCGTTTCCTCGACTCGGCTGGTCGACGTCCGGATCGCGCTCTTCCGCCCGCGGAATCGAGAGATCCCCCGCATCGACCGGTTCGACGCCGGCGTGCACTAATCCGTCGGCCAGTCCCGCGTACCGAATAGCCGATGGTCCCATGTCGACGCCGCGGCGATCCGCCCCGTAGTCCATCGGCGCACCGATGATTCTGACGGTCGTACCCATACGCTCCCTACGAAACGGCGTGGTTTGATCGTGACGATCGATACCGGCGGCCACCCCGCTTAGGTGCGTCCGGTCGATCGGCTGGCCGCCCCCGTTACCGGCTTTTCCCCGCCGTATGAGACAGCGACAGATTTAGGGTTAGATGGGGCTAAATTCCGAGTACGATGATGCTGAGCGACGTGATGGAGGACTATCTCAAGGCGATCTATCAGCTTCAACGCGAGACCGACGGGCGAATCAAGACGTCGGCCATCGCCGAAGAGCTGGACGTCACGTCGCCGACCGTTACCAGCATGCTCGACAAACTCGAGGACCGCGGCTTCGTCGACCGCGAGAAGTACCGCGGCGTCACCCTCACCGGTGAAGGCGAAACCGTCGCTCTCGAGGTGATCCGCCATCACCGGCTGCTCGAGGCCTACCTCACCGAACATCTCGACTACGACTGGGCGGAGGTCCACGAGGAAGCCGACCGACTCGAACACCACATCAGCGAAGACTTCGAAGCGCGCGTCGCGGACGCCCTCGGCGAACCGACCGTCGACCCGCACGGCTCACCGATTCCCGGTGCCGACCTCGAACCGCCCGAACGAACCGAGGGCAAGTCCGTCACGGAGTTCGAGGAGGACGACGTCGTGGTCGTCGAGGAGGTCGCCGACCGCGACGCCGACGTCCTCTCGTACCTCGCCGACCACGGGGTCGAACCCGGCGTCGAACTCGAGATACTCGAGGTCGCCCCCTTCGGGATGGTCACCGCGCGCTCGAGCAGTCGCGAGGGAACCGTCTCGCTCCCCGAATCCGTCGCCCACCACGTTCGCGTCGCCGCACCACCGGAACTCGAGCAATAGCGCACAGGGATCGTCTCCGCGCAACTATCCGGAGGGGAGCCGCATTCAGACGCCCACCGCTGTGAATATTCATGACCACGCCCGATTTTAGACGCGTCTAACCGCTGGCTGATGCCGTCTCGACCTCACGCTACCGAGGGTGACGTAGGTCCACGACGGGGCAGGATGGGGTACACTCGCCACTGAGACACTGCTCGCCGTCTCCTTACATACGATCGCGCAGTTCGTTTCAGTCGTGCCGATAGCTCGAGCGACTGCCGGTCGTCGCCAATCGGGTGGTCACGAGGACGAGCCGAAAACCGCCCTACTGCGGTACAGCTAACAGCTCATCATCAGTATTCCGTCACGAACTGCGGACAACTATCGAAACAAAACGCCTTACTGTAGCCGACTCGAACGTCAGAATCTGAGGGAAACAGCGTAACCCACCCGTCGGGTTTAAGGAACCCACTTACGAACAATATAGTATGTCATCCATCGAACTCACCCCCAGCCAAAAGAAAATTCTCCGGGCGCTAACGAATCTGCACAAAGAGTCGGAAGCCGCCATCAAAGGAGAGGATATCGCCGAACAGGTCGATCGAAATCCGGGGACGATTCGCAACCAGATGCAGAGTCTCAAGGCCTTGCAACTCGTCGAAGGCGTACCAGGACCCAAAGGCGGGTACAAACCCACCGCGGCCGCCTACGAAGCCCTCGAGATCCAGCAGATGGACGATCCGGCCTCCGTTCCGCTCGAGCACGAGGGGAACCCCGTCGAGGACGTCATCGTCGAAGAGATAGACCTCTCGAGCGTCCACCATCCCGAACTCTGTCGCGCCGAGATCCACATGCAGGGATCGATGGGCGAGATTCACGAGGACGACACGGTTATCGTCGGCCCGACGCCCCTCTCGAAACTCGTTATCGAGGGCCGCGTCGACGGCAAGGACGACACCAACAACATCCTCATCCTGCGCATCGAGGACATGGTCGCTCCCGCCGAAGAACCAGCCCACTGAACCGCACGCCGGTAGCCCGTCTCGTCGCTCCTCGCTCTACCCGACGGGTTCTCTTATGCGCTCTCGAGACAGGATGTGTGTCACGAGACCGATCCTCACGCCGTTTCTCTTCCGCCGAGCGCTCCCCCGCCTCTAGAGGCGTCGAAAAGCCGTCTAAACGGAAAAGAACCGCGCCGTGATACTCAGCTCTCGTCGGTATCGACCGTCGTAGCCGCCGGAATCTCGTCGACGCTCGCGACCGCGTCGCCGTCTTCGACGGCCATCACGATCACGCCCATGGTGTTGCGCCCGACCGTCGAAATTTCGTCGACGCGGGTGCGGACGATCTGCCCGCGTTCGCTCATCACGACGAGCTGATCGTCGTCGGCGACGGCCTTGACGGCCGTTACGGGTCCGTTTCGCTCGCCCGTTTTGATGTCGATCAGTCCCTTGCCGTAGCGCGACTGGGTGCGGTACTCCGAGAGGCGGGTCCGCTTGCCGTACCCGTTTCGGGTTACGGTCAACAGCGCCCGCCCGTCGTCCTCGTCGGTCGCGACCAGGCCGGCAACGGCGTCGTCGTCGGCGAGTTTGATACCGTTGACGCCGCGGGCGTTTCGCCCCATCGCGCGAACCTCGCTCTCGTCGAATCGGATCGTCATCCCGCCTTCCGTCGCGATGACCAGATCCTGCGAGCCGTCGGTGACTTCGACGTCGACGAGTTCGTCGCCCTCCTCGAGGTCGGCCGCGATGATCCCGGTCGAACGGATGTTGTCGAACTGCTCGCCGGCCGTTCGCTTGACGTATCCGTGACGGGTCGTCATCGTCACGTACTCCTCGTCGCCGAAGGCGTCGGTGTCGACGATCGCCGTGATATCCTCGTCGGTATCGAGATCGAGGATGTTGACCGCCGACTTCCCCCGGGCGGTTCGGCCCATCTCCGGGATTTCGTAGGTCTTCAGCTGGTAGACCCTCCCCTGGTTAGTGAAGCACAGCAGGTAATCGTGGGTGTTCGCCCGGAACACCGTCGTCACGCGGTCATCGTCCTTGACGTCCGCACCGATGATCCCCTTGCCGCCTCGACCCTGGGGGTCGAAGTTCTCGATCGGCATCCGCTTGACGTAGTCGTCTTCGGTCATGACGACGAAGACTTCTTCCTCCGGGATGAGATCCTCGTGGGTGACCGTCCCCTGGTCCTCGACGATCGAGGTTCGACGGTCGTCCGAGTACTCGGCTTTGATCTCGCGGAGTTCGTCCTTGATGACGCCGAGCAGTTCCTGCTCGCTCTCGAGGATCGCCGTCAGCCGTTCGATTTCGGCCTGAACCTCCTCGTACTCGGTTTCGATCTCGGCCGTCTCTATCGACGTGAGGCTGCCGAGTTGCATCCGGACGATGTGTTCCGCCTGGTCCTGGGAGAAGTCGTAGGCCTCCCGCAGCGCCTCCTTCGCGGCCGAACGATCCTCGCTGTTGCGGATCAGTTCGACGACGTCGTCGGCGTTCTCGACGGCCGTCAGCCGGCCTTCGAGGATGTGCGCGCGGTCCTCGGCTTCTTTGAGGTCGTACTCGCTGCGCCGCCGAACGACGTTCCGTCGGTGGGCGACGTACTCCTCTAGGGTCTCTCGCAGGGAGAGCACCCGCGGCTGGCCGTCGACCAGCGCGAGGTTGATGACGCCGAAGGTTTTCTCGAGATGGTTCTCGAGCAGTTTGTTCTTGACGACGTCGGCGTTCGCGCCGCGTTTGAGTTCGATGACGATGCGGACGCCGTTTCGGTCGGACTCGTCGCGCAGATCCGAGATGTCCTCGATTTTACCCTCGTGGACGTCGTCGGCGATTCGTTCGACCATTCGGGCCTTGTTGGACTGGTAGGGGAGCTCCGAGACCACGATTCGCTCGCGGCCGTTCTTCCACTCCTCGACCTCGAACTCGGCGCGGACGCGGATGCGTCCGCGGCCGGTCTTGTACGCCGAGTAGATGGCGTCGCGGCCGACGATGTTCGCACCGGTGGGGAAGTCCGGCCCCTTGACGTGCTCCATCAGCTCTTCGACCGTCGCGTCGGGGTTGTCGATGAGTTCGATCGTCGCGTCGATCACCTCGCCCAAGTTGTGCGGCGGGATGTTCGTCGACATCCCGACCGCGATCCCCGAGGAGCCATTCACGAGGAGGTTCGGGAACGCCGCCGGCAACACGTCCGGCTCCTGCAGGCGATCGTCGTAGTTCGCCGAAAAGTCGACCGTGTCCTTGTCGATGTCCTCGAGCAACTCCTCGGAGATGGCCGCCATTCGCGCCTCAGTGTATCGGGGCGCTGCGGCGGGGTCGCCGTCCATCGAACCGAAGTTCCCCTGCCCGTCCACGAGGGGATAGCGCATCGAGAAGTCCTGGGCCATCCGCACGAGCGTGTCGTAGATCGGACTGTCACCGTGGGGGTGGTAGTCACCCATCGTCTCCCCGACGATCGAGGAGGACTTTCGGTGACTCGAGCCGCTCGAGACGCCCATTTCGTGCATCGCGTACAGAATGCGCCGGTGGACCGGCTTCAGGCCGTCCTCGACGCGTGGGAGCGCCCGACCCGCGATGACGCTCATCGCGTAGTCGATGTAGCTCTGCTCCATCTCGTCTTCGATGCGGACGTTTTCGACCGTCCGTGCCTGTACGTCAGTCGGATCGGGTACGTCTGAACTCATGTAGTTACCTCACCTCGTCTCCAGCGCTCAAATGTCGATCCATTCGGCCTCGGGAGCGTTGTCCTTGATAAACTGCTTTCGCGGTTCGACGGCGTCGCCCATCAGCACGGAGAACATCTTGTCCGCCGCGGCCGCGTCCTCGATCGTGATCTGTTTGAGGATACGGTTGTCTGGGTTCATCGTCGTCTCCCAGAGCTGTTCGGGGTTCATCTCGCCTAAGCCCTTGAACCGCTGGACCTGCGTCGGGTTCCCGTCGCACTTCTCCTCGACGATCTCGTCGCGTTCGGCGTCGGTCATCGCGTCGTAGGTCTCGCCCCGGTACCGGATGCGGTACAGCGGCGGCTGGGTCGCGTAGACGTAGCCGCCCTCGAGCAGCGGCCGCATGTGCCGGTAGAAGAACGTCAACAGAAGGGTCCGGATGTGGGCCCCGTCGACGTCGGCGTCCGTCGCCATGATGATCTTCTTGTAGCGGACGTCCTCGACGTCGAACTCGTCGCCGATCCCCGCGCCGATCGCGGTGATCATGTTCCGGATCTCGTCGTTCTCCAAAATCCGGTCGAGGCGGTGTTTCTCGACGTTCAGAATCTTCCCCTTGATCGGCAAGACGGCCTGGAACTCGGGATTCCGGGCCTGCTTCGCGCTGCCGCCCGCGGAGTCACCCTCCGCGATGAACAGTTCGGCCTCGTCGGGATCCTTGGTCTGGCAGTCCGCCAGCTTCCCGGGCAGGGAGGTCGAATCGAGCGCCGACTTGCGCCGAGTCAGCTCTTCCGCCTTCCGGGCCGCTTTCCGCGCCTTCGCCGCCTCGACGGCTTTCATGACGATGGCCTGTGCGGTGTCGGGGTGTTCCTCGAAGTAGGTGCCAAGCCCCGCGTGCATCGCGCTCTCGACGATACCGCGGACCTCCGAGTTGCCGAGTTTCGTCTTCGTCTGGCCCTCGAACTGTGGGTCCGGGTGTTTGATCGAGATCACCGCGGTGAGCCCCTCGCGGATGTCTTCGCCCGTGAGGTTCTCCTCGAGATCCGAGAGCAGGTCGTTGCTCTGTGCGTAGTCGTTGACCGTTCGCGTGAGCGCGGTCTTGAACCCGGTCAGGTGCGTGCCGCCCTCCCGAGTGTTGATGTTGTTCGCGAAGGCGTGAATCGAGCCCTGCAGCTCCTCGGTGGCCTGCATCGCGACTTCGACCTGGATGTTCTGGTCTTCGTCCTCGAAGTAGATGACCTCCTCGTGCATCGCGGAGCGCGTCTCGTTGAGGTACTCGACGAACTCGCGGATACCGCCCTCGTACTCGTAGGTCTCCTCGACGAATTCGCCGTCCTCGGCGTTCTCTTCGCGTTCGTCGCGCAGGGTGATGCGGACGCCGGAGTTGAGGAAGGCGAGTTCGCGGAGCCGATTCGAGAGCGTCGAGAACGAGAACTCGTCGGCCTCGAAGATTCCGGTGTCGGGCCAGAACTGAACCTGCGTGCCGGTCTCCTCCCCGGACTCCATATCGCGAACCCGCTCCATATCGCCGACGGGTTCGCCCTCCTCGAACGCGTGGCGGAAGACGCCACCATTGCGTTTGACCTCGGCCTCGAGGCGCTCGGAGAGCGCGTTGACCACGCTCACGCCGACGCCGTGGAGGCCGCCGGAGACCTGATAGGACTTGTTGTCGAACTTCCCGCCGGCGTGGAGGACCGTCAGGATGACCTCGAGCGCCGGACGGTCGTATTCATCGTGTGTATCGACGGGGATACCTCGGCCATCGTCCGCGACGGTCACCGAACCGTCGTCGTTGATCGAGACGGTGATGTCGTCGCAGTGACCGGCCAGTGCCTCGTCGATCGAGTTGTCCACCACTTCGTAGACGAGATGGTGGAGTCCTCGAGAATCGGTAGAGCCGATGTACATCGCCGGTCGCTTTCGCACAGCCTCCAGGCCCTCGAGGACCTGAATCTGCCCGGCGCCGTACTCGCTTTCCTGGGACATGTAAAACCTGCTTTCGGGTAGTGGTCGGGCCCTAATAAAACTCACGTGTACGCGCTCGCGCGCGAGCAGCACAAAAAAGAATGGTCGCCTCTACAAAAGCGAGGCGACGGGACCCCTGACCTCTTAGACGACCGCGTCGAACGAGTTGTGGCCCTGAATGTCGACGCCGTCGCCGGTGATCTCCGCGAGGAAGACGCCGTTTCCGGAGCCGGTATCGCGCTCGACGGCGCTCTTGATGGCGCGAGCCGCCACCGACCGCGCGTCCGAAAGCGAGAGCTCGTCCGCGTACTCGTTCTCGAGGAGTCCGTAGGCGAGTTGCATCCCGCTGCCGGTAACCGTGTAGTCGTCGGCCATCACGCCGCCGGCGGGGTCGATGCTGTAGACGTGACTGCCCGCCTCGTCCACGCCGCCGAGGATGGGATTGATCGCCTGAAACGGGCCGCCGCGGGCGAAGTTTCCCGCGAGCGTCGCCAGCGCCGGAACGCTCATCTGCTCGCCGCGGCGGGCCTCGTAGAGGTTGACTTCGGATCGCAGCGATCGGATGAACGACTGCGCCCCGCCGACGCTGCCGACGAGCGTGAGCGCCGCCGTGGGGTGGATCTGTTCCACCTTCTGGACGTTCTTGTTCGAGACGAACCGGCCGCCGAGGCTGGCGCGCATGTCCGTCGCGATGACGACGCCCTCATCGGTCGTAATCCCGACGGTCGTCGTCCCCGTGGAGTTTACGTTCTCCTCGTCCTCGCCAGCGCGTGGCAGCGAGCCGAGTTCGGGCTCGTAGGGCGACGGCGAGCCGTCGGCCGCGACGTTCGAGCCGGCGTTCCACTCACTCATCGAGTTCACCCCCGTCGATTTCGGCGAGGATCGTCTCGAGGTAGTCGGTCGAGACCGAGCGGAACGTCTCGTCGTCGGTGCCGATCGTCGCGACGTCGACGTCGGCAGCGTCGACGGGGTCGTCTTCGGCCGCCGCGAGCGCGTTCAGCGCGAGTTCGAGTCCCGCGTCGAGGTCGAGGTCGGGCCGATAGTGCTCCTCGAGGTAGTCTTGAATCTCGTTGCGATTGCTGCCGATGGCAGCCGCCTGCCACTCGTAGTCGGTTCCCGACGGATCGGTCTCGAACAGGCGCGGCTCGCCGTCGCCGTCGATACCGCCGACGAGCAAGGCGACGCCGAACGGGCGCGCCCCGCCGGTCTGGGTGTACTCCTGAATGTGATCGGTGACGGACCGCGTCAGCGTTTCGACGCCGATCGTTTCGCCGTACCGGAGCTGTTCGCCCTGGGCGCGCCGCCGAGCGAGGTCGACGAGTTGGCGCGCGTCGGCCACGTGACCGGCGCTCGCGATACCGATGTGATCGTCGGCCTTGTGGATCTTTTCGACGCTCGAGCGTTCCATGAGCGACGAATTGACCTGCCGGTTGGCCGCGAGGACGACGCCCTCCTGGGTGCGGATACCGACGCTCGGGGTGCCGCGTTTGACGGCTTCGCGAGCGTATTCGACTTGATAGAGGCGTCCGTCCGGGGAGAAGATCGTGATCCCCCGGTCGTAGGCCTGCTGTTGGGATTGACCTTGCATTGGTTCCTCAGGTCGTTCGTGACCTTCACCTCAGGTAAGGGACACCTATATATAAGGGTTTGTGAACGGTGAGCGTCGATCGGTGACTACGGTCGGGCTCCGCAAAGCGAAACGACGGGCGACTCGGAACGGACCCCCAGACGCCGTTTAATAATCGCCGAGGACGCCCAACGTGCGGGCGCGCTTCGTCGTGAGACCGAACACGGCGTAGCCGAGTCCCAGGTAGCCGACCGCCGTCGCGACGAGGACGGCGAACGCGACGGGGTCGAACTCCCAGAGTCGAACGCCCTCGGTCATCGTTAGCTGGAGCAGGGCGCTCCCCTGCACCAGCGGCAGTGCGGCCGTCCACCACAGATCGAAGGCGGGAGCCGAAATCAGGCCGACGAACGCGAACCCGAGGAGGTTGACGACGCTGTCGATCCGCTTGTACAGCACGCTCAATCCACCCATGGCGAGACCGAGGCCCAGCGCGGAGGTGATCGCCAGCATCGCCACGGGGACGACGGTCAGGAGGTGCAACTCGAGTCGCGTTCCGGTCAGCAGCAACATCACCACGAGGACGGCCGAGGACGTGAGAAACGTCCGGAAGACGATCGCGACCGCCTTGGTGAGGACGACCGGTCCGAAGCCGAAGGGCGTGATGTAGTGGCGCTCGAGGGTACCCCAGCTGGCCTCGGACCGAACGTCGTTGGTGATCCCCGAGTACGCGCCGGTCGACAGCGTCCACAGGAAGTAGCCGACGATCAGCCCTTCGATGGAGTCGCCGATCGCCTCCCCCGCGAGCAGGGTCCCGCCGTAGAACAGCATCACGAAAAAGAGCAGGTTCATGAACAACACGAGCCCCGCGTTGACGGGATACCGGATCCATATCAGCAGATCGCGGTAGATAACGGCCCGCAGGAGGTGATAGTAGCCGCCCGTCCGGAGCGGTTGCGGGGCGGCCGTCATCGTGCCCCTCCATCCTCACCGCGACTGCGGCCGATCGATATCATCGGTGACTCCCCTCCCCGGTCATCTCGACGAACGCTTCCTCGAGGTCGGGCTGGACGGTGTCGACGGCCGCGAGCTCGAGCCCGTGGCGTTCCATGGCGTCGGTCAGGCGGTAGAACGTCGCGGAGTCGGCCGCCACCTCGAAGCGCGTTCGGTCGTCCAGTCGCTCGAGCGCGGTCACGTCGAACCGGTCGCGGAGGTCGGCGAGGATCGCGTCGTCGGCTCCGCGGACGGTGAGCCGATACCCCTGCGTCTCGAAGCCCGCAAGCAGGCTCTCGACGGTGTCGTTGGCGATGATCCGGCCCTCGTTCATGATGATCACGCGGTCGCAGACCGCCTCGATGACGTCCATGTCGTGACTGGACACCAGCAGCGTCAGACCGCGTTCTTCGGCCAGCGTGACGAGTTCGCGCCGGAGTTTGAGCGAACTCTCGACGTCGAGACCGAGCGTCGGCTCGTCGAGGAACGCGACGGAGACGCTCCCGGAGAGAACGCTCGCCAGCGAGACTTTCTGTTTCATTCCCCGGGAGAGCTCCCGAACCGGGGTATCGGCCCTGTCCGCGAGGTCGAAGCGTTCCAACAGTTCGTCGTGGCGGTCGGCGAGTGCGTCGGGGTTCTGGCCCCTGATCGCCGCGAAGTATCGGAGGTTCTCCCTGACGGTGAGCCGCCAGTAGTCGTTGCGCGCTCCCTCTAACATGGCGTCGACGTGTTGATAGGCCTCCCGCGGTCGACCGTAGACGTCGATCCCCTGGATCCGAACCGATCCCGAATCGGGGAGTATCAAGCCGAGGATCGATTTGATCGTCGTCGTCTTTCCGGCACCGTTGGGACCGAGTATCCCGATCACCTCGCCGGATTCGACGGTAAAGGAGACGTCCTCGACGGCCGTCACGGCGTCTTCTCCGTCCCCGAAGGTCTTCGAAAGCCCGTCGACGGCGAGTGCGGGGACGCCCCGTTCGTCCCCGGAGCGGGCGCTCGCCGCTCCGGTTTCGGCGACAGCGTCGCTCTCGACCGTGTCGACAGTTTCGGGGTTCGTTGGCTCGGTACTCATGAATCCGTTGATATGTTCAGTAGTTCCGTCGAAAGGAAGACGCTTTTGGTCCGCTCGAGAGGGGGTGGTCTCGAGGGAAATCTCCTCGCGGTCGAATCGCTGCGGCGTTCCCAGCGTCGCCTCGAGATTTGTTATCGTCATTATTCATTTATCGGTCCGGTCGGGATCGGTCGGCTCCGCGAGAAGGTTGGCGGGTCGCACGCGGGTACTCATCGCTGGCTCTGGCAGATCGGCGACCTCGAGGGTTCTTACCTGCGGGTAAGCCAAAAGGAGACATCGCACGTTCCAAAAACGGAGACGAAGAGCGTACCGTCGGACGGACGCGCCTCATCGGCGCTCGGCCGCCGACAGGGTAAACGAGAACGTCGCTCCCGCACCCGGTTCGGAATCGACCCAGATGTCGCCGTCGTGGCGTTCGACGATCCGCTGACAGAGCGCGAGTCCGATCCCGGTGCCGGGATGTTCCTCGCGGCTGTGGAGGCGCTGGAAGACGTCGAACACGCGCTCTTGATCCGCGGGATCGATACCGATTCCCTCATCGTGGACTGACACCACCCACCTCTGTCCGCGCCGCTCGGCGTCGACGCGGATACGGGGCGTCTCGTCCCCGCTGTACGTGATCGCGTTCGTCAGGAGGTTCTGGAGGACCTGTCGCAACTGGCTCGGATCACCCTCGACGCGGGGCAATTCCTCGACCGTGATCTCGACCCCGTGGTCCTCGATCTGGAGTTGAAGATCCTCGAGGACGTCTTCGAGAACGGCCTCGAGTTCCACCGGCTCGAGCGGGTCCCCGCGCGTCTCGACCCTGGAGTACTCGAGCAAACCCTCGATCATCCTCCGCATCCGGTCGGCACCGTTGACAGCGTACGCGAGGAACTCCTCGCCGTCCGCATCGAGTTCGTCGGCGTAGCGGCGTTCGATCAACTGGAGATAGCTCGAGACCATCCGGAGGGGCTCCTGGAGGTCGTGGCTGGCGGCGTAGGCGAACTGCTCTAAGCGTTCGTTCGACTCCTCGAGTTTCGAAATTGTCTGCTCGAGTCTGCGCTGGTACTCCGTGCGTTCGGTGATGTCGGACATCGTCACCACGCCGCGAGTCACGTCGCCGCGCTCGTTCCTGATCGGCATTCCCTTGACGCTGAGGGTTCGCTTCTCGCCGTCTACGGCGTCGATCTCTAAGGTTCTGGGGTCGGTTAGTTCCTCGCCCGCCAGTACCTTGGCGAGCGTCCACTCGTCGCTCTGGCCCGGTTCGCCCGTGTCGGCCCACCTGACGGGGAACTCGTCGTAGTCCTCGATCGAGTCGGCGTCGAACACGTCGCCGCCCCAGATGTCTTCGGCAGCCGTGTTGGCCTCGACGAGGCCACCGTCCTGATCCGCGACGACGACCCCCACGGGGAGGATCTCGAAGAGGGACTGGAGCTGTTCTTTGTTCCGCTGCAGTTCCAGTTCGGCTCGCTTTCGCTCCGTAATGTCCGTCAACGCGCCGGGGAACGTGAGCGGCGTACCGTCCTCGTCACATTCGATGTGGCCACGGGCAACGACCCATCGGAGTTCGCCGTCGGCGTTCCAGACGCGGTACTCCTCCTCGTACTCCCCGCCCGATTCGATGGCGGCCTCGATTCGTCGCATCACCCGCTCGCGGTCGGCCTCGTGAATCGAGGACGTGATGCGCTCGAGCGGAACACCCTCTCGGGCCGCGTCGGGATCGACGCCGAACGTCGTGGCGAACGACCGCCCGGCCACGAACTGATCCGCTGGGATGTGCCACTCCCACGTTCCGACTGCCCCGGCCTCCGTCGCCGCCTCGAGCTGTGCTTTCGCGTCTTCTAAGTACCGCTCCCGTTCTTTCTGTTCGGTGATGTCCTGGGCCATCGTCATCCCGGCGAGGACGTCGCCTCGCTCGTCGGTGATCGGAACCGCGTGGATCACCCACTCCCGTCCGGCGTACGTGATTTCGACCGATCGATCCTCACCCGCCAGTGCAGCCAGAAACGCGGTCTCGAGGTCGGTGGCGATTTCCGACGGCCAGACGTCGACGACGTTCCGTCCCTCGAGATCGCTGGGATCGACGGGAATGCGGTCGAACCCCTGGCCCGCCGCCAGCGTGTACTCAAGGTCGTAATCGAAGAGCGTGACGAGACCGTTCGGGAAGTACTCCGCGAGGGTGCGATAGCGCTGCTCGGACTCCTCGAGGGCCTGCTGACGCTTCCGGCGTTCGGTAACGTCACGGAAGTACACCGAAATACCGGTTTCGGAGGGGTAGCAGTTCGCCTCGACCCAGAAGCCGAGCGTGTCGTAGTACAGTTCGTAGCTGGTCGACTCCTGTGTTTCCGCCGCCGTCCGGAAGGCGTCCCAGACCTCGTCGATTTCGGCGGCGGAGGGGAACACGTCCCAGAGGTTCTCGCCGAGCAGTTCCTCCTCGGAGTGCTGTAAGAGCTCTTCGGCGCGGTCGTTGACGTGAGTGAATCGGAACTGGTCGTCGACGGCGTAGAACGCATCAGAGATCCGACTGAGAATACGCTGGAGTTCCCCCTCGAGTTCTCGCTCGCGCTCCCGCCGGGCAGTCATGTCGCGAGTGACCTTCAGATAGCCACGATGGGTACCGTCGTCGACCCACACCGGGGTAATCGTGACGTTCGCCCAGAACTTCGTCCCGTCGTTTCTGACGCGCCACCCCTCGTCCTCGAGAGAGCCGTTCTCGATCGACTTTTCGAGGTTTCGTTCGGGCACGTTCGCCGCTCGATCGCTCTCGGTGTAGAACGTGGAGATGTGCTCGCCGAGGATCTCCTCGCGGTCGTAGCCCTTGATCTGTCTCGCTCCTTCGTTCCAACTGGCGACGTGTCCGTCCGAATCGAGCCGGAAAATCGCGTACTCTTCGACCGCGTTGACCAGCGATTGAAACCGTTCTTCGCTCTCCTGGAGGACTCCTTCAGAGCGCTTTCGATCGGTGATATCGTAGTAGAGTTCGACCCGCCCGCGTACGCTCCCGACTCGATCAGGCTTGCTCTGATACTCGAGCCAGCGTTCCTCGCGGCCTTCGGATTCGTCGGCGGTAACCCGACACTCGAGGCGGTCGACGTAGCTGTTGTCCTCGTAGCTTCCGAGGACCGTCTCGGCGAACGAGTCGGACTCGGCGAAGCGATCCGTGAGCGTGTTCTCGATCACCCTCCGATTGTCCCGTCCAACGATTTCGTCACGCTCGAGACCGAGGAATTTCTCGCCAGTCTCGTCGATCCAGGCGACTTCGAACGTCTCGTCGAGCACGACGAGACCGGTGTTGACCTCGTCGAGTACGGGTGTGTTCGATGCGGACGATTCCCCCGACGAATCGGAACGGTTCGATCGCGACCCCGTGTCGAAGTGCGTCCGAGCGACGCCAACGAACCCGCGTACCTCGACGTCGTCTCCGAGCGGGTTGAGGCGAAGTTCGCAGGAAACCGATCCGTCAGTGGCGCTCCGAACGGCGAGTTCGGCGGTCACAGTTTCGCTGTCCGCCGTCGAACCGCGGCGATCGAGTTTCCGTTCGATCCGTTCGACAGCGGTACCGAAGAGAAAAGAGACGGGTTCGCCGACGAGTTCCTCGCGAGTGTAGCCCGTCGTTTCGACGAGTGCATCGTTGATCGCGGCGAAGCGACCGTCGGCGTCGAGCCGGAAAATTCCGTCGTCGATCGTTTCGACGAGCGTCTGATACCGAGTGCGTGCCACATCGTCGTCGACGTCCCCCCAAAAGGATCCATCCGTGGCACCCGGTCGTGTACTCATGGTCGTTAGTGAGCGGTGAATCTCATAAATCCACTGCCCCGTAGGCCTATCTCTGAGGCAACCGGTCACGGCCGGATCGAAAAGCGTGTCAGTGTAACGCGCGACGGCCTCCTCGCGCTCGCTCGAGACGGCTTCTTCGCGCGGGTACTGAAAAAAGCGCGTCAGTGACCGGGGTGTCGTTGACGGGCCTCCGTCGTATAGGTGCGATTGAATGGACGCGCTGTATCTGCTCGTCGGTCTCGTCGTGCTCGCCGCCGTGATCGTCGACATTCTCTGGACGACGCTCTGGGTAGACGGTGGTTCGGGTCCGCTCTCGGCCCGGCTCACGACCTGGACGTGGCGCGGCCTCCGGGCGGTGGGCGGCGATCATCCGCGCGCGTTGAGCATCGCGGGTCCGCTCATCCTCACGCTCACGCTCGCGATGTGGATCGCGCTGCTCTGGTTCGGGTGGACGTTCATCTTCGCCAGTGGCGAGCCTGCCCTCGTCGGCCCCCACACCGGCGAACCGGCCGATTGGGCGGGACGCTTTTACTACGTCGCCTACACGATGTTCACCAACGGAAACGGCGACTACTCCCCCACGACGGGGACCTGGGAGATTGCCAGTTCGTTCACGACGGCGACGGGGATGGCCTTCGTCACGCTCGGCGTCTCCTACGTGCTCACCGTTCTCGGTGCGGTCTCCGAGAAACGCTCGTTCGCCAGCAACGTCACCGGACTGGGCGAACGCAGCGAGGCGTTCGTCCGCGCGGGCTGGAACGGCGACGAGGAGTTTCGCGGCCTCGACCTGCCGCTCGAGTCGCTCTCGACGCAGCTATCGCTGCTCGCGGACCAGCACAAGGCCTACCCGATTTTGCACTACTATCACAGCGAACGGGGAACGCGGGCCTCGGCGATAGCCGTCCCGATCCTCGACGAGGCGCTGACGCTGTTTCGCCACGGCGTCTCCGCGGACGCCCAGCCGAACCCCGCGCTGGTGGAGAACGCCCGCTCGAGCGTAGATAGCTACCTCGACACGCTCGGAACGGCCTTTATCGATCCGGCCGACGAAGTGCCGCCCGAACCGGAACTCGAGCGGCTTCGCGAGGAGGAGATTCCCACCGTTGACGACGAGGAACTCGCCGACGCACTCGAGAGTCTCACGGAACGCCGGCGGAAGCTCCTGGGGGTAGTGCGTGCCGACGCCTGGTACTGGCCGCCGATCGAGGAGTGAACACCGGTTGCGGTCAGCATTCGGGATCGACCGGACGGCGAGGGACCGCACTCGAGACCGTCACTTGATGCACCAGTTGGCAGCGGATCCGACGGCTACGGTGCTCCCTGCTCGAGCGCGGATCGAGTACGCCATTCACTTTCACTCCGGTAACGCACACCTTTTAGCCCCGCCGTTAGTATGAAGGGACAATGACGTCGTTTCAGTCGACACTCGAGGACGAGGTGGGAATCGCCGAGGAGCTGGCAGAAAGCCAGCAGGCGATCTCGATCGCCGAGTTCTTCGAGAAGAACAAGCACATGCTTGGCTTCGACAGCGGCGCTCGAGGCCTCGTCACGGCTGTCAAGGAAGCTGTTGACAACGCCTTAGACGCCGCGGAAGAGTCGGGCATTCTCCCGGATATCTACGTCGAAATCGAGGAGGCCGGTGATTACTACCGGCTCATCGTCGAGGACAACGGCCCCGGATTGACGAAGGAAACGCTGCCGAAGGTCTTCGGAAAACTCCTGTACGGCTCACGGTTTCACGCCCGCGAACAGTCGCGTGGCCAGCAGGGGATCGGGATCTCCGCCGCCGTGCTCTACTCGCAGCTGACCAGCGGCAAACCCGCCAAGATCACCAGTCGAACCCAGGGTGCGAGCGAGGCCGAGTACTTCGAACTCATCGTCGATACCGACAGCAACGAACCCGAGATCAGCGTCGAGGAAACCACCTCCTGGGACCGCCCGCACGGGACGCGCATCGAACTCGAGATGGAGGGGAACATGCGCGCACGCCAACAGCTTCACGACTACATCAAGCACACGGCGGTCGTCAACCCTCACGCCCGACTCGAGTTACACGAACCCCAGGAGCACTTCAAATTCGAGCGGGCGACGGATCAGTTGCCCGACGAGACGGAAGAGATCCGGCCCCACCCCCACGGCGTCGAACTCGGTACCGTGATGAAGATGCTCTCGGTAACGGACTCGCAGACGGTCTCCGGATTCCTGCAGGAAGAATTTACGCGCGTGGGGAAAAAGAGCGCCGAATCGGTTATCGACGAGTTTCGCGACCGACACGACGGTCGCGAGATGCGCTGGAGACCCCCGAAAGCGCACGAAGATCTCGACATTCGGACGGCGGTATCGGACGCCACCGTAAACAAAGGAGCTGACGCGACGGCGGCCTTCGCCGACGCCATCGCCGACGCGGTCGACGATCACGACCGAATCGCCCACCACGAACTCCTCGAGATCGTGGATTCGGCCGCCGAGACCGTCCAGAGCGAACGGGGAACGACGTTCGGTGACACCGTTCGAGAGAACGCCGTCGAGACCGTCTGGCTCGAGATCATCGACGCCGCAGGTCCCGACGAAACCGAATCAGACGACGACGCAGCGGGCGACTCGAGGCTCGTCGCCGATCTCTACGAACTCGCCGACGGCGCGACGAGCACTCGCAAGGACGACGAGGTGATCCACGCCTTCGCCGAGCGACTCGCGGCCAAGTTCGAGGACGAACACGAGGACGGGGAGAACGTCCGCCACCGGCTCACCCACAAGCGGCTCCGGGAACACGTCGACCGAGCCGCGGCGCTCACCGAGGAGTACGACGACGTCACCTTCGGCGAAACGGCCCGCGAGAACATCACCGAGGCCGTCTGGGACGTGATGGCGACGGTCCCCGACGATCCGCCGCTGGTCCGCGAACTCAACAGCGACCGCGACGCCACCAGCAATCTCGTCGACGGGATGCGCGCGACCGATATCATGGCCCCGCCGACGCGGTGTCTCGCCCCCATCTCGGAGGACCTGATCACGGCCGGCCTCGAGAAGGAGTTCGACGCCGACTTCTACGCCTCCGCCACGCGGGACGCCGAAGTCCACGGCGGCGATCCGTTCATCGTCGAGGCCGGCATCGCCTACGGCGGGGAGCTTCCGGCCGAAGGCAGTGCCGACGTCATGCGGTTTGCCAACCGCGTTCCGCTGGTCTACCAGCGCGGCGCGTGTGCGACGACAGACGTGGTCAAATCCATCGGCTGGCGCAACTACGGCCTCGACCAACCCGGCGGCTCCGGCCTCCCCAACGGCCCGGCCGTGATCATGGTCCACGTCGCCTCGACGAACGTTCCCTTCACGAGCGAGTCCAAAGACGCCGTCGCGAACGTCCCCGAGATGGAAGACGAGATCGAACTCGCGATCCGGGAGGCCGCACGCGAACTCAAGAGCTACCTGAACAAGCGCCGCTCGATGCAACAGCGGCGGAAGAAACAGAACGTCCTCGGGAAGATCCTCCCCAAGATGGCCGAGAAGGTCGCCGAAGTGACCGGCCGCGAGGAGCCCGATATCGACGACGCCATCGCGCGCATCATGAACAACGTACTCGTCGAACGCTCGGTCGAGGCGAACGGCAACGGCCAGAACGTCTCGCTCACCGTCGAGAACAACTCGAGTACGAACGAGTCGCTCGAGATTACCGAGATCGTGACCGCCGAACCGACGAACCTCTCCGACGGAGCCACCGTCGTCGAGATGGACGGCGAGTGGTTCATCAAGTGGGAGGCCGACGTCTCGAGCGACGAGGACGTCGCTCTCGAGTACGTCGTGCCCGACGACGCGAGCTTCGATCTGGACGTGAAAGGAGTCGAAACCGAGAAACTTACGGTGAAACAATGAGCGCAGACACCGACCAGCAGGCGAAAGCACAGTTGCTCGATCTCGCGGCGCAGTTCTACGATCAGTTCGAACTGGGCGAGATTCCCCACATGTCCGTGCCGACGCGGACGAAGAACAACATCGAGTACGACGAGGACAGCGACGTCTGGGTGTACGGCGACCGGAAGTCGACCCGATCGGCCAACTCCGTCCGCGGCGCCCGGAAACTCCTGAAGGCGGTCTACACGATCGAGTTCTTGGCGACCCAGCTCGAACAGGATCGCTCCTCGACCCTGCGTGAACTCTACTACCTCTCCGAAAGCTGGGACAACAACGAAGCCCAGTTCAACGACCAGGACGAGTCCAACGGGCTGATCGAGGACTTAGAGATCGTGTCGGGGGTTACCCGCGAGGACTTCCACATGCGACCCGAGGAGTCGGGCGCGAAGGTGATGGGCCCGCTTCGCATCCGCGAACAGACCAACCGCGGCGACCGCGACATCCACTGTCAACTCGACGTGGGACAGGGCGGCTACCAGATTCCGAACAACCCGGACACCATCGAGTTCCTGGACAACGACGCCGAGTTCGTGCTCTGCGTCGAGACCGGTGGGATGCGCGACCGACTGGTCGAGAACGGGTTCGACGAGGAGTACGACGCCCTCATCGTCCACCTCGGGGGCCAGCCGGCGCGGGCGACACGGCGACTGACCAAGCGGCTCCACGACGAACTCGACCTCCCCGTCACGGTCTTCGCCGACGGTGACCCGTGGTCGTATCGGATCTACGGCTCGGTCGCCTACGGCTCGATCAAATCCGCGCACCTGTCGGAGTACCTCGCGACGCCGTCCGCCCAGTATATCGGCATCCAACC